>JAFGIA010000173.1 GCA_016929795.1 Anaerolineae bacterium
ACAGGCGCCGGCATCGGCGGCTACAACCGCTGGATCGACCGCCTCAGCTACACTTATCTGACCGACGCCATGCGCGTGCCACAAGATCCGGAACTAGTGACGATCGCAGGTGTGTTGCGGGCCCAAGATGGTTTCGACGCTCCGGAGGTTAACCTCGTCGGCCTACTCCTGCCTGCCTACCAGTTCGAGGGGCTGCCCGACCTGGAGCAGATGCCATACGACGAGCCGAGCGGCGCAGGGTTCTTTGCCATCCACCTGGAGACGGGCCAGGGCGACAGGATCTACCGCTTCGACCCCTGGTTCCGCACCGTGCCCGGCGGCGGGGGCGAGGTTGCCTTCTTTGCCTTTGCAGTCGAATGGGACAGCGCGATGCAGGCGATATCGCTCCACGGCCCATCCTATCCCGCCGATCCCTTCCAGAGCCAGGATCAGGAGCTGTTCCGGATAAACCGGACGCCAACGATCCCCAACGTCGGCCCGATGACCGCAACCACCAGCGCCGGCCGCCAGCCCCACCCTGTCGTCGCGCCGGGCCAGGATGTGACGATCTCGTGGAGCGCGGGTGATGGCGATGCCGACGACTTGCGCGCCACGCTCCTCCTGAAGCCGGCGGATTCCGCTACCTGGTTCCCGTACGGCATCCACCTCGACGGGACCGAGTTCACGATCCCCGGCGCGCAGCTCGCCGGCAGGCCGGGCAGCTACGACGCCCGGCTACTCGTGACTGACGGGGTGAACACGGCGCAGGTGGAAGAACAGGATCTGTTCACCGTGACGGCGGGGGTTCGGATCTATCTGCCGATGGTTGTGAAGCGTTGATGTGAGATCTGAGGTGGGTTGCACCTTGAGGTGCAACCCACCTCTTGGTCACATGCTCTCCGGCGCACTCACCCCCATCAGGCGCAGCGTGCGCGCCAGCACCTGCTTGGCCGCCTTGACCAGCCGTAGGCGCGCCTTGCTGACCTCCGCGTCCTCGGGCTCGCTGCTCACGACGCGGCAGTCGCGGTAAAAGCTGTGGAACGTGGATGCCAGGTCCTGGGCATAGTGCGTCAGGTGGTGCGGCTCCAGCCGGTCGACCGCGGTATAGATTACCTCTTCCAGCTCGATCATCTTGCGCACCAGCGCCAGTTCCGCCGGGTGTGCCAGCAGCGACACGTCGGCCCCCTCATCTGAGAAGCCCTGCTCCGCCGCATAGCGCAGAATGCTTGCGATGCGCGCGTGCCCGTACTGGACATAGTAGACCGGGTTCTCATCCGACTGCTGCCGCGCCAGGTCCAGGTCGAGGTCCATCTGGCTATCGGGGCTGCGCGCCACGAGGAAAAAGCGGATCGCGTCGGGGCCAATGTCGTCGAGCAAGTCGCGCAGGTCGACAGAGGTGCCGGCACGCTTGGACAGGCGCACCTGCTCGCCGCTCTCCAGGATCGTCACCATCTGGTAGATCAGCAGCGTCAACCGGTCCGGGTCAAGCCCCAGCGCCGCCATGGCCGCCTTCATGCGCGGCACGTGCCCCTGGTGGTCGGCCCCCCACACGTCGATCACCCAGTCAAACCCACGCTGTACAAATTTGTTATAGTGGTAGGCAGGGTCGGAGGCAAAGTAGCCTGTCTGCCCGTTGGACTTGATGATCACCTCGTCCTTGTCCCCGCCCAGGGCGGTGGCGTTGAACCACACGGCACCATCGGCCAGGTAGAGGTGATCTCCCTGCCGCAACAGGCTCATGATGTGGTCAAACACACCGGTCTCGTACAGCGTGCGCTCTGAAAACCAGTGGTCATACTCGACGCCCATCCGCGCACAGTCCTCGCGGATGTTGTCGAGTGCGCGGTTGAGGCCGATCTCGCGCAGGGCGACCACTGCCTCTTCCCTCGGCATCTGCAGGTAGCGGTCCGCCTCGTCGGCGACGATCTGGCGTGCCCAGTCGGCGACATAGTTGCCCCTGTAGCCCCCCTCCGGGATATCGCCACAGTCGTGCCCCAGCGCCTGGCAGTAGCGCACATAGATGCTCTCGCCCAGCTTGTCCATCTGCACGCCGGCATCGTTCACGTAATACTCGCGCTGGACCTGGTAGCCACCGGCCTCGAGCAGGTTGGCGATCGTATCGCCCAGGGCCAGGTTTCGCCCGGCGCCGACGTGGAGCGGGCCTGTGGGGTTGATGCTGCCATACTCCACCTGCACCCGCCTGCCCTGGCCCACGTCCACGCGGCCAAACTGGTCGCCGGCAGCCAGGATCTCTGCCACCTGCTGCGCCAGCCACGCGTCGCTAAGTGTGATGTTGATAAAACCGGGCGGCGCCACGTCCACCTGGCCGATGAACGGCGCATCTTCCAGCCGGTGCACGATCGATCGGGCCACCTCTAGCGGCGATAGTTTTGGCTTGTCCGCCTCCTTGAGGGCGCGGTTGACGTCGGCGATCATTTTCAGCGGCAGGCTGGTCGCATAGTCGCCGTGCTCGGGCCGGCGCGGCCGCTCGATAACGACTTCCGGGATGTCGGTGCGGGGCAAGCTACTCTTCTTTTGTGCCTTACGCGTGGCTTTGTAGATCAGGTCGGCCAGATCATCTCTCAACATCTCTTTCTCCTGTGTATTCTTCCATGTCGAGCCAGTTGCGCCCGACCTTGACGTCCACCTTGAGCGGTGCGTCCAGCTCGTATGCGCCCTCCATGACCTCGACTGTCAGCGCCGCTACTTCATCCAGTTCCTCCTCGGGCACCTCGAGCACCAGCTCGTCGTGCACCTGCAGGATCATGCGGCTGCGCAGGGCGCGTTGTTGCAGCGCGCGCCAGAGGCGGCGGAGCGCTACCTTTAAAATGTCCGCGGCGGTGCCCTGAACCGGTGCATTGATCGCCATCCGGTAGGCCTGCTCGCGCACATTCTGGTGCACGCGCGACGTCGTGCTGAGCTGCGGAAAGTAGCGGCGCCGGCCGAGCAATGTCTCGACGTATCCCTGTTCGCGGGCGAGGTCGCGCGTGCGCTCGATATACTCGCGGATGGCGGGAAAGGTGCGAAAGTAGCGGTCGATAAAGGCGCTGGCCTCTTCAGGTGCCAGACCGGTGCGATCGGCCAGGCCATAGCCGGTGACGCCATAGCTGATGGCAAAGTTGGTCATCTTGGCGATGCGCCGCTGGTGGTAGGTCACCTCTGCCAGCGGGACGTCGTAGAGGATGGCCGCCGTGCTGGCGTGAATGTCCTCGCCTCGCGCGAACGCGGCGAGCATGGCGGGGTCTTGGGCAATGTGCGCCAGCACGCGCAGCTCGACCTGCGAGTAATCGGCGGCGAGCAGCAGGCGCCCCTCGTCTGCGACGAAGGCGCGCCGGATCTCGCGTCCCTGCTCACTCCGGATCGGGATATTCTGCAGGTTCGGGTTCGAGGACGAAAAGCGCCCTGTCGCCGCGCCTGCCTGGTTGAAAGAGGTGTGGACGCGCCCTGTGCGCTGGTTGACCAGCGCCGGCAGGGCGTCGACGTACGTCCCCTTTAACTTGGAGAGCTGGCGGTATTCGAGCACCAGGTCGACCAGGGGGTGCCTGTCCCGGATTTTTTCGAGGACGTCGGCGGCGGTGGAATAGTGCCCCGATTTGCCGCGCCGCATCCAGGGCAGCGCCAGTCCCATCTCGTCGAACAGGGCCACGCTCAACTGCTGCGTCGAGTTGATATTGATCGGGTGACGGACGTGCCCTTCGACCTCAGCCTGGATCTCTTCCATCCGCTGCCCGAGCTGCTCGCCCAGCTCCTCCAGCGCGGCCACGTCGAGCTTGATCCCCGCGCGCTGCATGTCGACAATGATCGGCACCAGCGGCATCTCGACCTCGGCGAACAGCTTCCACAGCGCCTTCTCGCGTAGCTCCTCCTGGAGCAAGCTGGCCAGGCGCAGCGTCATATCGGCGTCGGCACACGCGTAGCGGCTGGCCTGGTCGATCGCCACGTGCGCCATCGTCGTCTGCCCCTTGCCGCTGCCGATCAGATCCTCGATGGGCGTCATTTCCAGCCCCAGGCGTGTCCACGCCAGTCCTTTCAGCCCCAGGTTGTGGCTCTCCGGGTTGATGATCCACTCGGCCACCATGGTATCGCACACCACGGGCTCTACGTCGATCCCATGCTCTGCCAGCACCGTCAGGTCATAGTTCGCATTGTGTGCGTACTTGCGCACGGCGGGATCGCGCAGCAGGGGCCCCAGCTTTTCGGCCACCAGGGGCAACGGAAGGCAGCGTCCCTGGCGGTGGCCGACCGGCAGGTAGTACGCCCGCCCCTCTTCCGACGCCAGGGCGATCCCCACCAGCTCGGCCGCCATCGGATCGATGCTCGTCGACTCGACGTCGACGACCAGCGCCCTCGCCTCTTTCAGGCGCGCCACCAGCCTGTCGAGCGCCTGGACCGTGTCGACCACCTGGTATTCAGCCTCTGCGCCCCCCTGGCCGGCGGCCTCATCCTGCGCCACGTCGCCAAAGAGCGACAACTGCTGGCTGTGTGCCGGGCCTGGCTCGGGCAGATGCGCCTGCCCGGGCAGGCGGTTGAGCAGCGCGCGGAACTCGAGCTGGCGGAACATCTCCACCACCTCGTCGCGGTCGATTGGGCGCACACGCGATGCCTTCAGATCCAGCGCCACCGGCACCTCGTCGGTGATCGTCACCAGGCGCTTGCTGAGAAAGGCCACGTCGCGGCCCTCCTGGAGTGCCTGGCGAAAGCGGGCGCTCTTGACCTGGTCGAGGTGCTCGTAGATGCCCTCGACAGTGCCATACGCTTGCAGCAGGCTCGTCGCCGTCTTGGCGCCCACGCCGCGTACCCCTGGCACGTTGTCACTCGTGTCGCCTGTGAGCGCCTTGTAGTCGATCAACTGCCCGGGCTCCAGGCCATAGCGCTCCCGGATCGCCTGTACGTCGTACACCACTGTATCGCCAAAGCTGCGCCTCGGCGCGAGCACCCGTACGTGGGGATCGATGAGCTGGAAGGTGTCCGTGTCGCCGGTGACAATGACGACGTCAAGCCCCTCCTCCTTCGCCTGGCGGGCCAGTGCGGCGAGCACGTCGTCGGCCTCGTACCCCTCTGCCTGGTAGGCCGGGATGTGAAACGCCTGCACCAGCTCGTGAATGCGCTGGAACTGGATCGACAGGGCGTCGGGCATGTGCGCCCGGTTGGCCTTGTACTCGTCATAGGCATCGTGGCGAAAGGTGCGGCCCACGTCCCAGGCAATGGCGATATAGTCGGGCTGCTCGTCGCGATAGACGTTGATCAGCATCGAGGCAAAGCCAAACACTGCGTTCGTCAGCTCACCCCGCGACGTCGCCATTTCCGGTGGCAGGGCAAAGTAGGCCCTGTACACCAGGGCATGGCCGTCGATCAATACGATTTTGGGGCGGTTCGTCATCACACGCTCCTGGCCGTTCGCATTGCGTCAAGCCATTATACCGAAAAAGCGGGCCGGGGGCAAACCATGGGCCGCCGGCTGTTGCGCAAGCGGCCACCCTGTGTTATACTCCCCACTGTGAGCACGAAGTATGGAACGGACGCAGGGGTCGAAAGAGGCGCTACCAGGAGAGCGGTTCTGAGTGGAACGCTCGGGCGGGCAGCCCTGCTCCTGCTTGTGCTGGCATCCTGGGCGCTCCGCCTGCAGCGCCTCGATGCCCAGGACATCTGGTGGGATGAGGCCCGCAATATCGACGTCGCGACCCGGCCCCTGGCCCAGATTGCCGGCGCGCCCGAGCTTGATATCCACCCGCCGCTCTACTTTTACAGCCTGCACGCCTGGACAGGCCTCGCCGGCACCACTGCCTTTGCCACTCGCCTCTTTGGTGTCTGCTGTGGGGTGTTGGCTGCCGTGTTGACCTGCCGCCTGGCACGCACGCTCGTCCCGGCCGCCCCCGGCCGGTGGGCCGGGTTGCTGGCCCTGGCGCTGGCGGCCGTGTCCCCTTACGCGCTGGCCGAAGCGCAAGAAACGCGTATGTACACCCTGTCCTGGGTGCTCCTCTCTGCCGCCGCCCTCGCGCTCTGGCATGCCACCCGCCCAGCATCGCATCCCTGGCACGGCTGGCTGGCGTTCGTGATCCTCGCCGCGGCGAGCGTGCTCACCCACTATAGCACTGTCCTCATCCTGGCAGCGTTCGGCGTGTGGCTCCTGGGCTGGGCACTGCGCGGCCCCGATCGCCTGGCGCGCCTGCGCACCCTTGGGCTCGCCGGGCTGGCGATGGCCCTGCTCTGCCTGCCCGCACTCCCCATCGCCCTGCGCCAGATCCCCGGCTACCATAATCCGAACCTGAGCCTGCCGGCACTGTCGACCTACCTGGGCCAGCTCTACCACGCCTACACCCTGGGCGAGGTCGCCCCGCAGGCCGCCTGGTCCCTCGGCCGCTGGCTCTGGCTGCTCCTCCCTCTCGGCGGAGCGGTCTTCGCCCTGCGCGAGCCCCACCGGCGCAGGGTCGTGGCCCTGCTCACCTTCTGGCTGGCCGGCGGCCTGGCGCTCTACTACCTCATCCTGACCCGCCGCTCCGCATTCAACCCGCGTTACATCAGCTTTGTGCTGCCTGCTTTCTGGGCACTCGCCGGCTGGGCACTGGCGGGCTGGCGCCGCCTCTGCCGGCCCCTGCCCTGGATCCTGGTTGCCGGCCTGGCACTCCTCTCTATTCCCTCCCTACACGCCGACCTCACCGACCCTCGATACTTTCACGACGACATGCGCGGCGTGACGGCCTGGCTGCGCGAACATGCCGCGCCCGGCGACCTCATCCTGGTCGACCAGAGATATCCCTTTGGCTTTTACTGGCAGCGCTGGAACAACGATCCCTACGGCTTTCCCCCGGCCGGGCCCGCGGGCCAGGCGCCTGCCCAGTACCTTTTTGTCGACATTAACAAAGTGGACGAGCGCATGACCGAGCTGGCGGCCGGGGCTGAGACCCTCTTCTGGGTGACGTGGTACGAGTCGGACATTGATCCACGCGGGGCCGTGCCGGCGCTGCTGGACACCCACGGCCGGAGGATGGGAGAAGAGGCATTTCGGGGGTACACCGTGCGCTGGTGGCAGATCGACTCGCCGACCCGCTTCCGGCTCTTCCAATCACTCGCAGAGGTGGCCCTGCGCTTTGAGCCGGGGGTCACCCTCCTGGCCGCCGACTGGCACGGCCGGGAGACAGCGGCAACTGCTGGCCGGCTCGCGCTGGTCACGCTCCGCTGGCAGGCGAACGGCCCCACGCCCCGCCCGCTCAAGGTCTCGCTCCGCCTGCGCGACGAGAGCGGCGCAGCCCTGGCGCAGGACGATCGCCTTCTGCTCAACGACCGCCACCTGCGCACCCCATGGTGGCAGCCTGGCGAGACAACGCTGAACGTCTACACGCTGCCGCTCCCTGAGGGGCCGGGTAGCTACACGCTAACGCTGGTGCTGTACGACGAGGAGACGCTGCAGCCTGTCGGTCTGCTCGACGGCAGTGGCGTCGAGCCGGCCCTGGGCGCTGTGCGTGCAGAGCCTGCAACAGAGAGCATTGGGCCGTAAGCTCAGCCCTGTCCACCCTTATGGCACGACTATGAGCGGAAGATAATAGGTCGGAACCGGTACAAGCATCATCCTTTCCAGCACCAGAGTCTCATGAGTCATGATCTGGACATCGGTTTTGACGGTCGCAGCATAGCCCTGGGCATCAACCGTCAGCCCGTAGGCGCCCACGGGCAGCGTCAGGGCAAAAGCGCCGGAAGCATCCGTGTACGTTGTGCCCTCGATGCTCCCCGTTCCCTCCAGCCGCGCCACGACGTCGGCTCCCGCCACCGGGGTACCGGCCACGGCATCGACAATCAAGCCCGTCACACCGCCTGACCGGGCCAGCTCGACCGCGGCCAGCACGTCCAGCTCTCCCCATCCCCACACGTTGTTCGGCACACTGTCGGGGCCGTCGCCGCCACAGCCCTGCGATGTGGTCCTGGGCACAGCCGTAGAGGTCAGTGCCGACTCGATCAGGCCCACGTCCCCCATGTACGCTGGCGCCGCCGACAGGAGCAGCGCCACCGCCCCCGCCACGTGGGGCGCGGCCATGCTCGTGCCCGACATGTTCCCATAGATCCCGCCGGGCAGGCTCGAGCGCACCCCCACGCCCGGGGCCGCAAGGTCGGGCTTCTGGTGTGCCCCCAGCGCGTCCGTCACCGGCCCACGGCTCGAAAAGCTGGCGATCGCGCCGCTCACATCGTCGAAAGCCGCCACCGACACGGCATCGCGCGCGATGGCAGGCGGGTGGATCACTGTCTCGCACGCACTTCCGTTGTTGCCGGCCGACGCCACGACGACGATCCCGGCCTGGCGCAGTGCACTCACCGCCTGGTCGATCAAATCGATCGCCGCCTGGTCGCAGCCCTCCTCCGGAGGGCAGCCCCACGAATTGTTCACCACGTGCGGCGCCAGCGCCGGCACGCCCTCGGCGGGTGTGCCCCCCACGGGGTAGGGCGCCAGGAAAAACTCAAAGCACTCGAGATAGGTCGCAGGCGTGCCCCATCCCTCTTCCATGTTCCGGCACGCGATCCAGCGTGCCCCCGGCGCGACGCCGATCTGGTTCGCGCCGCCATCGTCGCCGATGATGGTGCCCATCGTGTGTGTCCCATGCCCGTGGTCATCGCAGGGCACAGGCGAATCAAAGCCACAAGAGTTGCCCGGTGCTGTATGCGAATCGTCGCCGTGGATCGCATCATGCCAGTGATAATCGTGCGTCGCCGTGCTGCCATCCCAGCCGCGGTATTGGGCCATCAGCGCCGGGTGTTCCCAGTCGTACCCTGTGTCCTGCCCAGCGACCACCATCCCCTCACCTGTATAGCCCAGCGCCCACACGTCGGCGGCGTGGATGCGCAGCAGGTTGGGCTCGATGCCCTGCGGTGCCGTGGCCGGGAGCGTCCCCTCACCCCGCGGGATGCCCGGCACTGGCGTGTTCGGCACAATGCGCGCCACGTCAGGCCGGGTTGCCAGCACGCGCAGCAAGGCCTCATCCGCCCTGACCTGGATGGCATTCACGAGGTAGAACGGCCTGTACGCGATACCCGCCGCGTCCAGATCAGCCCGCAGCGCGCGCTGGGCCTTGCCCGCGGCCTGCCACAGCGCGTCGTACACCTGCTCCCCACGCGCCACCCTGTCCAGACCATCCGGGACCGCCGTCAGATCCGCGCCGTCGCGCAGCACGACGAGAATGTCCACCGCCCCGTCGCTCGCCGCCGCCGCCCACACATCCGCCGGCACCACCCCCCTGTCATTGCGAGCGTAGCGAAGCAATCCCCCCCCTACACGCTGGAAATCGCTTCGATCGCCCGCGCCTAGCAGCGTGCTCCCTCGCGACGACATGGGGACAACCATCCCCACCATCAAGACCACCACCCCGATCAACGCGCTCAATGCTCTTT
This sequence comes from Anaerolineae bacterium, assembly GCA_016929795.1. The sequence goes on from JAFGIA010000173.1 coordinate 9,355, forward strand.
GCCGGATCATCTTGGCTCCTATTCAGCCCACCCGTCTGCCCGGTCGAGCAGCAGGCGGCGGAAGAATTCCAAAGACACCGTGGTCGTCCACGTTCGCGCCCGGCCGTCGTGGCCCCGAAAGCGCAGGCGGCGCACCCCGTCGACGGCGTGGCCTACGATGGCAACCCATGGATGCGCTTCGGCGTCGGCCATCACTGCCAGCCCGTAGGCGGTGCCCCACGCGTGGCGCACGGCATGCGCCAGGGCGCGTGCGTCCGCCGCTCCTGGCGCCACGCCCACCTCGACGCCGAGCAGGCGGCCGAGCCCGGCGCCGTCCATCGCCACCACGCCGCCGGCGAACACGTCCGGGTGTGCGGTCAGGCGCCGGCTCAGATCGCCGCGCGTCGACGTCTCTGCCACGGCGAGACTTGCCCCCTGCCCGGCCAACAGCGCCGCCACCACCGACTCGAGCGTCGCGTCCCCCGTGGCATAGATCGCATCCCCCAGCCGCTCGCGCACCAGCGCCTCGCACCCCGCCACCAGGCGCTCGGCCTCTTCCCGGCTGGCGGCCTTGGCCACGATGCGCACGTCGGTCTGCCCCGGGTGGGCCGACAGGCCCACCGTGGGATTGGACGAGGTCTCCAGGTCGGCAATCACCTCGTCGATCCGGCTTTCGCCGAGCGCGACGGTGCGCAGCACGCGCGTCACCAACACCTCCTGCCTGCCAAGTCGCCGCTGCAGGTAGGGGATGACGGCGTTGTGCATCAGGTAGCGCATCTCGTGCGGCACGCCCGGCAGGGTGATAATCGTGCCCTGCTCGTCCTCGACGACAAAGGCGGGCGCCGTGCCGACAGGATTCTCAATCGGAATGGCTCCCTCGGGCAGGTAGGCCTGGCGGCGGTTGTTCTCGGCCATCCTGGACCCAAAGCGGTCAAAAAAGGCTTCGATCTGGGCCAGGAGGTGTGGAAAGAGCACCAGCTCGCGCCTGGTCACCTGCGCCACCGCGTCGCGCGTCACGTCATCCACCGTCGGACCCAGGCCACCGGTGGTGATGACCACGTCGGCGCGCGCCAGCGCCTGCTCGAGCACGCGGGCAATCCGCTCCTGATTGTCACCCACCGTCGTGCGGAAAAAGAGGTCGATCCCCAGGTCGCGCAGTTGCTGCGCCAGGTAGGTGGCGTTCGTGTCGTCGATCTGCCCGAGCAACAGCTCGGTGCCGGTGGTCACAATCTCTGCGCGCATCAGCGCACCTCCGGGTCAGGATTGGGCTATTCTACCACAGGCATGGGAAGAATGGAAGGTAGGAAGGCTGGAAGACTGGATGGATGGTCTGTGCTGCATCCTTCCAGCCTTCTAATCTTCCAAAGGCGGGTGCTTGCCCGAAGCTCGATTCCACCGTATAATGGGGTGAGTCAAGAGAGGGAGTTGCCATACCCGGTGGGGCGCCACGAGGGATGAAAATGGGGGCCGAGGCCCCTGGGGTACAGGGCGCGCTCGGCGATCCCAAGGGGGATACGGAGGAGGCACCCAATGGGCCGTATTGCGGCGCTTTTTGACCTGGACAAGACGCTGCTCGACACGAGCTCGGGCGCGCTCTATGCGCGCTTTATGTACAAGCGGGGTGAGATGAAATTGCGCGAGCTGGCGCGCGTGGGGTGGTGGACAGCGCTCAGCAAGTTTGGGATTCTAAACATGGAAGAGATCATCCCACGCCTGATCGAGTCAGCCCAAGGTGCCGACGAGGCCGACATGCGGGCGCTGTGCGACGAGTGGTTCGAAGAGGACGTCGCGCCCCACATCGCCGAGATGGGCGTGGCACGCGTCGCCGAGCACCAAGCCCAGGGCCACGTCGCCGCCATCGTATCGGCATCGACCCAGTATGTCGTGCGCCCGATGGCCGCCTACCTCGGCATTGATGGGCAGTATGTCTGCACCCGCCTGGAGAGCAAGAATGGGGTCTTTACCGGGCGGGCGGTACCGCCGGTGTGCTATGGCGAGGGCAAGATCGTGTGGGCCGAGCGCTTTGCCGCCGAGCAGGAAGTCGACCTCGGCGCCAGCTACTTTTATACCGACAGCATCAGTGATTTGCCCTTACTTGAGCAGGTGGGCCATCCCATGGCCGTCAATCCGGACCTACGATTACGGCGCGTGGCGCAGGCACGCGGCTGGCCGATCGAGACTTTCTACTGATAGATATTAGATATTGACGACTCCTGCCAATATCTAATATCTCTTATCCCATCGCCACCACAAAGGCAAGGGCCAAGGTGCGTTCGTGCGTCAGGCTGATCGACCACTCCCGCAGGCCCTGCTCGTCGGCCAGGGTGCGGGCGCGGCCGTGCAGGTGCAGGATCGGCTTGCCGCGCTCGTCGGGCAGCACCTCCACTTCGTGCCATCCGATGCCGTGGGCACTCATGTGGCGCATGCCCACACCAAGCGCCTTGGACACTGCCTCCTTGGCCGCAAAGCGTGTCGCCAGCTCATCCACCCGCTCTGCGTAGCGTGCCAACTCGGCCGCCGTGTACACGCGCGCTGTAAAGTGCGCGCCGAACCGCGCCACGGCGCGAGACAGGCGCTCCATCTCGACCATATCGACCCCTGTCGTCAATGCCACCTTTGCTATCCTCCCGGCCCGGCCGTGGCCAGCACATAGGCGTCAGGGTTCAGGTATGCACGCGCCACCTCGCGCACCTGCTCTGGCGTGACGGCGCGCACCAGGTCCGAATAGCGCTGCAAGTAATCGAGGCCCAGCCCATAACGCTCCATCTCCAGGATGGCACCTGCCACCCCCTCGTTCGTCTCCAGCCGCAGCGGCATTGACCCTGTCAGGTATGCCTGGCTGTCTGCCAGCTCGTCTGTTGACACCGGTTGATCACGCAGCCGGCGCACCTGCGCCACGATGCCATCCACCGCGCGCTCGACGTTGGCCGGGTCGACGCCGGCATTGGCCAGCCATGGGCCCGCGCCCAACCCTGCTTCGAGGCGGCTATAGACATAGTAGGCGAGCCCCTGCTGGTCGCGCACCGTGTCGCCGAGGCGGCCCATCATGCCAAACACGCCGAGGACTGTGTTGGCAAGTGTGCCGGCCATCAAGTCGGGATCGGTCCGCGCCATGCCAGGCCAGCCGACGATCACGTCCGCCTGACTCTTGCCCGGCACCGGCACGTGCTGCATCCGCCGCTCGCCCAGCCCGACCTGAGGTGGGATCGTCGTATGGGCAACAGCCGCCGGTGCCTGCCAATCGCCCAGCGCCGCGCCCACCCGCGCCACGGCGTCGAGGGTGGAAATGGCACCGACGATGGTGATGATCGCGCCGCGCGGCGTATAGTGATCGCGATAGAAGGCTACCAGGTCGTCGTGTCCCAGGTCGCGCACTGTCTCCAGGTACCCGCTCACGCTACGTCCGTAGGGATGATCGGGATAGAGAAGCTCGTCAAAGGTCAGGCGCGCCATGCGCCGCGTGTCGTGCTGTCGCCGCTCCAGGTCGGTCACGATCTGGCCCCGCAGCGTCTCTACTTCCGCCGGCGGAAAAGTGGGATGGCGCAGCACATCGGCCAGGACGTCGAGGAGCAGGTCGAGATCGCCGGCCAGCGACTTGCCGCCAACCCCGACGGTGTGCACCCCCGCATGCACGCCCAGGTTGGCGCCGACCGACTCGAGCTCCTGGTTGATCTGTGCGAATGCGCGCGTCTCGGTGCCGCGCATCAACATCGCCGCCGTGAAGCGCGCCAGGCCGGCCTGTGCCGGTGGGTCGCTGATCGCCCCCGCCCACGCCGATCCGGCGACGACCACGGCAGGGCTGGTGGGATTCTGGTAGGCCAGGACGACGAGGCCATTCGGCAGCTCGACCCGGTGGATGGTCTCTGGGGAAGGGAATGAATCACTCACAGGGTGCCTCCTTGGACATCCTGGGGCAGGTAGCGGCCCACGGTCCGGTTGCGCGGCAGCAGGTGCAGGTTGGCGGCGCGATACACGTCCTCCGGCGTCACGGCGGCGAGGCGTGCCAAAAAGGTATCGAACCAGTCGAGATCGGCGACGATAGAGGCATAACCCAGCCAGAAGCCCTGGCTGGTCACACTCTCGCTCGAGTAGGCAAACTGCGCCTGGGCCTGGCGCACCGCCGTCTCTACCTCTGCCGTCGACAGCGGCTCGCGCAGCACGCGCTCGATCTGGGCGTCGAGCGCCGCCTCCACCTCGTCGAGGGTGCGGCCCGAGCGCACCGTGGCGACGATGCTGTAGAGGTAGGGGTCGAGTGTGGGCGGCAGCGACCCCGCCAGGCCGGCAGCCAGCCCACTCTCTACCAGGACACGGTAGAGGCGCGAGCTGCGGTTGGGCACACCCGACGAAAAAAGGTTCATGCTTGACGCGCCGCTGAGCACGCTGGTGAGCACGGTCATCGGAAAAAAGTCGGCATCGCTGGCCGCGGGTGCGTGGTAGGCCACGTGCAGGTAGGCCGTCGTGCCTGGCCCTTCGAGGGTCACCCGCCTCTCGCCGCGCTGAGGCGGCTCGACCCGCGTCACCGGCGGCGGCACGGCGCGTGCCGGCAACGGGCCAAACAGATCCTCGATGCGCCGCAGCATCGCGCCCGACTCGAAATCGCCGGCAGCAACGGCGATGGCGTTGTGGGGGCCATAGTAGGTTTGGTAATGGCGACACAGGTCCGCATGGTCGATCGTCAGCAGGTCGCTCATGTCGCCGATCGTCTCGTGGTGGTAGGGATGCACGCGAAAAGCAGCGGCGGTGACCTCCTCGCCGAGCAGGAACGTGGGCCGGTTTTCGGCCCCCTGCCGCTCTGAAATAATGACGGTGCGCTCAAGGCCTACCTCTTGCGGGTCAAACAGGGCCCGCGCCATGCGGTCCGACTCGATGCGCAGGGCCAGGTCGGCACGGTCGGCGGGCAGCGTCTCGAAAAAAGTGGTAAAGTCGAGCCACGTGAGGCCGTTCATCATCCCGCCGTTGCGGGCGATCTGCTTGTCGATCTCGCCTTTCGGAAAAGCCTCTGAGCCTTTGAAGAGCATGTGCTCGGTCCAATGGGCGATGCCTGTGATGCCGGGTACCTCGTTGCGGCTGCCCACCCGGTACCAAACCCAGAAGGTGGTCACCGGGGCGTGGTGGCTCTCGCGCAACAGCACGGTCAGGCCGTTGTCAAGGGTGTGTCTGGATAGTTCCATCTTTGTGTCGATCTCCTGGTCGGCGCGGTGCGGTCAGAACACAGCCGGCACCTGCGCGGGAATGAAACATGGCAGCGGCAGTGCCGGGTACAGTGCGCATCACTATACCACAAAAAGAGCTCTTTTCCAAGTTGGTTGCGTTTGAAGGGATTTCCGCCCACGAGCACTACCATCTTTTCCCCGATTGACAGAAGCAGTACCAGGCTTTATAATGGGGCCGTCAAATTGTGGAGGTCGGCCGCCGATATGACAACCAAGATGACGCCCGCCGAGTGGGATCGCCAGTTCGCGCGCCAGGCAGAGTGGACAGGGCCGATGCGCTCCCATCTCTACCGGAGGGCTAACCTGCTCCAGGCGGAGCGTGTCCTCGACGTGGGCAGCGGCACGGGCGTGATCACGGCCGAGCTGGCAGCACGCACGCGCGGGCAGGTAACCGGCATTGACCTCGATCCCGACATGGTCGCCTACGCCAGCCGCCACTACCCGCAGGCCCAATACCGCACCGCCGACGCCCACGACCTGCCCTTTCCCGACGCCTACTTTGACGTGGTCACGTGCCACTTCCTGCTCCTCTGGTGCGGCGACCCAGCGCGCTGCGCGGCCGAGATGGTGCGGGTGACGCGGCCAGGCGGCGCCGTCATTGTCGCGGCTGAGCCCGACTATGGGGGGCGGATCGACTACCCGGCCCTCCCGCTGCGTGAATGGCAGATCCAGGCACTGGAAGAGGAGGGCGCCGATCCGTGCGTGGGACGCCGCCTGCGCGCCCTCTTTGCCCTGCCCGCCGTGCGCGAGACCGAGGTGGGCGTGATGCCCGGTGTTTGGGATCTGGGCCGTCTGCGTGCCGAAGACGATGCCGAGTGGGCGCTGTGGGCGCGGACGCTGGCAGGACAGGTGCCCACCCCCGAGATGGAACAGGTGCGCGCGTCGAGCCGGACCGCCACCGAGAGTGGCACGCGACTGGTTTTTATGCCCGTGTTCTATGCACTTGTGCGCGTATAGGGTATCATCTCAATAAAGGGGAGAAAGTTGGGGTGTGTGCGGGCATCGCACACACCCCAACCCCCGATTATTGAGCAGATACCGTATGAGAGACGGAGAGAACGAGCTGATGGAGGTATTGATCGCCGTTCTTGGCGGGCTGGTGCCCACCGTGGTGTATGTATCGTTCATCTGGTGGCTCGACCGCTATGAAAAAGAGCCGGTGCGGCTGTTGGTCCTCGCCTTTGCGTGGGGCGCGATTCCCGCAGCCGTCATTTCGATCGTCGTCGAGGTGATCGTCGACGCGGGCATTGTGGCCGTCGCCGGCGACGGGTTGCTGGGTACCCTGGCTACGGCAAGCATCAGTGCCCCCCTGGTGGAAGAAACAGCCAAGGGGGTGGCACTTGCCGCTCTGTTCCTCTTCCTGCGGCGCGAGCTCGACAACGTCCTCGACGGGATCGTGTATGGTGCCATGATCGGCTTTGGCTTTGCCCTCACCGAGAACGTGTTTGCCTACTTTTTGCCCATCCTCTCTGCAGAGGGAATCAACGCCGGCCTGGCCAACATCTTGATGCGGACGGTGGTGTTTGGCTTTAACCACGCCTTCTGGACCGGGATCACCGGGGCCGCGCTCGGCTATGCGCGCCTGGCGCCGAGTTTGGGTTACCGGCTGCTCGTGCCGCCTGCTGGCTGGCTGGCGGCCGTCACGCTGCACGGAATGCACAACGCGGGGGCCACGTTGGCAGAGCAGACGTTGTGCCTATCGCTCGGCATTAGCCTGCTGATCCACTGGGGTGGGCTCTTTTTGCTGCTGGCCGTCGCCTACCTCACCTGGCGGAAAGAAAGCCGCTGGATCGAGCGGGGCCTGATTGAAGAGGTGCGCCGCGGCGCAATCACGGACCAGGAGTTGCGCCTGCTGCAATCTGCCGCCGCGCGCCAGCGGGTGCGTCTGCACGCCTGGCGCGCCGGTGGCCACGCGGCCTCGCGTCTCGTGGTCCACTATTTTCAGAGCGCCACGGAGCTGGCGTTTACCAAGGCCCACCTGCGCTTGCTGGGTGACGAAGGGGGCAACCTGGCCGAGATCGAGCGCCTGCGCGAGACAGTAGCCACCACGCGTGCCGCTGCCTGGCCCTGGCTGTGGCCCGAGGCGTCGTAGCGCCTGGCTGAGCGGCAGCCGGGTATGTTTGACTTTCACGCCCGATTCTGATAGAATGAGCTATAGCGTCGCATAGCCAAGACAGGAGCGGAGACGGAAAAGTGTCTGACGAATCACCCAAGCGAATCTTGTGCATAGAAGACGAGGCCGGCATGCTGGACCTGCTGCGCCTCATTCTGGAGACGGCTGGTTACCAGTTTGCCGGTGCGCACGACGGCATCGAGGGTCTCGAGATGATGCGCCGCGAGCAGCCAGACCTCGTACTCCTCGACCTGATGCTGCCCAACGTCGACGGTGCCGAAGTCCTTCTTCGGAAAAAGAAGGACCCGGCGATCAAGGACATTCCCGTCGTTGCCGTCACGGCCCTCGCTTCCCCCTTTGACCAGATCATGTGGAAGCGACACACCGAGATCAAGGATTATGTCACCAAGCCTTTCAAGCGCAAGGAGCTACTGGGGACAGTGGCGAGGGTATTGAGCGAAAAAGGGATGCCCGGCGCCATTCGTAGCGGGAGCGAACCATGACCGAACCGACGATCCTGTGTATCGAAGACGACCCCGACATGATCGAGTACGTCAAGCTGATCCTGAATAAGGCCGGCTATCAGGTGATCGGCGCAGAGGGCGGCAGGGAGGGGCTGGAAATGATGCGTCACGAGCAACCAGACCTGATCCTCCTCGATCTCATGATGCCCGGCATGGATGGCGCCGAAGTGTTGCTGGAAAAGAAAAAGGACGAGCGAATCCGCGACATCCCTGTGATTGCCCTCACTGCGCTTGATTCCCCCTTTGACCAGATTATGTGGCTCGCCCGCACCGATCTCGACGATTTTATCGTGAAATCCAAGCTGCCTCGCCGCGAGCTGATCGCGCGCATCGAGCGGGTGCTTCGGACTCGGTCACCCCAGGCAGCGGAGAAAATGGATCAGGATGGGTAAAGAGCCTGCCTCCGGGCTGAACAACTGCCCAGAGGACAGCGCGTTACTCGCCGGGGAGTAGAGCATGGGCTACTTGGGAATCAATCCCTTTGACGTGATAATCATCCTCGCTCTGATGGTAGGCCTCGTCCTGGGATTTGTGAAGGGGCTGGTGCGCATGGTGCTCAGCCTGCTGGTGCTGTATGTCGCGGCCGTGCTCGCCCTCACCTTCCACAACACGTTGGGTAACTGGATCTTTTACCTGTTTGGCCTACCCCGGCGGCTCTGCCTGGGGGGAGCCTTCTTGATCATCCTGGTTCTCGCATACGTCATCATCAACTTTGTCTTGAGCCGGACATATAAAGAGACTGAGCTGCCCGGCATCAGGCATCTCGATCAGCTCGGCGGGCTGCTCGTCGGCTTTTTTGTGACCTCGGTCTGGATCGGCCTGGGGGTCCTCGTCCTCGGCTTTTTCCTGGGCGCTTCGATCCAGGCTGGAGAGGCACCGGGCAACGTGGTTGCATATTTCCAGCGGTCCAATATGGTCGGAATGTTCTACCGCTTGGTGCCTATCGTCCTTGCCACCTTGCGTCCATGGATGCCTAAGGGGCTGCCGCCAGAGATCTTTACGATCAGGTTGTAATGGAAGAGAAACACCTCAGGACCCTCGAGTTCCCACAGGTGCTCAACCGCCTGGCGCAACATACCACCTTTTCCGCGGGACGCACACTCGCCCTCGCGCTGCGTCCCTCGCCTGTGTACGTCGAGGTGGAGCAGAGCCAGCGCGAAACGGGGGAGGCAAGATTTCTGCTCGACACGGTGGGGGGCCTGCCGCTGGGGGGGGCACACGACGTCAGGAACCTGGCGTCGAATGCCCAGCGTGGTGCCGTGCTGCAGCCCACCGATCTGCTCGACATCCGCAGCACCCTGCGCGCGGGCGCGCGTGTGCAGCGAGCCCTCGAGCGCCTGCACGAGCAGGTCCCGCTCCTGGCCGATATTGCCGGGCGGATCGAGCCATGCACACGCCTGGCAGAAGAGATCGACCAGAGCATCAGTGATCAGGGAGAGGTCATCGACGACGCCAGCCCCACGCTGGCACGCATCCGGCGCGAGATGCGCACAGCCCATGACCGCCTGCTTGACAGGTTAAATAACATGGTGGCCAGCTCGCGCTATGGGACATTTCTACAGGAAGCGCTCGTCACCCAGCGTGGCGGCCGCTACGTCATCCCCATCAAGGCCGAATTCAAGGGCCGCATCCCTGGCATCGTGCACGACACCTCGGCCAGCGGGGCCACGATCTTTATCGAGCCGCTCGCAGTCGTCGATCTCGGCAACCGCTGGCGCGAGCTCCAGATCGAAGAGCAGAAAGAAGTGGAGCGCATCCTGGCCGCTCTGTCAGCCCAGGTCGCGACCAACGCCGACGAGCTCATCTGGACGGTAGAAGCGCTGGCGGAGCTGGACGTGATCGTGGCACGGGGGCGCTATGCCAACGCCATCGACGCAACAGCACCGACTATGGTGCCCTACAGGTCGCGCTACGACACGGCCACGCTCGACCTGCGACAGGCACGGCACCCGGTGCTCGACCCCGACCTGGTGGTGCCGATCGACGTCTATCTGCGCGAGGGCATCCGCGCCCTGGTGATCACGGGACCGAACACGGGCGGCAAGACTGTATCGCTCAAGACGGTGGGATTGATGGCGGCCATGGCCCAATCGGGCCTGCACCTACCCGTGGCAGACGGCTCCGAGATGTCAGTGTTTGAGGGGCTGTACGCCGACATTGGCGACGAGCAGTCGATCGAGCAATCGTTATCCACCTTTTCGTCGCACCTGACCAACATTATCACCATCCTGGAAGAGGTAAATGAGCGCTGTCTGGTGCTGCTCGACGAACTGGGGGCGGGCACCGACCCGGTGGAGGGCTCGGCCCTGGCGCGCGCCATTCTGACACACCTGCTGGGGAGGCAGGTGACGACGCTCGTCGCCACCCACTATTCAGAGCTCAAGATGTATGCCCAGACGACGCCTGGCGTGGAAAACGCCAGCGTCGAATTTGACATCCAGACGCTGTCACCGACGTACCGCATGCAGATCGGCCTGCCCGGCCGGAGCAACGCCTTTGCCATCGCCGAGCGCCTGGGGCTGCCACACGGGATCGTCCAGGCCGCCCGTGCACTCGTCTCACCCGAAGAGCTGGAAGCGGATACCTTGCTGGGCGAGATCCAGGAAGCACATAGAGAGACGGCGGCAGCACGCGACGAAGCGTTGCTGACTCGCAGAGAAGTCGCCGAGCAGGAGCACCGCCTGGCCGTCCGCCTGGCCGCCATCGACGCCGAGCGGGCGTCGATCCTGGGCGAGGCCCGCGCCGAGGCGCGCCGGCTTTTGGACGAGACGCGTGATCAGATCGAAGTGCTGCGCTCAGAGATGGAAGGCCAGAAGGATATGGCGAGCCTGGGGGAGGAGTGGCTGGCCCAGGCCCGGGCGCGGCTGGCAGAGCAGGAAAAAGCGATCAGGACAGAGCGGGCGTCAAGGCCGAGCGCGGAAGGAGAGTTCGAGGATGCCGCGCTTCCCGGCGAGGTAGAGGTGGGCGACAGTGTGTGGGTGCGTGGCCTTAACATGACGGGACAGGTAACAGGCATCGAGGGCAACACGATTGAGATCCAGGTGGGGCGGTTCGGCGTCCGGGTCGAAAAGGACGAGTTGGAGCGCAGATCGCGGCGCCAGGCCAAGGCCGAGGAGCGCGAGGCGCTGGTGATCGAGACGGGCGTGACGGTCAGCGCCCAGCCCAGAGCCAGGGTGGAGATCGACCTGCGCGGCCAGCGCGTTGAGGAAGTAGTGCCCCGTCTCGACAAGTACCTGGACGACGCCTTTCTGGCAGGGATGCCCTTCGTACGCATCGTACACGGCAAGGGCACGGGCGCGCTGCGCCAGGCGGTGCGCGAGCAACTGCGCAAGCACCCCCTCGTCAAGTCGCAGCGCCCCGGCGCCGAAGGCGAGGGCGGCTCGGGCGTTACCGTGGCTTACCTGACCGAGAGTTAGGCGCTACCTCAGGCCCCCTTCTGCCCCAATCCACACCCAACCCGTCCGCCTGGCTGCACGCGGCGACGAGGGCATCGAGTTGGAGGGCCTGCTTCACTCCCTGCTTTGACGCGCACCAAAAAATCTGCTATAATGTTATGGTGTCTGCTGCCGGCAAAAAGGGTGTAGCGCGGCGCGGGCGGGTTACGAAGAACCATAGCGTGGCACACAGTTTTACAAACCCGGTGGCCATTCAGGGCAACCCGCACCCACCGGGTTTTGCACGTCACATTCGATTTGTCGTGCAGGAAGGGGGTGAGTGGATTGGCGACAGTCACTCTTAGGGATGGCGAGTCCCAAGAGAGCCTGCTCAAGCGATTTCGCAAGGAAGTGATGCAGGAGCGGATCCTGAGCGAAGCCAGGCGCAAGCGCTGGTATATTTCGCCCAGCGAGATGCGCCGCATCCAGAAACAACGCGCGATTCGCCGCGCGCGCAGGCGCCAGAGACAGCGCGAAGCGCGGCAGAGGTAACGGGAGATTGTAGATTCGTTACTGGGATACTCGAGGCACGGCTTTTCTGTCGGTCACGTGCAGATAGGGGAGCCGTGCCTTGAAAAGGCAAGTTCAGTCAAAGTGGAAGAGAATATGATATTGAAAAAGCCAGGGTAAGGAGGCGTTTTTGACCAAGGAAAGTAAAGACAAGATCGAGATGGAGGGGACGATCGTCGATTGTCTACCCGGCACACAGTTTCAAGTAGAGCTCGACAACGGGCACAAGGTGCTGGCCTACCTATCGGGCAAGATGCGCCGTTACTATATCCGGGTGCTCCTGGGCGACCGCGTGTTGGTCGAACTGTCACCTTACGATCTCGAACGCGGCAGGATCACGTACCGTTTTCGAAAAAAAACTGGGAACGAGCAATAAGTTGCAGCTCAATCATTCGCTGTGAAGAGATTCATGGTCAAATTGGTGGCCATGCCTGGACATTATCCCGGCGCCATTTCTGGTTCTCCGGCACGTATGCGCGAAAGGATCAACCATGTATTCTGTCGGGGACAAGGTCGTTCATCCTGGCTATGGGCCTG
>JAFGIA010000174.1 GCA_016929795.1 Anaerolineae bacterium
AGGATGGGGACTATTTGCTCATAGGAGAGACAACGCTCGCATTCAAGCGCCTGTAGCGAAAGAACGATCGCGGGCGACTGGAAGGACTGAGAGACGATGAAAGCCACGCGCGGTTTGATCCTGCTGGGGTTGGTAATGCTGCTTGCTGGCGGGCTGCCTGCCGGCGCGCAGGGGGCAGTGAACGTCTCACTTGACGAGGTCCGCCTGGATGAGTTTCCGACCGCCAAAGCACTGGTCACGGTACGAAACGCCAACGGCGTGCCGATCCAGGGCCTCGACGTCGGGCAGTTCGAATTGGTCGAAGATGGGCACTCCTCTTTTCCACCCTCTCAAGTCGTCACTCAGGTGAACGCCGATGCGACCATCTCGATCGTCCTCGTGATCGACGTCAGCGGCAGCATGAAAGGTACGCCGATCAGAGAGGCGATCCGCGCCGCCAATGCCCTCATCGATCAACTGTCACCCAGCGACCGTGGCGCGATCATCGCCTTCGCCGACAATGTGGATCTCGACGTCGACAACCTGGCCGAAGGCAAAGAGATCGGCTTCACCACCGACAAGAATGCACTGCGCAACGTCGTGAACTTTCTCGAAGCCAAGATCGGATGGGACACCCCCCTCTACGATGCCATCTATAAAGGCGTCAAGATGATCTCCAGCGAGCCTGCCGGCAAGCGTGCGCTGGTCGTGCTCACCGACGGCCGCGACGAGCGCGACAACAAAGATGGGGTTGCCGTGGCCGATAAAGGCAGCCTCTCCACACCCGATGACCCGATCAACGAAGCGAACCGCTACAACATCCCGATCTTTACCGTCGGCCTGGAAGGCCTCGGCGGCAAGCTGAATGCCAACTATTTGCGGCGCGTGACCGAGCGTACAGGGGGCGTCTATCAGGAAACACCCCAGCCCGAAGAACTCACCCCGTTGTTCCAAAACGTCGTGAGCCAGCTCAAGCAACAGTATGTCCTCACCTATGACTCCCGCCTCGATCAAGACAACCAATACCACAGCCTGGCCGTGCGCGTCCAGATCCCACAGGGCCAGGGATTCGATGAGAGAAAATTCTCGTTTCCGGGGGTAGAAGTAGAGGTCGGCCCCGAGTCGCCGATCTCTCCCGGCACAGAAGAGGGCAGCAGTGAGCCAGGAGAATCTGGCTCACCCACACCCGAGACCCCGCCGCTCGTCGTGGAGCAAGAAGAGGCCTGGTACCAGCCATTCCTCGACACCCTGAAGGAAGAGCCACTGCTGGCAGGCATCATCGGCCTCGGCCTGCTGCTCTTCCTGGCACTGCTCATCACCCTCATCGTCGTGCTCGTCCGCGGTCGAACCCGAGCCTCCCTTGGACCAGGCTCGACGGGCGAGTTCGAGCCATTCGATTCACTCGGCGAGCCAGTTGCATACAGACAGTCGTGGGTACCGGCGCCAACCGACGCCGGCCCTCCTGCCGTCGGTACCCCCGTCCTCGGCACCGGGCGGATCGAGCCAACGGCCTGGGGCGGTCCCCCCATCGGCACACCAGTTGACGCGCCAGCCTCACCCGGCATCCCAACTGCCGGCAACACGCTGCTCATCCAGAAAAAGCCACAACACATGGCCGTGCTCGTCGACAGGCAGCGGCCCGAGATCAAGTACGACCTGACGGGCACCACAAATGTGGGCCGGGCGCGCACCAATCAGATCGTGCTCGATCACCCCACGATCTCGCGTCAGCACGCGTGGATCAAAATCGAGGGAGACAGCTATCTCATCTTTGACGTCGGAAGCTCGAACGGGACCTTTGTCAATGATGAGCGGGTGCTGGAGCCGCGCAAGCTGCAAAGTGGCGATCAGGTGCGTTTTGGCGAGGCGGACTTTATGTTCAGCCAGCTATTCTAGAGGAAGGTTGCTATGGAGCTTGTGACAGCCGACGGCCGGCGTTATATAGTCAAGGTAGGACGTAGCATCGTGGGCCGGTCGCTCGACAGCGACATCCCCCTCGACGACGGTGCCATGTCCAGGCACCACGCCGAGCTGCAGTGGAATGGGCAGCAATGTTTCCTGGTCGACCTGGGCAGCACCAACGGCACCTTTGTCGAGGGCCAACAGCTCGCCCCGGGCCAAGCCACGATGGTGCTGCCTGGTATGCAGATTCGCTTTGGCCCCAATCTATCCGTCACCCTGGTGCCAGGCCAGGCACCCGCGCCCCAGGCAGCACCCGGAGCCGCCCCTGTCTCACCCGCGGTCGGATACCCTGAAAGCCCCCAGGCAGCGCACAGCGGCGGATTGGACCTTTTTTTTCAGGCATTCGACGTCGCCCTCCACCCACGCAAACTGGGCGTGGCGTTCGCCGGCCTCCTCCTGTCCATGGTCGTCAGCGCCTTCTTTCTCTGGGTCCTGCGCGAAGCAGGAGAAGTGAGCGCGGCACTCGAAATCGGGATGGGCCTCGTCGGCATCGGGTGCGTATGGCTGATCTATACCCTCACAGCCGGGACCATCTCCCGCCTGGTCCTCGTGGAGCTCGGCCAGGCACAGCGCATAGACGTGCGTGCCGCCCTGCGCTACACAGTGCAGAACCTGCTCACCTTTCTCCTCTCCCCTCTACTCCTCCTGATGGGCATCGTGCTTGTCGTCGTCATCGAGGGCATCCTCCTGCTCATCGGCAGGATCGAAGCCATTGGCGAGATCGTCGTTGCTCTCGCCTTCCTGCCACTCGTCCTGCTCAACCTGGGGCTCCTCGTCGTCGCCATGTTCGGCACAACGCTCACCTTTCCTATCATCGCCGATCGTGGCGGGAGCATTGCCGATACGCTCCGGCGAGTACTGGGCTTTGTGCGCCACACGCCTGCACGCCTGATCGGCTACACGCTCGTCGCCGCCCTCGTCTCCCTCTTTTTGTTCCTCGTCGCGTTCTACCTCATATTCACCGCATCTTCGGCCACCGCCCTGCTCGCCGAGATGGGCATGGAACCTGCCAAGTTCGTGAGCGTGTTTGTCGGGCTGTCTCTCAATCCCAACGATATCGCGTCTGGCCTCCTATTGGACAACCTCGGCCTCTTTGGCTACGCGCCGCCGGCCAGCTATCGGATCGCCCAGATCCTCTTTGCACTTGCCTCGTCGGCACTCATCATGCTGGCGGTGACGGTGCCACAGTTGTTTTATCTGGCCAGTGTCTGCGCCGTCTACCTGAACTTGGGCCAGGATCTACCCGAGGCCGGCCCGGCCGGCATAGATTGGCAAACACGCCCTGAATCGGGTGCCACCCCGAGACAGGAGCATCCAGCCGACCAAAAGCTGTGCTGGAGCTGTGGGTCGGCGTTGGCCTACGATCAGAGCTACTGCCCATACTGTGGGCAGATGCAGCGCTAAAGGAGGAACGATGGCGGGTACAGAGATGATAGCCATTGTGCTCTTGGTCATCGTATTGTCGGTGGCACTCGTCGGCAGCGCGTTGATCATCGCCTTGCTCGCCGGGAGGCCACGCCAGCAGATTGCCTCGCCAACCCCGCTCCCAATGCCATATTCAAAACGCCAGAGCGCAGGTGTGGGCGTCCACTATCGCAGCGTGACCCCCTCCGCGCTTCAGCGCACCGAGCCGCGCGGCCTGCCTACCCCGCCCCGCCATCCCGACGCGAGACGGTCGCCCAGGATCATGATCCACAACGGTCCTTTGCGTGGCAGCTTCTACTCACTGGCGCGCCCCACTCTCGCCATCGGCCGCGGCGATATATGCACCATCGCGCTTCCAGACCCCCGTGTCTCGCGCCAGCATCTGCGCATCGAGTGGCGCAGCGACGGGTTGTACCTGGTCGATACCCACAGCACCAATGGCACGTACGTCAACGGCCGGCGCATCGGGCACTACCGGCTGCATGGTGGCGAACAGGTGAGGATCGGAGACACGCTCTTGACCATCCAGTTGGACTGATCGGCCGGCGCCGCGCGCACGGCGGTGCACGATGTCAGAAACTGGATAATTCTGTCGATGCGCAGTCCCCGCGCCCCCTGCTGGTGAGTTTGCACACAGTTGGCAAAACCACCCTCAGCGGCGCATTCTGCAAGTGAGTGAGGAGGGAAAAAGGTGAACGACCTACAACTGGTCACGAGAGACGGGCGATCGGTGCCACTGCGTGGCACCAAGATCACCATCGGCCGTGGCGCCGACAACGATCTGGTCCTCAACATCACCGAGTTGTCACGCCACCACGCTGAGATCCGCTTCGATGGCCAAACCTGGGCGCTGGTCGACCTCGGCAGCACCAACGGCACCGCAGTCGACGGCGGCCCGCTGCGGCCACATCAAGCCATGCCCCTGCGCCCTGGCAGCACCGTCAGCATGGGCGGGCACGACGTCTTTCACCTGGAATATGCCCCCGTGGCCTCGATCCCATTCCCTATCGACGTGGACGAGTTTGAAGGCCCTGCCCGAAAGGGCAGGACGCCGTGGGTCTATGCCCTGGCCGCCCTGGCAGCCATCCTGATCATCGGCCTCGGCGTGCTCGTCGTGCTCCTCTTGAACGAAACAGACGATGCAGCCACCCCCACCAGCCAGCAAGTGGGCGAGACCGCTGCGCCTGTGAGCACACCCGGCGCGACAGGCGCCGCCACGCCGGTGGGCGAAGGGGAGGCACCCACTGCGACATGGACAGCAGCCCCACCATCTCCCACCTCGGGCGGCGAGGCAATCCCCACTTCACCATCGAGCCAACAAGCACCGAGCGCTACTCCACCGATCAATGCCACATCACTCGTGCCTACCCTGAGCGATCTCGCCACCATGATGCCGCCGGTCCTGACTGCAGGCACACCCGGTGCCCAGCCGTGAGAGGGTCACGTTCCGGCTCCAACCCGCCCTGCCATCCAAATTCTCTATGCCGGGTGCATTTCCTATTAGCTCAAGGCCCTGTCCCCGGGGCCGTTCTCGCCGTGGGCAGCAAGTTGCCGAGGGCATTGAAATACACCCTCCACGTCAGGGACGTGGTACTGCGTTGTACTATCACGCAGGATGTGGTATAATCCATGCTGGAACAGCCAACGGTGCCCGGTGCTGCCATCCATCGCTGGACACCTGTGAGCGGCATCCGTTCCACAGTCCGTGCCCTTTTGTCAGGCCAATGACGGAAAGGATAGCTCCTTGAGCCTGGTGGGAAGCACACTCGGAAAGTACCAGGTCCTGTCAGAACTGGGCCGGGGTGGCATGGCCATCGTGTACCAGGGCTATAACCCTGCCCTCCAGCGCACCGTCGCACTCAAAGTCCTTCCCGATCGCCTTGCCGTCGACCGCGACTTTGTCGAGCGCTTCAAGCGCGAGGCCCAGACGGCGGCACAACTCAAGCATCCCAACATCGTGACGATCTATGACGTCGAGCATGAGGGGGAAACGCCCTTCATCGTGATGGAGTACCTGCGCGGGCACACCCTGCAGCACGAGCTCGAGGGGAAGGGCCCTCTTCCGCTCAAGCGCATCGTCGAGATTGTGCGCGCACTCGGCAGCGCCCTGGACTATGCGCACAGCCAGGGGCTCACCCACCGTGATGTCAAGCCGAGCAACGTCATGATCGACCCTGAAGGGCACGTCACGCTCATGGACTTTGGCATCGTCAAAGCCGCAGCCGACAGGGTGCAGCTCACCACCGAAGGCGTCCAGATCGGAACGCCCGAGTACATGTCGCCGGAACAGATCGAGGGCAGGCCTGTCGACCCACGCTCCGACATCTATTCCCTGGGCGTGGTGCTCTTTCAGATGCTCACCGGGCGAGTCCCGTTTCAGGGGCCATCACTGCACCAGGTTCTCTACAGCCACGTCCACCAGGAGCCACCTCCCCTGTCACGCTTTGTCCCTGGGCTTCCAGAGACGGTCGACAAGATCGTCCTGCGCGCCCTGGCCAAGCAAGCAGACCAGCGTTTTCAGACGGCAGGCCAGCTCGCCGCCGTGTTGACCCAGGCCGCGATCGACGGCGTATCCGTTGCCCATGCGCGGCCGGCCAGGGCCAAGCTCAAGCTCGTCTCCCCCGACGGCAGCGAGTATCCTCTGGTGGGCATCGTGGGCATCGGCCGTGGCCCCCAAAACGCGATCTATATCGCCGACAAGCGCATCTCCCGGCAGCACGCCCAGGTGCGCTGCGATGACGCCTTTTGCCAGATCTCTGACCTCGGCAGCGTGAACGGCACATTTGTCAATGATGACCGCCTGCGCCCCAGCACACCTTGCACCCTCACGCCGGGTGACCGCGTGCGGTTTGGGCCCGGCGTCACATTCGTCGTCGCACCCGGCACAGCCGCCGAGCCACTTCGCACTCCACGACGGCGCACCTCCTTTACCACGACGCTGCGCGAGCGCATTCGCACCGACAGGCGCTCCCGGGCACTGGCCCTGCTCGGCGGCTCGATCACCCTCATCCTGCTCGTCCTCTGCGTCGCACTCGTGATCGTGAACGACAGCGCCCGCTCCGCCCAGTTGACGATTGTCAACAGCACAGGCCAGGACATCCAGATCGAGATCGGCAACAGGGAGTGGCACATCGAGGCAAACCAGTACCGCCCCATCCGTTTCCGCCCGGGCGAATACGATTATATCATCACGCTCCAGGACGAGACCACACTGGAGCAGCACGCCAATTGGCACGTGGGCGACAATGGCCAACTGCAGATATTCGCAGGCGGCGACTGACAGAGATCGGAGCCACGGAGAGAGGGAGGAAATGTGGCCAATTTGTTGATCGGGCGCCAACTCGGCCAATACCAGGTCATCTCTGAGCTGGGACGGGGCCAGCATTCTGTCGTCTACAAAGCGTGGCAGCAGGCGCTCGAACGTTATGTCACGCTCAAAGTGCTCTACCAACACGATGAAACCACACGACAGAAGCTGCAGGCCGAAGCCTTGCTCACCGCCGACCTGATCCAGCGCGGCGCCGTCAACATTCGCCAGATCTACGAAGTCGGCCAGACCGGCGACGGCTATCTCTTTGTCGCACTCGAATATGTAGAGGATTCGCTCGACCACCTGATGCGCCGGGCCAGGAGCCGCGGCGGCGTCATCAACCCTTTCGCCGCCGCGCGCCTGCTCATGCCTGTCGCCGTTGCCCTCGACACAGTCCACCACCTGGGGTACACTCACCTCGACCTCAAGCCACAGAATATTCTGATCTCGAACATGGGCCGCGCGATGCTGGCCGACTTTGGCATTGCGCAGCGACACAACACCACCACCCACGCCTGCACCCCGTCGTACGCCTCTCCCGAACAGGCCGACGGCGCGCGCCGCGTGGGGCCGTGGAGCGACATCTATTCACTGGGCGTGATCCTGTACGAGATGGTCACGGGACGCAAACCGTTCCGGGCCGAGGTTGACCTGGTCATTCTGAACAAGCATCTGACCGAGAAACCGGTGCCGCCTCGCACCTACAACCGCAGCCTGACGGGGGGTCAGGAGCGCGCGATTCTGAGAGCACTCGCCAAGTCCCCCGCGGACCGTCCGCGCACCGCGACCGAGTTATTGACACTCCTATCCCGCTCCGACAACCTTGTTTCCACGGTCCGCAGCGTGCCGAGCGACCTCTGGAAGATCAGCACGAGCTGGATACGGCGCGCTCCGCGCCTGGCCATCGCCGGGATCGTGTTGGCATTGATCCTCGTCACGCTCCTGCTCGTGGGACGCATCGTGTGGCCTGGCTTTTTATCCGGGGGAGCGGCGACCGGCGGGTCGCCCACCGCCGCAGCCGCAACGCACACGGCCGCTGTCTTGCCCACAGACACGCCGGTGCCCACACTGACACGCACGCCAACGCCTACGGCCATCCCAACTTCCACCTTGGCACCGACACCAACACCGACCAACACCCGCAGGCCGGCGCCCACCCGCACGCCGACGCCAGTCATGACCATCACCGTGCCGATTGCGACTACGGCGGGCCCGTGACCGGGCCGGCCTGAGGATAGGAAAAGATGATCTGCTCAAATGGAAACAACCCGCAGCCAGGTTGGGGCTGCTGCACAACGGAACAAAGGGGGTGCGCGTGAAACGAAAAGAAGCACAACAGCCACAGTCGCCGCAGAATGCTGTGCCCAGTGGGCGGCCCGGCGGGGCGGAGCCGCCAGCTCGCCCGCCCGAAGCGCCGGTCCCGCGTGCCATGCCGCCGCTGGACCTGACCGTCGCCAGTTTGAGCGACCTCGGGCGCTCACGCCAGGTCCAGCAGGACCATGTCAGCTACTACATCCCCCAGGACCCGCAGCAAATGGCGCGCTGGGGCGCGCTCTATATCGTCGCCGACGGCATGGGCGGTCACCAGGCGGGCGACGTCGCCAGCCAGGGGGCGGTGAAACATGTCATCAGCCAGTACTATGGCGCCACCCTTGCCGACGTCGGCACCGGCCTGGTGCACGCCATCCGCTCCGCCAACCGCCTGATCTATGAACAGGCACAGACGAACCCGGCCTATGCGGGCATGGGCACCACGATGGTCGCGGCCGTGATCCTTGGGCGCAAAGTGTACATTGCCAGCGTCGGCGACAGCCGCGCCTACCTGATCGGACCCAAGGCGATCCGCCAGATCACCGAAGACCACTCGTGGGTGGGCGAACAGTTGCGTGCCGGGCTGTTGACCCCCGAAGAGGCGCGTGTCCACCCCCAGCGCAACGTCGTCACCCGTGCGCTCGGCTCCAAGCCCAGCGTCGAGGTGGACCTGTTCGAAGGGGAAATATCCGATCACGACATCCTCTTCATATGCAGCGACGGCGTGACCGGCCACCTCGAAGATCCAGAGATCGCTGCCCTGGCGCGCGCACACCCGCCTGAGGAAGCAGCCCGGCGCATGGTCGACCTGGCGAATGAGCGTGGTGGCCACGACAACATGAGCATCATCCTCGTCAGCGGACCCAAAGCGATCGTGGCAGCACGCCCCACCGTCGCCTCGCCGGTCCAGCCCAGGGCAGCGGCCGCCGCCCCCGTGGCGCGCCGGCCCGTGCCATTCGCGCTGGCCGGGATGGGCGCAGCCGCACTGGCCGTGGTGGCCCTGGCCGTCGTGATCGTGCTTAACCTGGTCAAGGGGGATGGCGGAACCGGGACCGACGCCACCGCGACCACAGCCGTGGCCATGGTTGCAGCCACCAGCACCCTGGCCAACTCACCCGGCCCGGTGACGGTCGACGAGCCAACCAGCACCCCCGTCCCGCCCGGCGATACGCCGGCAGCCCCTGCACCCACGTCAGATGCCGGGTCGCCCCTGCCCACGTCGACGCTCGCCCAGCCGCCGTCCGCCACGCCCGCTTCACCTACAACTACGAGAGGAACACCCACCCCGACACAGCCCCGCTCTCCAACGACGACGCCAGCGCGCACCTCGCGCCCTCCCGAGTGTCCATCCATTAAACTAAAGGAGCCGGAAGCAGGAGATTCACGAAACGGCATCGTAACATTCGAGTGGGAGCCTATCGCGCTTCAGTCCAACCAATTCTACGACCTTCGCTTCTGGTCTCAGATAGAGCTGGATCGCGGCGAAGCAGGTCGAGGTGCCAACCCACCTTCTACAGCTACGCGGCAAACAGTGAATCTCGACAATCTGCACACAATTGTTGAATATCGGCACCAAACCGATGCCTACTACTGGGGGATCGTAATCGTACATGTCGTGGGCAAAGATCCAGAGATCGTATGCAAACAGAGTACAACTCGCTTGTTCTACTATCGTTTGCCGGATGACCAATCTCCGGCGCCCGAACCAGGGAACGGAACACAGCAGCCCCCGCCGACACCAACCAACACGCCCAAGCCCGTACTCCCATGATTGGCACAGTGGATCGAGAGCAAACAATGGTGCTGATCTAAACAAGGAGGATAGGATGCATGTGTGGAAAAGGCTCAAAAAGGATCGAAAACTCGCCAGTGTGGCCATAGCGCTCGGGCTGCTCACGGCACTGCTGCTCACCTTCCCGCTGTTGGTTCAAGGTCGAGAGCAACTGCCCAATGCCAGGAATTCACGTCCACTGGCACAATACGTGCTGGCACCTGTTCTCACCATATCGAAGGTCGCCACCCCAGATCCGGCCCAGGCAGGAGCTATCCTGACGTATACGATCGAGTATGGAATCAGCAACGAGCCGGCGCAGGGCGTCGTCATCACCGATCGCGTGCCAGCCAACACCAGTTTCAAATCATGCACTCCTGCTCCGTGTGAGCCAGTCGATGGGCTCGTCAGGTGGTGGCATACCGGCACCGTCACCCCCGGCACGTACGAAGTCACACTGGTAGTATCGGTTAATTCACCTCTGCCTAACGGCACAGTGTTGACGAACTGCGCCGGAATCACTGCTCAGGACGCCCTCACCGAGTCGGTCGAGATCACAACCACCGTCGAAAGCCAGCATGCCTTCACCCTGAAGAAAACCGCCAGCCCGGATCCGGTGCAGGCGGGGGCTCTACTTACCTACTCCATCGTCTACACCGTCACCGGCAACGAGGCCGCACCCAACGCCGTGATCACCGACCCGGTGCCCGAGAACACGGCATATGCCGACTGCTGGCCGAAGCCGTGCGGAGAGGCCAGCGACGTCGTGAGCTGGACGCTGCATACCATCCCGCCCGGCAGCGGCCAAGTAGTGCTGACGGTGACAGTGACATCACCGCTGACCGATGGCACGGTTCTGACCAACACGGCATACATCGACGACGACGAAGCAGAACCGATCAGCAGCACAGTGACTACCACAGTGCAAAGCAATCACACACTCATCCTCGACAAATCGGCCAGCTCTGATCGGGTGGCCGCGGGCGAGGTGTTAACCTACTCCATCGTCTACACCGTCACCGGCAATGAGGCCGCGCCCAATGCGGTCATCACCGATCCGGTGCCCGCAAACACGGCGTATGTGGGCTGCTCACCTGAGCCGTGCGGGGAAGAGGGGGACGTCGTGAGCTGGACGCTGCATACCATCCCGCCCGGCAGCGGCCAGGTGACGCTGGTGGTGACAGTCACATCACCGCTGACCGATGGCACGGTACTGACCAACACGGCGTACATCGATGACGACGAAGCAGAACCGATCAGCAGCACGGTGACTACCACAGTGCAGAGCAATCACACACTCGACCTCGACAAATCGGCCAGATCTGATCGGGTGGCAGCAGGCGAAGTATTGACCTACTCCATCATCTACACCGTCACCGGTAACGAGGCCGCGCCCAACGCGATCATCACCGATCCGGTGCCTGAGAACACCACGTATGCGAGCTGCTCACCTGAGCCGTGCAGGGAAGAGGGAGGCGTCGTGAGCTGGACGCTGCATACCATCCCACCTGGCAGCGGCCAAGTGGTGCTAACGGTGACGGTGACGTCCCCCCTGACCGATGGCACGATACTGACCAATACCGCGCAGATTAGTGACGCTGACGGAGAAACGGCGAGCAGCACTGTGACCGCGATCGTAGCCAGTCCCGACCTGGTAGTGACAAAGACAGTTGTGCCGGCCATCGTGCTACCCCTGGGCAGCGTGCGCTACGTAATCACGGTGACCAATCTCGGTGGTGGGACGGCCACGGACGTTGAGGTTTTTGATGTATTGGCGCCAGGGTTTCAGCCACCAGATCAAATGTGGACTATTCCAAGTCTATCCAATGCCGAGGTCTGGACAGAGACCCTGGACGCGACGGCACCACAAGGCGAAGGCATCTACTCCAATGTAGTAACCGTGACGTGGCAAGTCGGGAACCAGCGGCACGAGGCAGGAACAGGCCCCACAGCTCCCGTGATTGTCGACGGCACAGAGCCCGAGTCGACCATCCTCTCCTTGCCCGACATCACCAATCACTCTCCGATATCGATCACATGGCAAGCAGGTGACCAGGAACCGGGCTCTGGACTGGCCGAGACGTGCCTCTGGTACAAGCTGGAGGGCGGTACCAATTGGGCGGTCAGCACCTTATGCCAGACGACGATCAGCGGTACATTTGGCTTCGTTCCGCCGTCCACGCTCTCGGGCACCTTTCACTTTCAGACTGTTGCCACGGATCAGCTCGGCAACGCGGAGCCACAACCACAGGGCGACAGCGAGCACCAGACCTTGTACGACCCGCAGATCCCCGAGTCCACGGCACAATCACCGGCGACAGTTCCTCCACACACCACGATTGACGTCACCTGGACGGCCACCGATACATTGAGTGGCGTCGACAGCGTCGTTCTCTGGGTTCGTCGCGGCAAAAATGGCACATGGCAACAGAGTGGGCTATCGGCGGATCATCTCGCCGGCAGCCCGGTGACTGGCACTTTCAAGTTTATCCCGACGCAAACTCGGGTGATCTACTATTTCGAGACTGTGGCGACCGATATAGCCAGCAACCAGGAACCGCGCGTAGGTGGTGATGGGGCCACAGAAACAGAAGTAACAGCATACCTCGTCTACCTCCCCGTCGTGCTCAGGGCCTATGTCCCGCCGTCACCCAATCTGAGCGACTCGACCAAGACGGCAGACAGGGCATTCGTCGATCCTGGGGACGTGATCGTATACACCATCGAGTTGCACAACAGTGGACAGGTGGCAGCCGACTTTACACTCCGGGATCGCATCCCGGACCAGACCACGCTGGTCGCCGTGGATGCGCCGTGCAGCCCCGGCTCCAACAGTGTCGATTGGAGCGGCACACTTGCGCCCGGCAGTTCCGGCCAATGCCAATTCTCAGTGCGCGTTGAGCCCGATGCCGCGGGCACGATCCTGAACACCGCCGTGCTGACCGACGGCTACCATGCCGAATCAGTGCCGCTGACCGCCACAGTCGACATCCTGTCGTGGCATCCAGGTCAGGGATTCCCGCCAGGTACTACTATCTATAGCATCGTTCCATGCCCTGGCTGTGACACCCTATACGCAGGCACTAGGAACCATGGTGTTTGGAAGAGCGAGGACGGTGGCGCCTCGTGGGATCAGCTCGGGCTGGTAGAAGACATCGTGCGCAGTGTGTCTGTCGCGCCCAACAGCGACTGTGGGATCATCTATGCCACGACGTGGGGTAGTGGTGTCTGGAAATATGCCAACGAAGAGTGGTCTCCAGTCAACAACGATCTCGGCGACCTTTACCTCTACTCTGTGGTCAGCGTCAATGCGACCACAGTGTACGCAGGAACGTCTTCTGCCGGGGTCTACAAGAGCCAAGATGGCGGCGCGAGCTGGA
Source organism: Anaerolineae bacterium (assembly GCA_016929795.1). The sequence continues at coordinate 13,139 of JAFGIA010000174.1, forward strand.
CGCCCATAAACGATGGCCTGCCTCAAAATGCTCTGGTCTATGCATTGGCCTACTCCGCGTCCGATCCACCCACCCTCTATGCCGGAACGTGGGGAGGGGTGTACAAGATCGAAAATGGCGAAACATCCTGGTCGCCGCTAAACGCCGGCCTCGCCGAGCCCAGGAACATCACCGCCCTGGCGATTCATCCCACCGACCCCACTATAATGTATGCCGCCACCGAGCAACACGGGGTCTACCGTTGGGAGGCCGATGCATGGGTGAACGAATGGGGAGGGGGAGACGGAGGAAACAGTGGCAGTATCGCCTATACTGTAGCCGTCGATCAGGAAAGTGTTGCCTACCTCGGCACAGACGGCGACAAGGGCGGCATCTGGCGAAAGATCATCGGCGGCGCCTGGCAGCTAATGCCCACCCAGCCCGGCACAAACCTAACCATCCGGGCCATCGCCATCCCATCGCCCGCTTGCACGCCCGACAGGTTACTCTGGCTCGGCACTGCCGACGGCGCCTGGTGGTACGGCGGGGAGTAGAAACCATGGAGATGCGCGCATGAACCCAGGCCTGTTGCCCGCAGGCAGCATCCTGCAAGACCGCTACCAGATCGTGCGCCTGCTCGGCCAGGGCGGCATGGGCGCCGTCTACCTGGCGCACGACCAGCGCCTCGACCGGCCGTGCGCCGTCAAGGAGACGCTCGACGTGTCGCCCCAGGCCCAGCAGCAGTTCGCCCGCGAGGCGCGCCTCCTGGCGCGCCTCCACCATCCCCACCTGCCGCGCGTCACCGACTATTTTGCCCAGACCGGGCGCTACTACCTCGTCATGGATTATGTCGAGGGGGACAACCTTGACGTGCTGGTCCGCAGCCACGGCCCCGCCCCACCCGACCAGGCGCTGACCTGGATGGTCCAGGTCCTCGATGCCCTCGAGTACCTGCACACCCAGCAGCCACCCGTCATCCACCGCGACGTCAAGCCGGCCAACGTCAAGATCACCCCCGCCGGCCAGGCCTTTCTCGTCGACTTTGGGATCGCCAAAGAGTACCACCCCGGGCGCCACACCGTCACCGGCGCCCGCGCGCTCACGCCCGGCTACGCCCCACTGGAGCAATACGCCGCGCGCGGCGAGACCGACGCCCGCACCGACGTCTATGGCGTGGGCGCCACCCTCTACTACCTGCTCACCGCCATCGAGCCGACGGACGCCATCGCCCGCGCCGCGGGGGCCCGCCTGCCTTCCGTGTGTGACCAGAATCCGCGCCTGCGCGCCCTGCCCCGTCTCGACGGGCTCATCGGCAAGGCTCTGGCGCTCCAGAAGGAGGAGCGGTGGGCCTCGGCTGTGCACATGAGCCGCGCTCTGCAAAAGACCGGCAGCGCAGCACAGGCTCGCCCTGCCGCACCCGGCCCACGAGCGGGCTCCCATGCTGCACACAACCAACGCGCTGCCTCTCTCCCATCAGGCGCACTGTTGTGGGGACTGGGCGGTGCCGCGGCAGCGTTATTGATTCTGTTCCTGGTACTCTGGTTCGTAGCAGGCCGCTCTGGCGATCCAGGCGCCCGCACCTCGCCTACCGCATCTGTTCAGGTCGTCCACATCCCACAGGCCACAGTCACGCTCCATCTGCCGGCTGCGACTCCATCTGTTACCAGAACGATTCCACCCACCGCCGAGCCATTGGCCCCGGCTACAAGTACGCCAACACGGATGGTCACCCCACCGCCGACTGACACGCCGATAGCGAGGCCAACAGCCACTGCGACGCCTACGATCGCCTCGTCGCCGCAATCCAGTCCCAGATCAACAGCCACTCGCCAGCAGCCCACAATGACACCGGCGCCGGTGGCATCGTATCCAGCCCCCACGCTGCGTGAGCCCTTTGACGCAGCTACGCTGCAAGGCGTCGTCACCTTCGTCTGGCAATGGAGCCAGGGAGCCCTTGCTGCCAACGATTACTTTGACCTGCGTTTCTGGTCACAATCAGAGCTCGATGCGCGTACGGCAGGCAGGGGTGCTGCGCCGCCGACGAAAGACACAAGATTGACGATCGATGTAGGCAGCTTGCACACGATCCTCGAGCACGGCCCCAATACAAGCTACTATTGGGCCGTGGTAGTCGTGCGCCAGTCGCCGGGCACCGGCTCGCCTCAAGTCGTCGGTGAATGGAGCGTGAAACGCATATTCTACTACACGGCACCATCCGAGCCAGGACCAGGGCCCGAGCCAACAGAGCCTCCGCCTGTGGCACCAACGCAAAACCCCACACGCACGCCTATTCCCTGAACCCCGCCACCTTCTCACAAAATGGGATGCAAAAGACAAGGAAGGGGATCGTCTTCCAGGAGTCGACCCATCGGTCAGGTTTCTTTAGGAGGTGAGAAGTAATGCAATCTGCCAATTCGTTCGGCGAGCGTGCCGGCTTGGTTGCTGTCACTGTGGCGTTGGGTCTGCTTGCTGCCCTGCTCCTCGTCCTGCCGACCGTGGCACGTGGTACGGAAGGGTGGACAAGTAACGATGCGGACAACCCGCCCATCACTGTCAACAGCAGCCACGCGCTCTCTCTGGCGAAACTCGGCAGCTCGGATCAGGTGCAAGCGGGCGGGCCGTTGAGCTACACCATCTTTTACACCGTCACGGGCAATGAGCCCGCACCAAACGTAGTCATCACCGATGCCGTGCCGCTGCACACGACCTTTCAGAGCTGCGAGCCTGCCTGCGCCGCGAATGGCAGCGTGGTCACCTGGACCCTGGGCACCCTCCCTCCCGGCAGCGGCCAGGTATCCATGGCCGTCCTGGTCAACTCGCCCCTCCTCAGCGGCACCCTGTTGACCAACAACGCCTGGATCAGCGACGATGACGGTGAGAGAGCTAGTGTCACTGAAACAACATGGGTAACCGCCAGTCCAGGGACTCCGGAACTCGTGGTGAGCAAATCTGTAACGCCCCTTGCCGTCCGCCCCGGTGATATCATCGAGTACACCATCGTGGTCTCGAACGAGGGCACTGGCACTGCGGCAGGTGTCGACATCATGGATAATCTGCCTTCGGGGTTCTATCCATCGAGCTGGCAGTGGACCAACCAGACTGTCGGCGACGAATGGACGCGGACTTTTCAGGCCGCCGCTGCCGTTATAGAAGGGATCTATTCGAACCTGGTCACGGTCACCTGGGAATCCAACACCAGCACCACAGGCCCTACAGCGCCCATCCTGGTTGACAGCACGCCCCCAAATTCGACCCTGGTGGAATTGCCGGCAGCAGCTTGTGCCGGTGCCCTGCTCGACATGGGCTGGACAGCCGCCGATGCGCTTAGTGGCGTCGATAGCATCGCCCTTTGGTATCGGATCTCTAGCGGTTCATGGCAGCAGAGTGAGTTGTCGGCGAGTGACTTTTCTGGTAACCCTGTGACAGGCAGGTTTCAATTCCAACTGATACACGGCGCGGGTGTTTATTACTTTGAAACCATCGCCACCGACGCAGTCGGAAACGAGGAACCACGCTCGGGCGGTGACGGGGACGCGGCGATGGTCGTCAGAACCTGCACTGTGTATCTCCCAGTGGTCCTCAAGTCCCATAGCCTGCCAGCCCCTGACTTGAGCGACTCGACCAAGGTAGCCCAACAGGTGCTTGTCGAGCCGGGCCAGGCAGTCGACTATACAATTGTGCTGATGAACAGCGGCACCGCACATACGAGCTTTGCATTCTATGATCCTATCCCTATCCAAACGTCGTTCGATTCAGTGACAGCACCCTGTACCCACAGCGCTGGCGGAAATCGCATCGAATGGAGCGGTACACTGGCACCCGGCAGTTCCGCCCAGTGCCAATTCTCAGTGAGGGTGAATCCCGATGCCTTGGGCATGATCCTCAACACTGCCCAGGTATACGATGGCTACCACGCCGAACCCCTGGGGCTGCGCGCGGAAGTAGCAGTCCCGTCATGGCACCGCGGGCTGGGGCTACTGCCCGAGACTACGGTTTACAGCATCGCCGCCTGCCCGACCATCTCCCAGATCCTGTACGCTGGCACCAACCAGTACGGTGTTTGGAAGAGCGAGGACGGCGGCACGACGTGGACTCAGGCCGGCATCCCCGGCGAGCTCGTGCGCAGCGTCGCCATCGCCCCTGACAGCGCGTGCCAGGTGGTGTATGCGACGACCTGGGGCAGCGGTGTCTGGAAATCCACCGACGCCGGGGCCTCTTGGTCTGCCACCAACAGCGGCCTGTCCGACCTTTACCTGTACGCGGTGACTGCGGATGCCGGCGGAGTGGTCTATCTGGGCACGTCCGAAGCCGGGGTCTTCAAGAGTGAAGATGCCGGTGCGACCTGGGCATCGAGCAGCGACGGCATGCCATCCACTGCCCTCGTCTATACACTGGCCACTGACCCCACCGATCCGGAGACCCTCTATGCCGGAACGTGGGGCAACGGCGTGTTCGAGAGTGAAAACAGCGCGGCATCGTGGTCGGCGATCAATGCGGGCCTTGTGGATCCCTTGAACATCTACAACCTGGCGGTGCAGCCCGCCACACCCGGCACCTTGTATGCCGCCACCGAGCAGCACGGCCTCTACCGTTGGGACACGGGCACCGCACAGTGGGTGAACGAGTGGGGCCCCGATCGCGTCGCCTACAGCGTCGCCGTCGACGCCGCCGGCACCGCATACCTTGGCACCGACGGCCAGAACGGCGACGGCCTGTGGCGCCGCTCCCTCGCTGGCGTGTGGGAGCCGCTCTGGACCCAGATCGACACCAATCCTGCCATCCGGGCCATCGCCATCCCATCGCCCGCTTGCACGCCCGACAGGTTACTTTGGCTCGGCACCACCGACGGCGCCTGGTGGTACGGCGCAGAATAGCAGCCCCCCCCACACAGTTTGCCCCCTGGCCCCGCCCGTGGTAGAATACGGCCGGGTGTGCGTGACGGCCGCGTCGCGTCGCACTCACTCTTGTCTTAACGCTACTGGGAGGTGGCTTGAGCGGCGAGACGATCCTGGTCATAGACGACGAACCGAAAATCGCCAGGACGGTGCGTGCGTACCTCGAGGACGCGGGCTTTCGCGTGGTCACCGTCCAGGATGGGCCCACCGCCCTCGCCGCGTTTCGCCGCGACCGCCCCGCCCTGGTCGTGCTCGACCTCGGCCTCCCCGGCATGGACGGCCTCGACGTCGCGCGTACCATGCGCCGCGAATCCGACGTACCCCTCATCATGCTCACCGCGCGCGTCGACGAGACCGACAAACTCGTTGGCCTCGAGCTGGGCGCCGACGATTATGTTACCAAACCCTTTAGCCCGCGCGAGCTGGTGGCCCGCGTCCGCGCCGTGCTCCGCCGCGTGGGGGGAGAGCGTGACAGGACCGAGCCGGCCCTCGTCGCAGGCCAGATCGAGATCGACTTTGAACGCCGCCTGGTGACAGTCGCCGGCCGGCAGGTGGATCTCACCCCTACCGAGTTCGACCTGCTCGCCGTCCTCGCCCGCCACCCCGGGCGCGTCTTTACCCGGCTGGAGCTGTTGGAGCGCGTGCAGGGCTATACGTACGAGGGCTACGAGCGCACCGTGGACGCGCACGTCAAAAACCTCAGGCAAAAGATCGAGCCTGACCCCAAACAACCCCGCTATGTGCTGACTGTGTACGGCGTGGGATACAAATTCGCAGAACAGGACGGTTGAACATGGTCAAGCTTGGATACGTCACCCTCTACGTCGCATCGGATCAACTTCCCGACATCCGCGACTGGTACGTGGAGAACATCGGGCTGGCAGTCTCGTGGCAATCGCGCGACTATTGCATGCTCAAAGGGCAGGGCGGAGCGCGCCTGGCCCTGCACGCCGGTGAGCCCCTGTCCGACCCCGGGTGGGTCCAGCTCCACTTTGAAGTGCCAGACGTCGACGCCTTCTATGAGGATCTGGCTGGCCAGGGCGTCCCTTTTGACAGCGAGCCGCACAACACCGTGTGGGGCTACCGTGTGGCCGGCCTGCACGACTGTGCCGGGCACACAGTCGAGATCTATACGTCGTTGGAGGATGATGCGGCTGGTTAGTAGCCTCTGGGTTCGGGTGGCGGCAGGCTTTTTGATCGTCGCCCTGGCGGCAGTGGGCCTGGTGGCACTGCTCGCCAATCGGGCCACCACCCGCCAGTTCGAGGTGTACGTCAGCCAGGGCCGCACGGCCCGTGCCGAGCGGCTGGCACCGCTTCTGGCCGACTACTATGCCCGTGCCGGGAGTTGGGACGGCGTCGCCGCCTACCTCGACACCCTCAACACCGCCCCCGCCGGCCATGGACAGGGGCGTGGGCAGCGTGCGGGCGAGATCGGCGGGGAAACCTCCGACCGGCTGCTCCTCACCTCCCCCACCGGCGAGGTGATTGCCGACTCGGCCGGCGCGCTGCAGGGGGAACGCATCACCGGTCCAGAGCTGGCGCTCGGGGCGCCGATCGAGGTCAACGGCCAACACGTCGGCACACTCCTCGTAACCACTCCCCAGGACGTGCACCCCTCTCTCGAATCCAGGTTCCTGGCCCAGGTCAATCGCGGCCTGCTGTGGGCTGGTTTGGCCGCGGGCGGTCTTGCCCTGGTGCTCGGGTTTCTCCTCGCCCGCCAGATCACAGCCCCCCTGCGCGCACTCACCGACGCCGTGCACCAGCTCGACCGTGCGAGGAGCGAACCGCGCCCCACCGGCGCCATCCCGCAGGTTGCCGTAGAAGCCGCGGGCGAGATCGGCGAGCTGAGCCGCGCCTTTAACCAGATGGCGCGTTCGCTGGCCCACCAGGAAACACTGCGCCGCCACTTGATGGCCGACATTGCCCACGAGCTCCGCACGCCGTTAAGCGTCATTCGCAGCGACCTCGAGGCGCTGCTCGACGGCGTGTACCAGCCTACCGCCGAAAACCTGGCTTCTCTGCAAGAAGAGACACTCCTCCTGGCGCGACTGGTCGACGATCTCCAGGCGCTGGCGGAGGCCGAGGCAGGCTACCTGCGCCTCGAGCGCGAGTGTGTCGACCTTGCCGGCTGCGCTCGCGACGTAGTGGCGGGCTTTCATGGCGCTGCCGAGGCACAGAGCCGGCAGATCATCCTCGACCTGTCGCCCGCTTTACCCCCCGTCGATGCCGACAGGCAGCGTGTGCGCCAGATCCTCGCCAACCTGCTCTCCAATGCGCTGCGCCACGCGCCGGGTAGCAGCCCGATTGTCGTCTCTGCCGCCCCTATCCCTGGCGCGGTCCAGTTGTCTGTCGCCGACCAGGGCCCTGGCATCCCTGCTGAGGACCTGCCCCACGTCTTTGATCGCTTCTGGCGCGGCGGGGCACACACCCGCAGCGGCGGCCGTGGCAGCGGCCTCGGCCTGGCCATTGCCCGCGAGCTGGTTCGTGCCCACGGCGGCCACATCTGGGTCGAGAGCCAGCCAGGTGTTGGCACCACCTTCTACTTTACCCTGTCTCCCCCCCCTGATGGTTGTGCCGCATCCACCGCCTCGGCCCCGCACCTTGATGGCTAGACTGATACACCTCTTTTGCTGGGGCCGGTCTCCGACCAAGCCCCCTGGAGATAGACTCGCGCACCCCTATCTACCAGCCTGCCCATCCCAACCCTCCCCAGGAGGTTCCCGATGAACTTGCACGACCAAGTCGCGCTCATCACCGGCGGAGGTGCGCGCGTCGGCCGCGCCCTGACGCTCGGCCTTGCGGCGGCCGGAGCCCACGTCATCGTCCACTACCACCGCTCCTTTGCCGCCGCCGGTGAGACAGCCAGCCTCGCCCGCCAGTTCGGCGTTCAAGCACTCCCGGTCCAGGCCGACCTGGCCGACCCTGAAGCTACTGTGGCCCTCGCCAGGGCCGGCCTCGACGCCTTGGGCCGGGTTGACATCCTCGTCCATGCCGCCTCCCCCTTTGTCCAGGGTGGCTTGTTTGCCACCGAGCTGGCCACCTGGCGCCACGTGATGAGTGTGCTCGTCGACGCCTTCTTTCTCCTTGCCCGTGAGCTCGCGCCCGGCATGATGGAGTGTGGCGAGGGTGCCATCATCTCCATCGTCGACAGGGGCGTGCTCGACCCATGGCCGCGCTACCTGGCCCACGGCGTCGGCAAGGCCGCCCTGTGGGCACTCACCCGCTCCCTGGCCGTCGACCTGGCGCCCCACGTGCGCGTCAACGCCGTACTACCCGGCCCCGTATTGCCCCCTGTTGACTTGAGCGAGGAGCGCCAGGCAGTCATTGGTGAGCAGGGCACACTCCTCCACCGCTGGGGGACCCCCGAGCACGTCGTCGACGCCGTCCTCTTTCTCCTCCGGCACGACTATGTCACCGGCGAGCTCCTCGTCGTCGACGGCGGTGAACGCTGGGCCCACCGTCAGCCCTCCGCCCAAGCACTCCGCTATGCCCAATCCTGACCATCTCAACTCGACGGCAAGCACCGATCTCATGCCGGGATTGGTGCTTCGGCGAAACTATGTTACAATGCGTGCACAATCCAGGACGTTATATAGCGAGAAAGAGCAAGCGTCATGAGCGACGACAAGCTGCAAGACGCGACCAGCGCGTTCCGGTTCTTGGCCGGCCCGGAGGAACTCTATCAAGTCCTATTCGAGGAAGCCGTCGATGGCATGTTTATCACCAACCCACAGGGGCGGTTGGTTGCCGTCAACAGGCAAGGGGCCAGGCTTGTCGGCTACTCCCGTGACGAGCTCCTCGGCATGGCTGCCGCCGATCTACTCCTTTCGGAACAGCCTGCCGCGGGCTCCGTTCCCACAGTCACCGTCTTGCGCGAATGGATAGAGGCAGGCGAGCGGAGCATCCGCCGCCAGGATGGCAGCCTGATTCCAGCCAACGTCACGGCCCACCTCCTGTCCAACCGTGGCCTGCTCTGGGTCGTGCGTGACCTCTCCGGACACGAGTACCTTAGAGCTGATCGAGTGCAGGCGGCTATCTATCGCATCTCCGAGGCGACCCAGTCCACACTTGGCCTCGACGATCTCTTTGCCGAGATCCATACTACGATCGCCGGATTGATGCCGGCCCAGAACTTTTACATCGCGCTGTACGAAGCCGCGGCCGGGATGATCCGCTTCCCCTACTATGCGGACGAGTTTGATACCAGGCCCCCCCCACAAAAAATGGGGCGCGGCCTGACCGAGTTCGTCCTACGCACTGGCAGATCCCTACTGGCGCCCCCTGCGGTCTTTGAGCACCTTGTCCAATCTGGTCAGGTCGAATCGCTCGGCGCGCCGTCTGTGGATTGGCTGGGCGTGCCGCTCAAAACCCAACGGGGCGAAACGATCGGCGTGATGGCCGTCCAGACCTACACCAAAGACATCCGGCTCGACACCACCGACCAGGAGATCCTGGAGTTTGTCTCCACCCAGGTAGCCATGGCCATCGAGCGCAAGCGGGCCGAGGAAGCCTTGCAGCAATCTGAAGAGAAATATCGCGTATTGATCGAAAACCTGAGCGACGTGATATTCACTGTGGATGCGCAAGGTCTCTTTACCTACATCAGCCCGGCCATCGAGCACTACACCGGCTTTCGCCCCGAACAGGTCATCGGCCAGCCCTTCAGCCACTTCATCCACCCCGACGATTTGCCTGGCCTGGTAGGCAGCTTTGGGCGCTCCCTTGCCGGGCAGCCAGAGCCCTTTGAATTTCGAGTCTATAGCCGCGACGGCACAGTCCGACACGTGCGCACCTCGAGCCGGACACTCCTGGAAAAAGGGCAGGTAGTGGGTTTAACCGGCATCATGTCCGACATCACCGCGCACAAGCGGGCAGAGGAGGAGCGGGAGAAACTGCAAGCACAGCTCTTCCAAGCGCAAAAGATGGAGTTGTTGGGACAGCTAGCCGGCGGCGTGGCCCACGATTTCAACAACATGCTGCTGGCCATCCTTGGCCATACCGAGCTGGCCATGCGGCGCTGCTCCCCACCCGATCCGATCTGTGCCGACCTCAAAGTAATCGAAGAGTCTGCTCATCGTTCCGCCAGTCTCGTCCGCCAACTGCTCGCCTTTGCCCGCAAGCAGACCATTGCACCCCGGGTCCTGAACCTGAACGACACCGTTACAGGCATGCTCAGGATGCTGCGCCGGCTGATCGGCGAGGATATCGACCTCGCCTGGATACCTGGGCCAGGCGTCTGGGCGGTCAAAATCGACCCCTCCCAGATCGACCAGCTTCTGGCCAACCTTTGCGTCAACGCCCGCGATGCCATCGCCGGGGTCGGCAAGGTCACCATCGAAACGGCAAACGTGGCCTTCGATGAGGCCTATTGCACCCTCCACCCGGGCTTTGCCTGTGGGCAATATGTCATGCTTGCCGTCAGCGATGACGGGTGTGGCATGACCAGAGAGGTCATCGATCACCTCTTTGAGCCCTTTTTCAGCACCAAAGAGGTAGGCAAGGGGACTGGCCTGGGGCTTGCGACCGTTTATGGCATTGTCAAGCAAAACGAAGGCTTTATCAACGTCTACAGCGAACCCGGCACAGGCTCAACCTTCAAGATCTACCTGCCCCGGTTCGCGGAGAAAGCCGCCGCGTTCCCCGCCCCAGGCCCCAAAGAAACTCCCAGGGGTCATGGTGAGACGTTGCTCCTGGTGGAGGACGAGCCCGCGATCCTGAAAGTGGCGCGCGCCATGTTGGAAGAACTCGGCTACCGCGTGCTCACCGCCGCCACGCCGGGCGAAGCATTTGCCCTGGCACAATCCCACGCCGACGAAATCCAGCTCCTGATCACCGACGTCGTCATGCCCGAGATGAGTGGACGGGATCTCGCGAAATCACTCGTCGAAATGAAACCAGAGATCCAGGTCCTTTTCACCTCTGGCTACACCGGCGACATCATCGCCCACCGCGGTGTGCTCGATCAAGGCGTCCACTTTCTCCAGAAGCCTTTTTCCATCGAGGCCCTCGCCTCCAAGGTGCGCGAGATACTCGAACAGCGCTAGACCTATATCACTCACCCCAGCTCAAACCCCACCTCGTGATAATATCCCCCCAACTCCCCAGGCAGCAGCCGGCGCACCGCCTCCACCCGTTTGATCACCCGCCGCATCCAGTGCGTGCTCCCATCCGGCGCGGCCAGCAGCGCCAGCGCCTCCTCGGCCGTAACCCACCGCGCCTCCGAGTGCTCTGCGCTCACCCTGATTGCCCCCGGTTCCTCCAGTGTGCACGCATACACCACCCCGATTAGCTCATTCTCCGCCACAGCCTCGCCGCGGTAAAAGTGCGTCGTCCCGACGATAAGGTCGATCCGCACCTCGGCCCCTAGCTCCTCCTGTACCTCCCGCCGCACCGCCTCCTCAAACCCCTCCCCCTGGTCCACCCGCCCCGTCACGCACTCCCACACCCCTGCTGCAAAATCCTTCTCCGCCGACCTCTTTAGCAGCAGGTACTCCCCCGCCGGTGACAGGATCACCGCCCCAATCCCCCCATAGAACCGCCCGATCATCACGCCCCCCCTCCCATTCTCCATGCCGGGCCCCACGAGCTCGACCGGCCAGCCCGTGGGGCCTGGCTCTTTTGACGCGGCGGCTTGAGCCCCGCACATCCTACGGCTTGATCTTGGTTCCCAACACCTCCAGGAACTTGCTCAGCCACTGCGGGTGTGCCGGCCAGGCCGGTGCCGTCACCAGGTTCCCCTCCACATGCGCCTGGTCCACCGGCACCTGCACATACTCGCCGCCCGCCGTCGTCACGTCCGGCCCCACCGCCGGATACGCCGTGCACTTCCTGCCGCGCAGCACCCCTGCCGCGCCCAGCACCTGCGGGCCGTGACAGATTGCCGCGATCGGCTTCTTCTCCTGGTCAAAGTGCCGTACCATGTCCAGCACCCGCTCGTTCAAGCGGATATACTCCGGCGCGCGGCCTCCCGGGATCACCAGCGCGTCGTACGCCGCCGGGTCCACCTCGTCGAACGTCGCGTTCAACCGAAAATTGTGCCCCGGCTTCTCACTATACGTCTGATCGCCCTCGAAATCGTGGATCGCCGTCCGCACCGTTTCCCCCGCCTTCTTCTCCGGCGCCACCGCGTCCACCTGGTGCCCCACCATCGTCAGCGCCTGGAACGGCACCATCACCTCGTAATCCTCCACAAAATCCCCCACCAGCATCAAGATCCTTTTCTTCGCCACTTTCCTCTCCTTTCTCTACTGATTGATTGCTCTCCGTGAATCTCCGTTCACCTCCGTGAATCTCCGTGTTCAGCCACTCCTTTCCCCGTCACTTGCTGCTCGCAAAAATCTTGCCCGGATTCAAAACCCCCTTCGGATCAAACGCCTCCTTGATCCGCTTCTGCAGTGCAATCACCGCCGGGTCCATCACCAGCGGCAGGTACGCCACCCGCTTCGACCCCACCCCGTGCTCGCCGCTGATCGTCCCACCCAGATCCGCCACCGCCCGGTACAGCGCTTCCAGCAGCCTCGGTAACCGCTCGTGCCAGGCATCCATCGCCATTTCCGGCGGCTTGACCGGCGTCGCGTGCAAATTCCCATCCCCGGCGTGCCCGTAACATGGGATCAGCACCCCATACTCCTCCGACAGCCGCCCCAGCGCCTCCATCAGGGCCGGGATCTGCCCCAACGGCACCACGATATCCTCCAGGCTCTGCACCGGGCTCACCGCTTTGAATGCCTCTGCGACCATCTGCCGCGGGTGCCACATCCGCCGCTCGTCGCTCGCCGAGCTGCCCACGAACACGTCCAGCGCCCCGGCATCCAGGCACAGGTCCGCCATCACCTCGAGCTGCGCCTCCACCTGCTCCCGGCTGAACCCGTCCACCTCGATCAGCAGCAGCGCACCCAGGTCGAGATGCGGCAGCTTTTCGTCCACGAACGCGTACGCCGTCTCGGCTGCCAGCCGGTCCATAAACTCTACCGACGCCGGCACCAGGTGGCTCCCCGTCATCACCCGCGGCACCGCTGCGATCGCCGTCTCCGCGTCGGGAAAGGGCACCAGCAGCACCGTCCGCGCCCCCGGCAGCGGGATCAGCCGCAGCGTGATCTTGGTGAAAATTCCTAGCGTCCCTTCCGACCCGACCAGCAGGTGGATCAGGTCGTACCCCGTCACGTCCTTCACCCGCTTGCCGCCCAGCGTCACGATCTCGCCTGTCGGCAGCACCACCTCCAGCCCGAGCACGTACTGGCCCGTCACCCCATACTTGATCGCCCGCCCGCCCCCCGCATTCTCCGCCACGTTGCCGCCGACAAAGCACGACTCGACACTCATCGGATAGCCGGCATAAAACAATCCATACTCGACCACCGCCTCGTTCACGTCATTCGTCACCACCCCCGGCTCCACCGTCACCGTCATGTTCGCCGGGTCGATCTCGACGATCCGGTTCATCCGCTCGAACGACAGCACCATCCCGCCATGCACCGGCACTGCCCCCCCCGACAGCCCTGACCCCGCCCCCCGCGGCGTCACCGGGATCACCTCTCGGTTCGCCAGCCGCATAATCTCTGCAATCTCTTCCGCGCTCCCCGGCTTGACCACCACGTCGGGCAGGTGCGCATACTCCTCCCCCGCCACCTCGTCGTGCGCATACCCCGCCATCCTCTCCACATCCCCCCAGATCACATTCCCCGCCCCCACAATCTCCCGTAACGCCTCCACCACCCCCTCATTCACTTCCCCAAACACAAACTCCCCCATCCTTCCCCCTCCCTACCAAGATCCTGTCATTGCGAGGGCGCAGTCGTTCGCGCCCGAAGCAATCCCCAATACCTAGTACCCAACATCCGTTACGCGCTCCCTGACCACCGGCACCGTCTGCGGCCCATCGGGCAACACCCCAATCGTCGCCCCCGGATTCCGCCGCCGGATCTCCCCCACCGTCGCCTCAATCGACCGGCACGGGATCACCAGCGCCCGCCTCAATTCCTCATCCGACAGCCCATCGGCGTACACGTGCACCCGCGCCTTTTGTTGGATCTGCCCCTGTATGTGCGCCTCCCACTGGTCCAGGCAGCGAAAGCCCGGCGCCGTCACCCGCGCCAGCAGCGCCTCCACCGAGTCCGCCTCCCACAGCAATCGTTTGTACTCCCCGTGGTCCGGGATGCCGTCCCAACACTCCGCCGCCACAATGATGTCGCCCCCCGGCTTGACGATCAGCGCCGCCGCCGACATCCCCTTCACCGCCTGGTACAGGTTCAAGTCGAGCGGGTAGCCGCTGTTTGACGTGATCACCACGTCGAACGGCGCATCCACCGACTGCACTGCCGTCCCCCGCACAAAATCCGCCCCCCGCGCGTGCGCCGCCTCCAGCTCCCCGGCAAACACCCCCGTGATCTCGCGCTTCTGATTCAGCGTCACATTCAGCAAGAAATCAGGTCTCGTCGCCTTTGCCACCGCCAGCATCTCTTCCCACGCCGGGTTGCCGTATGTCACCGTCCACGTCGCCTTCGGGTGGCCCAGCATCTCCGGCCCATGATTGTCGAGAATGCTCTCCGCGCCGGCAATCGCCGGCAGCACCGCCTTTGGCCCGCCACTGAACCCGGCGAAAAAGTGTGGCTCGATGAACCCCGTCAGGATCCGAAAAGACGCCTTCATGTACACCGGGTTCACTCGTACCGGCCTGCCTGCGTGGTTGCGCGCCACCTCCACCAGGTCCTGATCGTTCCCTCCATCGTGCTGCACCACCAGGTAGCGCCCCACGATCTCCGGGCCCAGCATTCCGTCCAGCTCGGCGCGCGTCTGCGCTCGGTGCGTCCCCAGCCCATTGATCAGCACCACGTGGTGATCGGCCACCCCCGCCGCCGCGATCTCGGCCAGCAAGGCAGGCAGCACCCTGTCATTCGGCATCGGCCGCGTCAGATCGCTGAACACGATCGCCACCGTGTCCTCCGGCCACACCATCTGGCGCAGTGGCGGCGTCCCGATCGGTGACCGCAGCGCGTCGGCGATCGCCTGCCCCTCATCCTCCACCCCTGCCACGAACCGCGGCTCGATCACCGTCACGCCATCGTCCGGCAGCGCGATCCGCAGCCCCTCCCGCCCATACGCCAGCTCAATCTCCATCACCATCTCCTCTCACGCAATGACCCTGGCCCACCAGGAAGGAAACCACCTCACGTGGCAGACGTTCCCCGGGGCAAAGCACGCCTGCCGGGCGTGACCCGACGGGTTTTCGGTTTGCCCCACCGAAAACCCGTCGGGTCTGCTCACAAGATCCTGCCCCTACGGGCCGACCTTTAGCACGATCGGCAGGTACACATAGTTCAGCGGCGCACGCACGTGCACGGCCAGGCTATCCACCACCACGGCCGTGCCCAGGCAGTTTGTGGCCGTGACGGTGATCGTGTACACGCCGGGCACCGCCCAATTGTAAACAGCCGACGTGCCGGTCACCCCGTTGCTCCACACCAGATCGATCGGCAGTGTCGCCGCCGGCGGCTCGACGCTCACCTGGAAGATGCCGTCCTCACCTGCCAGCAGCTCGGTCGGGCCAGAGAGGGTGACGCCGGTCAGCGCCTGGCACGCCAACACGTCCACCATATCGACTGCAACGGCCGTGCCCGCGCAGTTGGTCGCCGTGACGGCGACGGCGTGCACGCCCGGCGTGCCAAAGCTATACACCGTGGACGTGGTCGTCGCGCCGTTGCTCCACACCACGTCGACAGGCACCGTTGCCGTTGGCGGTGTCACGCCCACCTCGAATGTCCCCGGCTCGTCGAGCGCCAGCACCTCGGGCCCTGCGATCACCACACCTGTTACCCCGTCACAAGTCACCACGACATCCATCGTATCGACCACCGCTGCCGTGCCCGCGCAGTTTGTGACAGTGACCGCCACGCTGTGCACGCCCGGCGTCGCAAAGCTATACACCGTGGACGTGGTCGTCGCCCCGTTGCTCCACACCACGTCGACCGGCATCGTTGCTGTCGGCGGTGTCATGCCTACCTCGAACATCCCCGGCTCATTGAGCGCCAGCACCTCGGGCCCCGAGATTGTCGCGCTCGTCACCCCATCACACGTCACCAGCACGTCGAACGTGTCGGTGACCACCGCGCCGCCGTAACAGTTGGTGGCGGTCACCACCACGCTGTGCCACCCCGGCTCTGCCCAACTGTAGACCGCCGTCGTCCCGGTGGTGCCGTTGCTCCACGCGATCTCCACCGGCTCTGTCGCATGGCCCGGCTCCACCGTGGCCGTAAACACCCCCGACTCGCCCAGCGGCAGATTAGGCGGCCCTTCGATCTCTACCCCCGTCACGCCGATGCACGGCAGCTCGCACCCAAACCAATCCTGCAGCACCGTCCCCATCAGCTCGGCGCGGTCCTCCAGGTCCGGCAGCCACTCGAATGGAAAGCCCAGGTACACCGACTTGAACGCGCCGCCGTCGTAGCGCGTCGCGCTCGGCTCGCCGTTGTCGCTGTACACCAGTGGCTCGTACGATCCCACCTGCGCATACACCTGGTCGTCCCACGGCCCTTCGCCGGTTCCCGACGGCCAGTACACGGCCCACTGGTCCGGGCGGGCCATCGCGTACGGCCCCAAGCCGGCAAACAGGGGATCTGCGGCGTTGCCGGCGACACCGAGGAGTTCCACTTCCTGCGTGACGCTGTACACGCCCATATAGCTCCGGATGAAATTGCCTCCCGGGTTGGCGAGCTCCTGATCCTCTGCCGACGCGAACAGGCTGCCCCCGGCGGTCAGGTAGGCGATCAGCTCTGTCTGTTCGGCCGGGCCGATCGCCTGCGAAAAGTCATAGCCCGTGAACCAGATCACCACGTCGTACGGTGTCATGTCCGCCGCCGTGGGCGTGCCCATGCTCACCGTGTCCCACAGCCCATAACCCAGGCCCAGGTACTCGAGCGTCGAGGTATAGTAGGGCCGGCCACCGTCGTTCGGTACCTTGCCGTCATCAAAGTCCCAGTCGTCGTCCACCACCAGCACGCTGCACTGCGCATAGCACGACATCGGATAATACTCGACCGGCCCCATCGGCGGATCGCAGCTTTCGTTGATCCGCCCGCCAAAGGTCCACATCCCCGGCAGGCCGTCGTTCGGGTCCGGCGAACAGAGTGGCACGTAGGTACCGGCAAAGTCGGCCCGTGGCGTGGGCAGCTCGGGGAAGGTGTCGCTCCACGTGCCCGTGGCAATGTCGTACTCCAGCACCTCTGGCGATACGTCGGGCCAGTCGTTGGGCGCCACCACGTACAGCTTGCCCTCCCACGGCGCATTGACCACCAGCGTGTCCGACTCAAAGCCATAGCCCCGGCCCTCACCGCCCGCCGCCAGCATCGGCGCCAGCAGCGTCCAGCCCGCCGCCAGGTTGGCCGTGTCCAGCACCTCGACCGTATCAACCGGGTCCAGTTCCCCGCCCACATAACTGCCCACGCCGCCAATGGCATAGATCTTGTTCCCCTGCACGGCGCTGTTGAGATAGCTACGGGGAGTGGACAGCGGCGCCCCCAGGTTCGTCCAGCGAGCGCCCGACGGCAACTTGGGATCGAACGCCCACGTCTCGGCGGAAAAGTAGGGTGAGGTGCTGCTCTGCCAGCCGCCAAAGACATAGATCACGTCATTCACCACCGCCGTGCCCATGCACGCCACTCTGTAGGCACCGACCATGCCGTTCCAGTTATCCGCTTCCAGTAGCGCCTCCACGATGTTGCCCTGCGGATAGTAGCGCTGCACCGTGCCAATGTTCACGCCGCCGTGGTCCTTGTCGGTACCGCCGACGATATAGATCGCCGGCCCGCGCCCCGTCCCATCGTCCAGGATCAGGTTGGCATTGTAATTCGACACGTCTTCGTAGATGTCGGCGCCCGTGTCCGTGTAGGTCTCGGTCACCGGGTCGAACATCCAGATATTGGGCGACTCGGTGCCTGGCGAGGTGCGGCCGCCCGGGAAATAGATCTTGTTGGCCCACGCCTCGCCTTCCGGTCCCGGCACGAATGCACCGTCGTGGCGCGCGTACTGGAACCCGCTCGGGGGAAAAGGCGCCGTTTGCCACACCCCTGCCTCAGCAGGTGTGAGTATCGTGGCATTGGGCGGGGCAGACACACGGATCGGCGACGCCAATCCATCCCGCGGAGCGGTCAGCGAGTCCGGGTCGACAACCCGGTCGCCCGCCGCGGAATAGTCCGCCGGCGCCGCCATCGACACAGGCAGCACCAGCAGCACCAGGCTGAGCAAAACAGCGATCGACACCAAGGGATTCTGTTTCAACGTCCTCCTCCTCGAGAACAAACTCTGCCGGTCAGGCCGGCGGCCATCATCATCGGCACGGTTCAAACCGGGTCGATCACCTCCCTTCGCCGCCACGATTGGGTCGCTGTATCCTTGGCCCTAGCTCATTATAAGCGGCTCGCCTCTTCAGGTCAAATCGCGCCGCCACGTCACGCGCCCACTTTGACATCCTGCGCTTTCTCACGCATACTCTACCCTATCCGATCCTTACCGCCTCGGAGGCACTATGGCACAATCCATCACCGCGTGCACGGCCCTGGCGCCGGGCAGAATTGGCAGCCTAGAGCTCCGCAACCGCATCATCCGCGCCGGCTGCTTCGAGGGCATGAGCCAGGGTGGGGCTGTTACTCCGGCCCTGATCGAACATCACCGGCGCGTGGCAGCCGGGGGTGTCGGCATGACCACTGTCGCCTACTGCTCCGTCAGCTTTGATGGCTGCGCCTTTGGACACGAACTCTGGATGCGAGACGAGATCGTGCCCGGCTTGCGCCACCTCGCCGAGGCCGTTCACCGCGAAGGCGCTGCGGCCTCGATCCAGCTCGGTCACTGCGGTTTTTTTGCCAGCCCCCAGGTAATCGGCCATCGCCCACTCGGCGCCTCGCCCAAGCTGTGCCTCTACCGTCTCTCACGCTGTGAGGAGATGACCACGCCCCAGATCGAGGCCAAGATCGACGACTTTGTCCGTGCCTCCCTGCTGGCTCGCGAGGCCGGCTTGGACGCCGTCGAGATCCACGCCGGTCACGGCTACCTCCTCAGCCAGTTCCTCTCACCCTGGACCAACCACCGCCGCGACCGCTATGGTGGGTCACTCGAGAACCGGCTGCGCTTCCCGGCAGCCGTGATCGCCGCCGTGCGCCAGGCGCTCGGCCCCGATTTTCCCATCCTGGTCAAGATGAACCAGCGTGACGGCATGCGTGGCGGCCTCGAGCTCGACGAGGCCACCCAGATCGCCCAACGCTTCGAGCGCGAGGGGGCCAGCGCCCTCGTTCCGAGCTGTGGCTTTACCGCCAGGACGCCGCTCTATATGATGCGCGGCCATGTGCCAACGCGCGAGATGGCTCGCAACCAGCCCAACCTGCTCACCCGACTGGGCTTGATCCTCTTTGGGCGGTTCATGGTCCAGGCCTATCCCTTCCGCCCCCTCTTTTTGCTCGACGGCGCCCTCCAGATCCGCCGTTCCGTCACCATCCCCGTGGTCTATGTTGGGGGCGTCCTCTCACTCGCCGACATGGAACAGGCCATGCATGCCGGCTTTGAGTTCGTCGAGGTTGGCCGGGCCATTGTCCGCGATCCCGATTTCGTCAACAAGCTCCAGGCCGGTGCCATCGAGGCATCCGATTGCGACCACTGCAACCGCTGCATCGCCACTATGGAGGCCGGCGGCCTCTACTGCGTCACCCACTCGTAACGATCCTCATGCACGGACAGGGTGGTTGGGGAAGCTTTATCCGCTACGATGAATCACGGGGCCAGCCCGAGGTGAGCGAACCATGTCTCAGCACATCGGCATCCTGAACGAAGGCCCGCTGCATGCTGCCCTCAAAGCGTGGTACGCCCGCCCGGGCGACCAGCTCGAAGTAACAGTGGCCGGCTACGTCGTCGACATCGTGCGCGGCGACCTCTTGATCGAAATCCAGACCGGCCGCTTTGCCGGCATCAAAAAAAAGCTCTGGGCGCTCACCGCCGAGCACCCACTGCGCCTGGTCTACCCTGTGCCCCAGGACCGTTGGATCGTCCGAGTGGACGACGGCGGCGCGCGCGTCGCCCGCCGCAAGTCACCAAAACATGGCGGCGTCGAGGACGTCTTTGCCGAGCTGGTCAGCTTTCCGCGCCTGCTCGCCCGCCCCAGCTTTTCCCTCGACGTCGTCGTCACTCGTGAGGAAGAGATCCGCCGCCACGAGCCAGGCCGTGCCTGGCGCCGCCGTGGCTGGGTCACCGTCGAGCGCCGCCTCCTCGAAATCGTCGACCACCGCATCTTCGAGACCCCCTCCTGCCTCGCCGACCTCCTCCCCACTGCCCTCCCCGACCCCTTCACCACCGCCGACCTGGCCCGTGCCCTCGGACGCCCCCGGTCGCTGGCCCAGAAAATGGCCTACTGCCTGCGCCAAATGGGCCTTATCGCCCCCGTCGGCCACCACAACCGCTCGATCCTCTATACCCGCCACCATGAAGACCTTTAGGGGTTCTCGCGATCCTGCCAGCCAGGAAAGACAGCAATGAACCCATCTCGCCGCATCCTGCTCCTCCTGCTCCTCATCGCCCTCGATCTCATCGTCATCGTCGCTGCACTCTCCCTCGTCACCCTCCGGTCACAACCTGCCCC
>JAFGIA010000175.1 GCA_016929795.1 Anaerolineae bacterium
CCTGCTCGCCTGCGACGGCTACAACGGCACCTACACCGGCAGCTACAACGTGCACCTCCAGCGCCTCAACAACCCCGGCAACGCCACGGCGCTGTCCTTCGGGCAGACACTGGCGGGAAGCATCAACATGGCGGGCGAGATGGACGCATACACGTTCGCGGGGCAGGCGGGCCAGAGCATACTCATTTCGATGAGCCGCACCTCCGGCAACCTGTGGCCCCAGATCCGGTTATACGACGACGATGGGAACCCGGTCGGTTCGGCCAGTGGCAGCTCGAGTGCCGATCTGGTGGTGACGCTGAGTGCTGATGGCACCTACACGATTTTGGTCGACGACGGGTACAATGGAACATATACCGGCGGTTACAACCTCCATCTCGAGCAGACGACAAGGAGAGGTGACAAGCCCTGGTAGGATGGAAGGTTGGGGGACTGGTACCAGTCTCCCAACCCTCCAATCCACCGCACGACCCATCTACTCTACTTCCGCTCGGAATAGGCGAGCAGCAGACCGAGCACAGCGAGGTCGGCAGCGAGGGTGGTCAGGATGATCCACATCGTGACCTGCGGGCCGACGGGCTCAAAGAGCTGGCCAATGAGCCACGGGATCGTCATCGAGCCGATGCTGGAGCCGATCAGGAACCAGCCCGTGATGCGGCCGGTGATGCGCACCCGGTTCCCCGCCAGTGTGATGGCCGCGGGAAAGATCGAAGCCATCGCGGCCCCGACGGCGATCGTGCCCCCCCACAGCGCCACCCGTGACGAGGGCAGCGCCAGCATCACCCCCATGCTCAGCAGGCAGCCGGCGAGGTCCGCCAGCAGGATCGTGCGCGGGCGATAGCGGGCGGCGAGAGGAATGCCGGCCAGGCGCCCGGCAGTGAGGCCCCCCCAAAAGACAGAAGTCAGCGTAGCCGCCGACGTGGCCGTCGCCAGGCCCAGCGCTTCCGCGTAGCTATTGATCCAGCCGCCAAAAGCGACCTCCGCCCCCACGTAGAGCAGCAGAAACAGCGCCACGAGGACCACCACGACCTTGTCGCGCGACCGCCCTCCAGGGCGCCTGCTCCTGTCGAGGAGCTCCTCGGCGTCGTCGCTTTCGTGCGCCAGGTCGGGGCTCGGCACACGGATCAGCCACGCGGCCAGCGGCACCAGCAGCACCGCCAGCACCCAGTAAGCGCGCGTGGTATCGCCGGCCACCGCCAGCGCGGCGGCCGCGATCAGCGGGCCGATCGACGAGCCCACCCCAAAGAAAAAATGGAGCCCATTCATATAGGGGCCCACCCTGCGGCCGTGCAGCCAGACGATCAGCGTATTGCCCCCCACGTCGAGTGCCCCGCCAGCCGTGCCCACCACCAGCCATGCCGCCACAAGCAGCCACAGCGAAGGAAGCAGCGGCATCAGTGCCAGCCCCGCGGCCATCAGGATCAGCGCCGCGGCCATCACCCGGTGGCCTGCGATCCGGTCGTACTGCCTGCCCCCGGCGAACGAGCCGGCCAGGTAGCCCACCGAGCTGGCCGTAAAGAGCAGGCTGATCGCGTCGAGGTCGACCCCGGCCTGCGCCGCCAGGCCGCCCTTGGTTGGGCCGAGCGCCGCGGTGATCATGCCCACCGCCACAAAAGCGGCAAAATAAGAGCCGGTGCTCGGCCAGTGGTTATCCTTCCACTGCATAGCGCAGCGCCGCCTCCGCGTGGATCGCCGTCGTGTCAAACAGGGGCACCCCGGCGTCCGCCTCGCTCACCAGGAGCGGGATCTCGGTGCACCCCAGGATAATGCCCTGCGCGCCACGCTTCACCAACCGGTCAATCACCGCCTGAAAGCCGGCGCGCGACGCGGCCACGATCTTGCCGGCGACCAGCTCCTGGTAGATGACCCCGTCGACGTACGCCCGGTCCTCCGCGTCGGGCACCACCACCTCGATGCCGTGTGCCTCCAGCGCCTCCCGGTAAAAGGACTGCTCCATCGTAAAGCGCGTGCCGAGCAGGCCGGCCGTCCTCACCTGCCTGGTCAGCACAGCCTGGGCCACGGCGTCGAGCAGGCTGAGCACCGGCACGTCGACCGCCGCCTGCACCTCGTCGTACACCTTGTGCATCGTGTTAGTGGCAATGACAATAAAATCAGCCCCAGCGGCCTCCAGGCGCCTGGCCGCCTCTCCCAGTCCCCGCGCCACCAGGTCCCAGCGCCCTTCCGCCGGCCAGTCGACGTAGGACTGAAAGCTCACACTATAGATCACAATCTCCGGGTAGCCATAGTCGCTATACCGCTCAGTAAAAGTGCGCGTAAGGTACTCATAGTAAGCCACAGTCGACTCGGGGCTCATCCCCCCCAAAATGCCGATACGTTTAGCCATCTCTTCCTCTCTTTGGGTTAAAAAACAGAACCCCCCTTGCCTCGGGCGGCATTCCCCAACGGAGAAACTGCGGGCGGTTTCTCAGAAACGAGGGTTAGTCGGGGCCACACCCACCGTGCAAAGGGATGCCTGCTATAGGTCTTCGGGCTGGAGACCTGTCACTTTGGCAATCCGCGCCAACATGCGCGGACCGAGTTCTTCCTTGTCGTGGAAGGCAAAGACGACATCCGGCCAGCCGGGTCGACAGAGGACACGATGCGACCCGGACTGGCGCTTGATGCTCCAACCAATGCGCAAAAGGGCGGATAACACGCGCCTGGCCTTTGTAGAACGCCATTGACTCATGCGGTGACAAATGACAGGCTCATCAGAGTAGGGGCCTCTTCGCCATGTTCGATGCGGTCTGCCAGTACACGCAACCCGAGCGCCTGAACTTTGGCCATAGCATCCTCAGGTGTGTGCCCATAGGCCAACACCCCAGGAAGCTCAAGCACTTCAGCCAACCAGCGGCCATCTTCTTCTTGCTCGTATTCGATGGTAAACCTGACCAATTGCCCCTCCTATCATGCTACACCCTTCGACTTGGTCCCATTATACACCAAAGCGTGCCTGCTGACAAGCACACCTTCTTCTCAACGGACAGCCCGGCTAACTACTTGGACAATGTCACATCTTGGTAAAGTCTAGCAGATCGAAGGTGGCCCGAAACCCCACCGCTTGGTACACCCCCATCGCGGCCCCGTTGCTCCTGTACGGGCACACACTTGCCGTCTCCATGCCGCACGCCTTCATCCGGCGCAGGCCCTCCCACACAATAGCCTTGCCCAGCCCCAGCCGCTGAAAAGCGGCGTGGGTGCCCATCGGCTCCAGGTGGCCCACGCGGTTCACCTCGTCCAGCCAGTAGATACAAAAGGCAGCCGCCTGCCCGTCGGGCGCCATAACCACCAGGTCCCGCTCGGCGTCATAGACGGGTGACTGCATAAAGCGCCGGTAGCGCGCCACATAGCGCGCCATCTCCCAGCTCGACTCAAAGGCCGAATGCTGGGGCGCGGCGCGCCATTCCGCCTCCTGCTCGCCCGCCACAGCACGGATCTGAAAGCCGAGCGGCAGGGGCGGCGCCGCGCCCAGGTCGTCCAGCCGCCGCGTCATGAACGCGATCTCGTCGCCGTCGCTCTGCCGGAAACCGCGCCCCCTCAGGTGCGCGATCGCCGCCGCGTCCTGCTCCGAGATCCAGATCGTATCCATCCGCTGCGCCCCCTCGGCACGCAGCCTGGCTGCTAGCCACTCCTCGGCCCAGGTGAGCATCGCCAGGCGCTCTTCAGGAGCCACGGCAGCCGGGTGGGCGAACACGTCAAAAGTGTCGTAGGGAGAAAAGAGCGCCCAGGCGACAGGCTCCCCGCCGGGCTCCGCCTCCCACAGGTAGATCTGATGCGGGGTATCGGCCTCGCTGTAAAACAGCCACCACTCCAGGTCCCCGACGTGAACATAAAAAGCCGGGCCGCCCGCCTGCCGGCCGGCGATCAGGATGCGGCGCATGGCCTCCAGGTCATCTGGCCCCTGGTAGGGGCGTGGCTCAGTGACCATCCTCTCCTCGGCTGGTTAGGGCCCGGCGACAAACGCCAGGATCGTCTCCGGGAACTTGTCAGTCACCAGCATAAAGCCCCGGCCGTCGAGGCGGGCAATGCCCTCCCAGTTGCGCGCGTCCTCCTCCACCAGCGCGAGCTGGATCGGCGGCCTGTCGACGAGGTGGATGCCGTCGCCGTCGAGCTGCAGCTCGATCAGGCGCTCGACATACTCATACTGCCCGTGCGTGGGGCCGCGGCCATACTTCCGGGCAATCGGGTCGACCGCCGGCTTGAGCTCCGGCTCGCCGGGGAAAAAATAGTTGATCACCCAGAAGCGGCCGGCGCCGTCGAGCGCAGTAGCGTCGGTAACCCGGTACTCCACCGCCGGGAAGGGCAGCGTGCCGGCCGGGGCCAGGTCGAGCGTAAAGCAGTGCGCCACGGGCGCCTGGTTGGCCACCACGCCATTGGCCTCATACAGCGCCACCACCTCGTCGCCGGCGATCAGCAGGCCCTCGTCCGACTTGTTGGGCGATTCCGCCGGCTGCGGGATCTCGGTCAGCGTCGACACCTCCACCTCGATCCCGGTCAGGCCTGGCGCCACCATGCCGGCGACGACGTAGCTCTGCATCCCCCCTGCGCCACTCGCCTCGATCGTCAGGAACACCTGGTCGCCGTAAAAGACAACCGCCTCATAGCCCTCGAACCCCTCGATCGACCTGTCCAGCCCCGGGGCAGCGAACGGGATCGGGCTTGGCTCCAGGGCTGCGTCCCTGTCGCCGTCGAGATAAGCGAGAATATCGGCCCTCTCCAGGCCCAAGAGCGCCCCGTCGGCGCCCCCCTCAAAGCGAGCGGGGTATTGGGGCAACAAGACCAGCGTATCGCCATACCAGGCCAACCCCGAGAACTCGGCCTCGGCGCCGGCGGCCGGGCCCGCGAGGGGGATGGCCGTGATAGGCTGCTCCGTGGGTACCGGCCCCTGGGTCGCGGTCGGCATGGCTGCCGCGCCCGCCTTCGCAGAAGGCAGCGGCGACTGCGGCCCTGTTGGCTCGGACACAGCCCTGTCGAGTGGCGTCGTTGGCGGCGCGCCGCACGCCCCCAGCAAGAGCACCGCCGTGAGCAGCCAAAGCCAGCCGCATCGAACCCTCATCTCTCTATCCTCCCCCGCCAACGCTCGCTCCTGCTCAGTCCCTCAAATTCCTCTCGATGATTTCCTTGATATAGGCTGGCAACTCCTTTTGGAGTTCAAGGGTTTTGGCCTTGAGCCGTTCGTAGATGCTGATTTCCTCACCTGACCATAGAATATCGACCCGCCTCACTTGTCTCATCGCAATGTGGTCATAGTCCTCAGGAAATGCCCAGTAGCACCTTTCACAGATTTCGGTCTGTTTCAGCTCGATCCAATTCACACAATGCTCGCACGACCACGACTTGGCACGGTTCGCCGACCCGGACAAAAGCATATAGTTGCCCGGATCGTCGCTGGTGTCTGGGGAATCCCCAGCCACCTCGAAAGGTACTCTGTGATCTATTTGAAGATCGCTCGGATCAAAGCCCTCAAGATAGATTGCACAACGAGCGCCCTGCTTCTCGATCAACTGCTCCTTCAACGCTCTGGCAAACGCCGTTCAGCCGCGCAGTCTACTGAACCGTGCTTTGCGAGGATCTCCGAATCTATAAGCTCCAATGCTTCGGCCATCCGCCCCGGTGACTCGAAACGTTTCGAGTGGTATCCCCTGTTCGCGGACGTCACGCGCAGCTCGCGGAGGATGATTGTAGCCATGCAGATCACGCAACTCCTCCGTTGTGACGTAGCCATGCTCCAGGATATGATCAATCACGGTACGCGGCCGTTTGGCCGTAACAGCCTTGCACTTTTCGACAAACTCGGCGGGCAGATCTCGAGCCTTCATTGACGTCCTTCCAGCAGGCAAAGCTGCTCACCTCGTGTGAAGCGGTAGACAAACGGCACGTAAGCAAGTTCCTCCGCCAGTGTCGGCGAGACGTACAGCGACTCGATGGTTACATCGTCGCGCCCAAGGAGCGTTGCTTGGGTTGATCGCCCCGCATAGAGCTCGATCAGGATGAGGTTGAGTTCGGCTGGCAAAGTCTCTCCATGGACTTTGTCACCCGTGCGGCCATCGTAGCTCACCAGGTACCGTATCTTTCGCCTGTTGAGCCTGTCAAGTACTTCCGCAAAGTCGGAAACGTCAACCGCTTCCAGGTATCGCGGGTCGCGGTTGTGGCACACGCCCTGATAAGGAGGATCCATGTACACCAGATCTTTCGAGGTAACTGCATCGAGCACCTCTCGGTAATCTTTGGAGGTAATCTCGGTCTTGCCTCGCAGCAGCAAGGATACGCCGAGAAGGTGCTGTCGCATCGTTTCCGGTTTCATTCCCTTCCGCCGGTTGTCGGCGCTCTGGTTGAACTCGCCCTGTGAATTGTACCGCACGGAACCTTTGACGCACCTGGCAAGCAGGTAAAGAAAGAGGTCGGGCTTCGCGGTCTTGTTAAATTCGTCTCGAACCTGAAAATAGTATGCCTTGGGATCGCCCAATTGTTCCAGCCACAGCGCTTGATACTTGGACGCGAGATCCTCCGGGCATTCGATGATTTCCCGCCACAAGTCCATCAGAGGCGCATTCAAATCGTTCAGATGGTATCTGCTCGCCAGGCCGTTCGCGGCCGCCGCTATCGTGATAGCCGCAGAACCGGCAAAGGGCTCGTACAGAATTCTAGACTCTGGCGGAAAGTAGCGCAGTATCTCCGATGCAAGGTTTCTCTTACTTCCCTGATAAGGAATTGGGTGAGGCAAAGTGCGCGTTTTCATCGGCGTTTTCCCCAACGGACCATAATCCCAATACCTTTCCAATAAGGCTCAAGCCCCCGTCCCGGGGGCGGCCTGAGACGGGCCACCGAACGTATTTGAAAAGTATTGGCCCCAATCCCCGTCTGTGCAACAGAGAGATCAACCGCGTCGGGATGGGCGAACAGCATATCATGGTGCAGTTCCCGCAATTCCATCCGGTGCCTCCCACCTTCACTACCTGGAGTATAGCACAAACCTGGCTGATGACCAAGTCTCTTGTTTGTGTAGCGAGACCTGGCCTCATTGCCACCGCACCGCATGCACGATGGCCGCGCCCGTCGCCTGCCAATCGGCTCATTCCTCCAAAAGACTCACCCGCCCAGTTGTGCCGTCCACCCGCACGCGCTGCCCGGTGTGCAGCCGCCTCGTCGCCGACGACACCCCTACCACCGCCGGAATCCCATACTCCCGCGCCACCACCGACCCGTGAGTCATCAGCCCGCCCACCTCCATCACCAACCCGGCGGCGACCAGAAAGAGAGGCGTCCAGGCCGGGTCAGTGCCGGGGCAGACCAGGATCTCGCCCGGCAGCAGCCCGGCACGGTGCGGGTCGAGCACCACACGCACCGCCCCCTCGGCCACGCCAGGCGAGACCGGGCTGCCGGCCAGCGTGCCCGCCTCCTCCCCCGTTGCCGCCACCCCCTCGTAAAAAGCCTCCCCGTCGCTCAGCAGCAGCCGGGGCACCTGCCGCCGCTGCTCCTCCCGCGCATAGGCCGCTCGCCGCTCCCCCACCAGAGCTCGCCAGTCGCCGGCCGGCGGTGGGCTGCCGGCCGCCAGCATTTTGATCTCGGATAGCCGCAGGAAAAAGAGGTCGTCCGGGGCCTCGAGCACCCCCGCCTCGACCAGTTCCTGCCCCTGCGCCAGCAGCGCCTGGCGGACCAGGCCCATGATGCGCACGGCCCAGAACTTGGGACTCTCGCGCACGCCGGCCAGCGTGCGCACGCGGCGCGCCGCCGCGCGCACCAACCCTGCCCGCAGCCACCCGCGTCGCATCTGGCGCACCGCCGCCGCCAGCCGTTCCACGGCCGCCTCCGCCGCTTGCGCCCCCTGGCGAAACACAGCGTCGGGTGCGCGCCCCGCATCGTCGATCCGCAGATAGCCCTGCAGCGCCTGAAAGAGGGGCGCCGGCTCCTCGCGCCATCGCGGCCGGCCGAGGTCAACCTCCCCGGGCCCGCGCATGCCATAGCCTGCCAGAAAGCGCCCGGCCGCCTCCTGGGCCACAGGCGGCAGATGGCCCGCCAGATATTCCGCGGCCAGCGCCTCCGCCGGCTCCGCCAGGAGATGAGCCGCCGCCCCGCCGGCGCGGATCTCCTCTGCCGCCTCCCACAAGGCCAGGTCCATCTCCGTGGTCACATTGTGCGGCACGCCCCGTGTGATCAGCAGCGCCGTCTCCTTCCCCAGCCCGGCCTCCACCGCCAGGCGCTGCAGCAGCGCCAATGGCCCCATCGCCGCCCCAAAGCGCGGGACGAACTGGGGCAGCAGAAAGCGAAAGGCCCCCCCGATCGTCTCCTCCACCAGCGCCGCCTGGACGCCCAGGCTGCCGGCAGCGCCCAGGCGTGCTTCAAACTCTGCCAGCGCGCCCTCGATCAGAGCCTCAAAGCGGGCGCGCTCAGCCTCTGGCCGGAGCAGCGTCCGCACCAGCCGGGCCGCGGC
The DNA here is from genome assembly GCA_016929795.1 of Anaerolineae bacterium. Next base: position 8,432 of record JAFGIA010000175.1, read on the forward strand.
CGGCCAGGCGACGGGGGCCACCCGCCGGAACAGAGACGCCCTCGACTCGTCACGCACGGCCAGGCGCCCATCGTCCCACAGGGTATCCAGCGTCGCCACCACCCCCGGATCGAGCATCGGGAGTGCCCCACGCGTCACGTGCCGCAGAGTCGGGTGGCGGATCAGGCCCGTCAGGTTGATAAACAGCCGCTCCCCCGCCATATAGAGCAGGCGCTGCGTATCCGCCGTGACCTCCTCGCCAAAAGTCCGGGCCACCCCGGCCATCAGGGCCTGCATCGCATCGCGCCCCAGCGGCGTCATCGGCCCCAGCACCCCCTGCACCGCGCCAAAGCTGAGCAGGATCTGTAATGGATCGGCTGCCATGCCCGCCGGCAGCGGGTAAAGAGAAGTAATCGGCCGCGACTGGAGCAGCCACACCTGCCCGCCGGCCCACGCCCACTCGACGTCCTGCGGCGATCCAAACATCTCCGCCACCTGCCGGCCCAGATCGGCCAGGCGCGCTATCGCCTCGTCGGGCGCTGCCGCCTGGTCGCCTCCTCGCTCCGCCTGCGTGATCGTGCCGCCCCCGGGCTGGCTCCGGATCGACAGCGCCTTGGCGCCCACCGCGCGCCACAACACCCGGCCCGTCGCCGCGTCGACGCCGTACCGATCCGGCTCAACCTGGCCCGAGACCAGCGCCTCGCCCAACCCGAGCGTCGCCTCGATCACCATCTCCGTCCGCCTGCCCGTGAGCGGGGCGGCCGTAAAGAGCACGCCCGAGGCCTCGCTCTCCACCATCTCCTGGACGACCACAGCCAGCGCCAGATCTTGATCCGCGAGGGTATTGCGCAGCCGGTAGCCCATCGCCCGCGCCGTCCACAGGCTGCTCCAGCAGCGCGTCACCGCCTCGATCAGCGCCTCGCCGCCCGTGACGTTCAGGTACGTATCCTGCTGGCCGGCAAAAGAAAAGCCGGGCAGGTCCTCCGCCGTCGCCGACGAGCGCACGGCCACAGGGGGGCTGCCCAGCTCCGCGTAGGCAATGTCGAGTGCGCGCGCCAGATCCGGCGGCATGGCGCCCGCGGCGAACGCGTCCCGGATCGTGGCCGATGCCTCCTCCAGGCTGGATCGATCGGCCTCCAGCCCCGCCAGCGCCCTGTCGATCACCGGCGCCAGGCCATAGGCCGCCACGTAGGCCCGGTAGGCGGCGGTCGACACCACAAAGCCGCCCGGCACCGGCCAACCGCCGTGCGCCAGGCGCGCCAGGTTCGCCCCCTTCCCACCCGCAACAGAGAGCGTGTTGCCCGACGAATGGAGCGGCAGAATCCATCGCATGCTCCAGCTCCCCCTATACTCGCTTGCGCGATTTATCTACTGCCCGATCAGGCGGCCGAGCGTTTCGATGGCCCGCTCGGCCGCGTCCGACCAGTTGGCGGCGTTCAGCCGGATAAAGTTGCGGAACTGGTTCGTCGGCGAAAAGAGGTAGCCCGGCGTGATGGCGATCCCGGCTTGCAGCGCCTGCCGGTACAGCACCAGCGAGTCGACCCTCTCCGGGAGCTGGACCCACAGAACAAACCCGCCGGCCGGGCGCGTGAGGCGGCACTCCGCCGGAAAGTGACGCTGCACCGCCTGCGACAGGGCGGCGACGTGGCGCGTATACGTGCGCCGTGTGCGGCGGATGTACGGATCGTACTTGCCGCTCTCCAGGAACTCGGCGATGGCATACTCGGCCAGCGTCGGGCTGGCGAGTGTAGAAGTATACTTGAGCCAGCGCACCGCCGGCTGCCAGCGGCCCGGCACCACCCACCCCACGCGATAGCCCGGGCACAGGCTCTTGGAGAAGGAGGAGCACAGCATGACCAGCCCGCTGCGGTCATACGCCTTGGCCACGGGAGGTCGCCGCTCCTCAAAGTGGAGCTCGCCAAAAATGTCGTTTTCGATGAGCGGGATCTCGTGGGCTGCCAGCACCTCCACCAGCTCCTGCTTCTTCTCGTCGGGCATGCAGCTTCCCAGCGGGTTGTTAAAGTTCGAGAGCACCAGGCACGCGCTCACCCTGTTGTGGCGGATGGCAAAGCGCAGGGCATCGAGGCTCATCCCGTCGCGTGGGTGCGTGGGGATCTCGAGCGCCTGCAGCCCCAGCACATCGAGGCACTGCAGTGCGTCGAAACTGGTCGGCGATTCGATGGCCACCGTGTCGCCCGGGCGGCACACGGCGCGCAGGCAGAGGCTCGCCGACTCGGTGCACCCCGTGGTAATGATCACCTCGTCGGGCGCCAGGTGGCAGCCGGCAGCCAGGGCGCGGCGGGCGATCTGCACGCGCAGCAGCTCGCATCCCGGCACGTAATCGTACATCCCCCCCCGATCGCCCATGCGCCGCGCCACCGAGGCCAGGATCCGGTTCAGCGCCTTGGTTGCGGCCAGCCGTGGGTTCGGGTGAGCCGCGCCCAACTGCACCAGGTCAGGGTGGTGCGTGTCGGCAAACACCACCCGCGTCACCAGCTCGCGCATGCTCACCTCTGTCGGATCGGGCGCCGGCGACGACATATCCGGCTCCGGCAGGGACACCGGCAACTGCGTGCGCACGTAAAAGCCCGATCGGTCGCGCGCTTCCACCAGTCCACGCGCTTCGAGCAGATAGTAGGCGCGCAGCACCGTCGTGATGCTCACACCCCGCTGGCGACTCAGCTCCCGCACCGAGGGGATGTCGTCGCCGGGACGAAAGGTCCCCGACTCGATCAGGTGCGTGATCTCCTCCGCGATCTGCTCATACCTGTAGCGCCTGCTCCTGGCCATGCCCCCATTATACCCCTGGTCGCCTGGCCCGGCAAGGTACAGATGCCCCTTGTTGCCAGCAGTACAGTGGATAAAAAAGAAAACTGATCAGGTTACAATTCATCTTTTCTGTCTCTGTTATTCCTTTCCACGATCGAGTATACTGAGAGCCAGAGCAGCCCAGACGGCTTCCGCCCGATGAATCGGGCTCAGAACCCCGTTCACGGGGTGCAAGCTTCGTAGCCGGGGTCATTCATGCCCCGGCGGTCTGCGGCACGCACGCGCTTTTCCGCTTAGCTTGATGCGTATGGGGCGGGTCTCCCCGCCCCCTGCACCCAGGCAACATCCGTTTACGAAGGGAGGGACGGACATGTTTCGGACAGACAGGGTTCACTGGTTCAGGCTGCTTGGCTGTTTCGCCGCCGTTGCGGCCGTCATCGTGGGGACAACGGGGTGTGGCACAATTGTGGCAGCCGGCTCGGCCGGGGCGGGGCCGGCCGTAGAGCGGGCCGTGCCGCCGGCTGGCGTATTCCGCCTTGGCATCCTCGGCCCCTTCACCGGCCCGAGTGCCAGCACGGGCGCCGAGTTCCGGGGCGCGGTGACCATGGCCTTTGACGCGATCGGCTGGCACATCGGCGGCTACACCGTCGAGCCCGTGTGGATCGACTCCCAGTCCGATCCCGACAGCGCGGTGCGCGCCTACGAGCGGGCGGTGATCGACGCCGGCATCCAGGCGGCGATCCTGAACTGGCACAGCGATGTAGCGCTGGCCTGCATGGACGTGGCGGCGGAATACAAGATCCCACACATCTTTCCCTACGGCGCGGCCGAGGAGGTCAACGCCAAGTTTCGCGCCGATCCCGCAAAGTATGGCTACTGGATGAACAAGGGATGGCCCGTGCCTGCCACGCTGACCATCGCCTACGTCGAGGCGGTAAAAGATGCCATCGCCCGCGGCGCCTGGCAGCCAGAGACCAGGCTCGCCGCCATCTGCGGCGAGAACACAGCCTGGGGCCGCAGCTTTGGACAGGCCATCAAGGGGCAACTGGAGGATGCCGGCTGGCGCGTCGTCTCCGAAGACTACTTTGACCTGGACGAGGTAGAGTTCTACCCCCTCCTCTACGGACTCAAGGCACGTGATGTGGCGCTCGTCGCCGCCACCAGCACGTCAATGCCCTCCTTCGCCGCCTTTATCAACCAGGCCGACGAGGTCGGCCTGCGCAGCCTGATCATCGCCGACGGCCTCGGCTGGGCCGGCGAGTGGCACACCGTGACCGGCCAGTCGTCGAACTACATCCTCGACCAGATCCCCGCCTGGGCCACGGCCGAGGGCCACGACTTTGCCGCCCGGTTCGAGCAGCAGTGGGGGGTGCCCCCCAGCCCGTCGGCCGCCGGCCTGGCCTACGACGGCGCCGGGCTCTTTATCGAGGTCGCCCGGCACGCGCTGGCAGCGTACGGCGAGCTGAGCAGCGAGACCATCTATCGCTGGGCGAGCGAGAACCTGCAAACAGGCCGCTGGTCCTACACCGCCGGCATTGTCATGAACGAGTACAAATACACCCCCGACACCCTGCCCGATCCGGTAGTAGGTGAGGGATA
>JAFGIA010000176.1 GCA_016929795.1 Anaerolineae bacterium
CGGGTGCCCCGCCCGGCGCGGCCCGCCTGCTGCCACACACTGGCGATGGTGCCGGGATAGCCAACCAGGATCGAGGCGTCGAGGTCGCCGATGTCGATCCCCAGCTCCAGGGCCGACGTGGCGGCGACGCCCAGCAGGTCGCCGCCTGGCCGCAGCCCGCGCTCGATCTCACGCCGCTCCTCCGGGCGGTAGCCGGCGCGGTAGGCGCGCAGCCGGTGGGCGAGGGCCGGCGACTCGTCCTCCAGGATGCGGCGCGCGTAGAGCAGGAGCAGCTCGGCCACGCGCCGGGCGCGCGTGAAAGCAATAGTGCGGATCTCGGCCTGGACCAGGCGCGCCAGCAGCCGCGCCGCCTCGATGTTGGCGCTCTTGCGCGCCGTCTGCGCCCTGTCGGCAAAGGGCGGATTCCAGAGGACGAAATCGCGCGCGCCGCGTGGGGCGCCGTCATCGCCGTCCCCCACCACCACCGGCTCGACCCCTGCCAGGCGGCATAGATGCTCGCCGGGGTTGGCAATCGTCGCCGAGCAGGCAATCATCTGCGGCGCCGCGCCATAGCGCGCGCACACCCGCCACAGCCGCCGCAGCAGGCACCCCACGTGCGATCCAAACACGCCGCGGTAGGCATGCGCCTCGTCCACCACCACAAAGCGCAGATGGGCGAAAAAGCCAGCCCACAACGTGTGGTTGGGCAGAATGCCCAGGTGGAGCATGTCGGGGTTAGTCAGCACAATGTTCGCCTCGCGGCGCAACCGGCCGCGGGCCGCCTGGGCCGTGTCGCCGTCGTAGGTGGCAAACTGCTTGCCGTCGAGGGCCGGATCGCCCGCCGCCAGATCACGCAGCGTGCGGAGCTGGTCGTGGGCCAGCGCCTTGGTGGGAAAGAGGTAAAGCGCGCGCGCCTGCGGGTCGGCCAGCAGCGCTTCGAGCACTGGCACATTGTAGGCCAGTGTCTTGCCACTGGCCGTGCCCGTCGACAGGATGACGTGCTCTCCCCGCCGCGCAGCATTGATCGCCACCGCCTGGTGATGGTAGAACCGGTCGACGCCTGCGTGCCGCAGCGCGGTGGCGAGGGGCGGCGGCAGCGGCCTGTCGAGGCTGTCGTAGCGCGCCCTGCGCGCCGGCAGCCGCTCGACGTGCACCACCTGCCCCTGGTAACCGGGCAGCCTGTCGATCTGCTTCAGAAAGGCCGACGTATCCATAGGTGCATTCTACCACAAAAGTGCCACCCGCTCAAATGTTCTATCGGCCGGCCCGAACTCGACCTTTACCTCATCCCCATCCCCTTCGAACAGAAAATCGACGTACAGGTAGCCACGATCGCCGACGTCCTCTTTGGTCGAATAGACCACCGCCCGCTCGCGCAGCGCGTCCAGCGTCGGGTGGTGCGGCACGTTCGAGTAGGTGTGGGGGCAGGTTGACACAACTGCATAGCGCGGCTTGCCGTCGGGCGGCTCCTCCGGCAGCAACTCATCCAGCAGCTCGCCGGGTGGCATACCGTTGTGGCTGCCGTGATGGCTCACCTTCAAAAAGTGGACATCGCGCAACACCCCCTGCTCGCCCATCATCCGCCAGCTCCTGGCCTGGGCATCCCCGGCAAAGAGGAGCCGCCAGCCGCGCCATGAGAGCAAGAGGACGATGCTTGTGTCGTTGCCGGCGCGGTCGATGGCGAGCAGGTTGTCGAGGTAGGTACGCCGCCGCGAGTCGACCAGGTTGTAGAAGGCGCCAGCGTCGACGCCGCCCGGGGGTGTGACACGCGTGAGCTGTGGGACACTGCCCTCGTCCCCAGCAGGCGTCACGTTGAGCGCCATCGGGTGCAGTCGCCGGAAATAGCCGGCTGTGTCCTCCTCGGGCGCCCACACCTCGAGCTCTGCCTCCTGGAATGGATGCTTGCCGCCGATCGCGTCCTCGGGGCAGCCGGCGCGCGGGCGGTGGACATAGTGGGTGTGCGCCTCATCCGCCAGCAGGCGCAGGCGGTCGACATAGTAGGCGGTCGCCGACCGGTTATTGTTGACCATCAGCGCCTGGATGAAGGGATCCATTTTTCCTTCGGCGGCGAGAAAGCGCTCGATCTCCTCGTACACCTCGCGCGCCTCGGCACGGGCGAGGCCCGCCTTGGGATGAGTCTCCTCATAGTCGGGCGCCGCCGAAGCGGTCAGCCAGCTATGGCGCACGGCTAGCAGGTCGGCCAGCGACTGGTCTGGGAAAACCACCTCATCGGCGTAAGGCAGCCCCTGGACGTGGTCCCAATGTTCGTGGGTCATGATGTACAGGTCGAGCGGCTGCCCGTCGATCGCGTCGAGCACGTCGCGCACCACCGGCTCAAACACGTCGTCGATGTGGCCCTCGCCCCCCTCGGCCGAAAACTTGGCGTTGCCGACGTCGATCAGGATGTGACGCATCACCGCCTCGTCGCCAGGCGGGGCATCCGGCACCGAGATGAGCACCGCGTCACCAAAACCGACGTCGTACACACGCACGCGCAGGGTGTTCATCGTCGCCCCTCCCCGGTGATGTGCAGCAGGCGGGCGGTGCCGCGCACGCGCAGCACACCATCCGCCGTCTCGGCCTGCAGGTAAGAGCGCAAGGACCGCCCGTCCGGGCCGAGCGCCAGGTCGCCAGCGCGCAACACGCCCGCGTCGACCAGCATGCGCAGCAAGGCATCACGGCCGGCGCGGTCCGCCTCGCCTTCGGCAGGGCGATTGCGCCGGTCCGTGGTCAGCAGCGCACGCACCCGGCGCGTCTGCCAGTCGATCGCCAGCGTCGTGCCCACAGGGATGGCGCGCCGGGCGGGCCACCCCGTACCCAGGCCCCCCGGCTCTGTCTCGATCCACCACACCTTGAATAAGCACTCGCGCACTCTCTGCTTTCGGCCCGGAGCGACATAGTAAAGCTTGGTCACGTCGAGACGCGGCTCGACATGAAAGGGCACATCCGGCGGGATGTGGAGCAGCGACCGGTTCTCCCTGCCAAAGTCATACGCCGCCCAGTCGCTGCGCACCAGCGTCTCCAGGTCGAGGCCGGCGACGGCAGGCTCTGCATAGTCGGTGTGTACCTCGAGCACCTCCCTGTCGGGCACCATCCCGCGCTGCACAAACTCGTCGCAGATCCACTCCCGCTCGCGCTCGTCGTCGGGGTGCGAAGCCTGGTCGGCAGCCAGGATGGCGCGCCCATAGTCGGCGAATGACACTTCAGCGGGCGGCAGGTAGTCGAGCGCGCGCAGGATCATGCGCTTGAACTGGTCGGCAGCCACCGCCAGCGCCTTGCCCGACGCGCTGTAGGCGCGCTCCTCACCCTCCGAGTATTGGTCCCACCACGCTTCGTGCATTTTGACCATGACCGCGTACAGCGCGCCGCTCAGCACGTTGCACAGCGCATAGTAATCGGACGGGTTCACGTCGGGCAGGCAGTGGTCGTTCATCAGGTTGCGCAGATACCCGAGGTTATAAGCTGCCATGCCATACTCCTCGGCGATCGAGCCGAACGCGCCTGCATCGCGGATCGAGCCACCGGTGCGCGCCAGGATGGCGCTTTTGAGCCGTTCGCAGCGCAGTGCCATCAGCGCCGCCGTCAGGTCGGCCACCGCCTCGTGGATCGCCAGCCCCTGCGGCGTCAATGCGTCGTACAGGTGGGGGGCAATGCCGTCGAGGATGGCATGGCCCGTCTCGTGGGCGACAATGTCGCGCGACAGCGCAGTATAGATTGTATCCGCAAGATCGTCGGGATTGGGAAAGAAAAAGAACTGTAGACTGTGGGTGGCGCGCTCGTAGAAGGCATTGGCCCACTGGCCAGCACGCGGCACGATGAGGAGCTGTGGCGCGTCAAACCCCCACACCAGCTCGCGCCCGAGGGCGTCCTCTTCCTCGAACATGCGCATCGTGCGCAGCACGGTTCCAAAGACACTGAGGGCGATCACCTCTCGTGCATACACGTCGTCCCTGTTGCCTGGATCGTAACGCCACAGCTTGTTCCCCGATTTCGGCGGCACAAGGGGCACCCCGGGCTCGAGGGCGCCGGTGGTCGGGTCGAAATCGAGCACCGCCACCTGGCGGGCCACCGGCCCATCGAGGAAGAAGGGCTCCTCGAAGTAGGGATACTCCATCAGGCGGTCCACCCCCTCATAGCGCATCAGCTTGGGGTCCTGGATCATGATCGGCAGTCGAATTCGCACGTGGGCATCTCCTCATCCTGGAGGAACGCTCCAAAATGCAGCGCTGAGGTGAGGCCCTCAGCCATCCGTCACAACGCGATGGTATTGTAGCCGAAAAGAGTCCCCGTGGCAAGGCGATCGCCTGGTGAGTAAGCTCCCTGGCTGTCACCTCGCACTGGCACACAGCGCACGCCAAACCCTATTGCAAACCAACCCCTGATGTGGTATAATCATCTTGCCAGATCCCCGCCAATTCACCATAGCTGCATGGCTTCCAGACCACCGCCACCCAGCCGTTGGGTGGAGAGTTCAGTCGGGCTGTGTTGTGTCCGAGACGTAGAAAGGAATAAAATATGAAGGAAAGAAGAAGAAACTTGTGGAAAGGGCGCCTTGCCATCTGCGTGGTGATCGTCTCCGTGCTACTCTTGGCCACCAGCCTGATCTCACTCGCCCAGGAGCGGGCGGGCACATCCCTCGACCCAGACGACGTGAATGCGCCCGACGAGATCTATGAAGTGGGTACCGAATGGATCGCCTACTTTACCGAGTGCCCCGCGAACGACATCGCGTGCGAGGAACCCCAGTGCATGGGCTTTTACGACGAGCTGGTCGGGGCCGGGTGGGGGGGCAACGACAGCTTTCACTGGGGCAACTGCAACGCCTGGGCCGAGGATTTTAAGCGGTCGGCGGCCGGCGGAAATGAGAACAACTGGATCGACGACGTCGACATCGCGCTCTTCTGCGACCACGGCACCTCGGCCTGGGACAGCTTCTGGGAGAAGAACCTGAGCGCCCTCCACTTTGGCTGCCAGGACCCCGACGGCGACTGCAACGTGACCCCGGGCGAAGCCTACCTGTCGTATGGCGACAACGACCTGGAGTGGCTGGCCTTCAAGGCGTGCAGCGTTCTGAGCGACGGCGGGCCCGCGCCCTACTACAACCGGGGCTATTGGGCCGCCACCATGGACAATCTCCACCTGCTCCTTGGCTTCAAAAACAGCTCCTTCTGCCGGGACAACTTTGGAGAGGAGTGGGCCGAGAATATGCTCGGCTGGAAATTCCTGGGGTGGTGGATCATTCCACCGATGCGGGTCGCCGGGTCGTGGTTCGAGGCGGTGGACGACACCCAGCCAGGCGGGGTGTGCGCCCGCGTGCTGGCTGAAGAGAGTTACTTCTTTAACGACTACCTGTGGGGAAGGGGAATTGTCTATCCGGACTACCAGGACGGCGACTATACCTACTGGGATCACTGCTCTTGCACACCTCCGCCGGTGCAACTAGGCGAGGAGGCCTTGGCCCAGATCCTCACGCTCCCCATCGTCGAGGTCGTGCCCCGCCAGGTGACCGAAAACTATGCGCTCGGGATCGGGGCCGCCTTTGGCATGGCCGACTCGGGCGTATATTCCGACACCGAGTACTTTTTCATGACGAGTTCCTCCGGACCCTACACCTTCACGCTGCAAGTCGACAAGACCACCGGCAGCTACAAGTACCGCAACGCGACCGAGATGTGGGCGACACCCGCGGAAACGCCGACGCTCCCCATCAACCAGATGGCATGGCGCATCGGCGATTCGTTCTTTGCCGACGCCGGAGCCAACCTGCCCGCTGCCTCCTACCGCACCGGCGGCAGGCTCATCGCCTACGAGGAGCAAGTAGAAGCCCTGGAGTTCACCCCTGACGCGGCGGTGCAGGCAGAAGTGGAGCTGAGCCGTATGCCGGTGCAGGTCGCTATGTCGTATGGGCGTATGCTGGAGGTGACCGCCGGAACAGCGCCCGGCATGCTACCGTTGACCCTGTCGATGGTCGGCCCGGGTGCACGCACCAAGATGTACCTGGGCGACGGCGGCCAGATCTTTGGCGTGCAGGGTGGCTCACGTGACGTGATCGAGACAGAGGTCCACGTGGCGATCATGACCGCAGATCAGGCCTGGGACATGTTCCTCGCAGACCCGAATATCGCCTTGCTTCCGCCTCCCTTCGTGTTCGACAACGTGGTGCGACACGAGGAGGAGGACACACTCAGCTACTACGAGCTGCCTTATACACAGAAGCAAACGCAGCTCGTCCCCACCTGGGTCTTTAGCACCACCTTCTACAGCCAGGGGGTGGTCGAGGCCGACGGCGTGTCCATGTATGTACCCGCCGCAGCCGAGTACCTGCCACCCGAGGTCAATATCGTGACACCGGCAGGGGGTGAGGCATTCAGCCCTGGGGAGCCAGTGACACTGAGCGGGGAGGTGGTGCAGCACGGCATGGCCCCCTTCACCTACGAGTGGTACTCCAGCTACCAGGGCTTTCTCGGCAGCGGAGAGACCCTCGAGGTCCCGCTGTGGGCAGCGATTGTGAAGGGGGATCTCACCCAACACACCATCACTCTCCACGTCACCGATGCGAACGGGCAGGAGGGCAGCGACGCGGTAGAAGTCAGCGTCAATGCCAGCATCTATCTCCCACTGGTCGTCAAGAGTCCATAGCGACTCTGTGGAAATCCACAGGCCGGTCTCCCGCGCCGCCAAAGCCAGCGGTGCGGGAGCCCAGCAAAACCGACGAGCACTACAACGGCACCCTGCTCAACTTGACTGTATCTCCACTACAAGTCGCGCGTCATTCTCACGCCTCACGTTTCACGAGCGCGGTCGACAAGGCGTAGAGCTGTGTCGCACTCAGGCGCGTGCTGTGCTCCATCAGCGCCGCCGGGTCATCGAGCAGGCGCGGCAGGTCATAGTCGATGGCCCCCTTGACGCCCGTGTCGAGGTGAAACGCGCGCAGCATCCGGCGCACGGTCTCGGCCCGGCGATCCCGGCGTGACAGGAGCGTGGCGCAGCCCGAGGCACACAGTCTCAGGGTGAGCCGCTGTCCCGGCTCGACCTGCACGCCGTGCACCACTAGCCGTTCAGCGGCAGGGTTGTACGACACGTCAGGCGGGCGCGCCTCGCCGTCGACGTCCAGCGTTATGTCGATTTTCCCCTGGCCGGGGTCCATCACGCCCTGGATCGCCAGGTGATAGGTGCGCACCTGCGGCACGAGCGACACGTCACCTTCGGCAGGCTCGACGACTAGCTCAAGCGTGTGGCCGTGCCAGGCCTGTCGAAAGCGGGTGACGGCATAGGCGCCGGACAGATAATCCAGCGTGGTGCCGTCGTCCTCGTACAGGTCAAACGCGCCACTGGCCCCGGCAAAGAGATGCAGGGTCAGCTCCGTGGGATTGTCGACGCCGCCCCACCCCACGCGTGGAGCGAGCGGCACGATGGCGCCGGCACGGGCAAAAAGCGGTATGTCGTCGAGGGCGCCGTAGCGTGTGTGCCAGTGGCCACCGGCCAAGTGCTCACCGCTGAAAAAGTGGTACCACTCCCCGTCGGGCAGCCACACCGTCTGCCGCGCCAGGCGCGTGTCAGCGTCGCGCGGCGAGACGTAGGGCGCGGCGATCAGATCGGGGCCGAAATAGTACTGTTGTGGGCAGTGATAGGCCGCCTCTGCCTCCGGGTGCAGATAGTAAATCGGCAGGATCAGCAGCCGGTCGTGCTGCGTGGCGTGCCAGGCAGCGGAGTAGAGGTAGGGGATCAGGGCGTGGCGGAGCTGCATCGCCTCGCGCACGATGCACTCGATCTCGCGATCATAGCCCCAGGGGTGGCGCTCATGATAGGGGTTCTTGGTGCTGTGCAGACGCAGGATGGGGCTCAGCGCGCCAAACTGCACCCAGCGCGCAAAGAGCTCCGGGTCCTCGATGCCGCGCATGTGCCCGCCGATGTCATGGCTCCACCAGCCATATCCGACATTCGCCGCCGTCGCGGTCATGTAGGGCTGGAAGGCGAGCGACGCCCAACTGACCACCGTATCGCCCGAAAAGCCGATCGGGTAGCGGTGGTTGCCGAGGCCGCCCCATCGTGAAAAGATAAAAGGCCGCGTGCGCCCGTCACGTGCGGCGTCGTAGAAGTGAAGGTGATTGAGCCACCAGAGCGGATCGAGCCCCGAGAGCCGGCTGCGCGTGCCCTGTTGCCAGTCGAGCCACCAGAAGTCGACGCCCTGCTCCTCGAGGGGGTGATGCAGCAACTCGAAATAGGCACTGACGAACTCGGGGTCAGTCGCATCGAACGCCACGGGCATGCCCGAGTCGGGATCGATGCCCAGGCGGGCGGCCATGTCGAGGTAGCGGGCCTCGTGTGGGTGCACGCCGTCGGCAGGGTGGAGGTTGAGTGCCGTGCGCAGTCCCTGCTCATGCAGCCAGCCAATGAACGTCTCCGGTTCGGGAAAGAGAGAAGGGTTCCAGGTGTAACCGGTCCAGCCGCTGGCAGTGTCACACCTGGTGATGTGCCAGTCCATATCGACAATGAGGACTGACAACGGCACCTCGTGTGCCTGGAACTCTTCCACCAGCTCGCGCAGCTCGGCCTGCGAATAGGCCCAGTAGCGAGACCACCAGTTGCCCAGGATCCAGCGCGGCATGAGGGGCACGGGGCCCGCCACCTGGAAAAAGTCTCGTAGACAGCCGAGATAGTCGTGGCCATAGCCGAAAAAGTAGAGGTCGCTCGCCTCCGGCGCCTCGCGTGTCACGAGCCACCCGGCGGCGCCGTGTGGCGCTTTGTCATCGAACACCAGGCTGTACGAATCGTCGACGACGGCCCAACCAGCGCGCGACATCAGCCCCGGCCCGAGGTGGACAGGACCATCGACGTTGTCAAGCGTGCGCGCCGTGCCTCGCAGGTTCAGGGGATCGCCGGCGCCATAGCGCCACCCCGTCCCACTCTCTTTCAGATCGATCGACAGCGTGTTCCAGGCAAGTCCGCGGGGGGTCACGGCATAGGACAAGCGGAGGGCCTCGGTCTCGATCGCGATCGTGTCTTGGGTCAAGATCGCGTCAAACTCTGGCACCGGCAGGTCGCGGCACCAGAACGCCTGGCTGGGGCGGTCTTCAAAAGCACCGGCAGGGTCGTGCTCGATTCGGATCAGGCGCGGGGTGAGCACGGTAAAGCGCACGTTCGGCCCCTGGACAACGGCTTCGGGGCGGGCGACCGGGCGGAAGGTGGGGTGGGCGGCAGTGGATTGTGACGTTATGTCATCTATGTCAGGCATCTTTCTCTCCGTGGTGACCACCTGGCGACAGCAGGCCAGTCTTGCACTGTCCACTATTATACATGAAGGTGACCCAGAGAGAAAAGTTGGTGCGCCCGCAACGCAACTGACCACCTGCCAGCCGGAAAATCGCACAACTCTTTCAAAACTCTTTCACAGGTTCTTCACATCCATCGTCTATAATGGCGACAGAGTCAAGAATTTAGTGTGGGAGGTTTCAGTGCAAAAACGTCAACTGTCAGCCAAGACGCGTGGCAACTGGCTCATCGATGCGGTGGTATTCCTGGGGGGTATCTTTGCTGCCCTGTCGGGCATCTACTTTCTCTACCTGCCCTCGGGTGGCTATCGCGGCGGACGGAACCCCGCCTATGGCATCCAAATCCTGTTCGACCGTCATACCTGGAGCGATCTGCACATCATCACAGGCGTGCTCATGGTGGCCGCAGTCATCGTCCACTTTGCTATCCACTGGCGGTGGGTGGTCACCATGGCCCGCAAGGTTGCCCATACGATCCGCACCCGGGAGAGCGGCATGTCACGTGGCGCGTGGAAGAACTTGATCCTCGACGTGATCGTTGGCCTCAGCTTCCTGCTGTGCGCGGTGTCCGGCATTGCCCTGCTCTTCGTGCCCGAGGGCAGCGGTGGTGGGCCGAGCACTGCACGCCTGACCTGGGACATGATGCACACGTGGAGCGGCGTGGTGCTCATCGGCTCTGCCATCGTCCACTTTGCCATCCACTGGCGCTGGGTCAAGAACGTGACGCTGCGGCTCGTGGCCTCGCTCCTGCCCGCGCGGCCCGAGCCCACGGCTGTCGCGCAGCCTGGCCTGTCAGGTGGCGAATAGCACAATTCAGAAGGCAGTGCTCGCGGTGAGCACAGCAAAGTGATGCAAGACAAAGAACAAACACATAGAAAGGTGAATGTGAAAACAATGGCAAAGAAGGTGATTCTTGGAACACTGCTGTTTGGACTGATCGGGATTCTCCTGGCGGGCGCGGTGATCCGCACCCTCGACAAGACGGGCAACATCGCCGAAGCGCAGGGGAACGGCTACGGCCACGGCGCAGGCCGTGGGGCCGACACGATGAGCACCACGAGCGACTGCTGCGATGATGAAGCAGGCGAGGCAATCCCCGCAGGCAACGGCCGCGGCCAGAGCGGTGGGGGGGGATACGGCCGCACGGCTGAGGCGGCAGGAGTGCCGGCGGCGGAAGCGATCGCGCCGGAAGAGTGGGTGACCATTGAGGGCACTGTTGTGCAAGAGCCGGCAGCGGGCGTCGACCTGATTGTCGAGACGGCCGAGGGTGAGTTAGTGGTCGTGGGCACTGGCCCCGGCTACCTGGAGACGCAAGGGTTCGCGCTCGAGGCCGGCGAGCAGGTACGGGTAGAGGGCTTCTGGGAAGATGGCGAGTTCAAAGCGGGCGAGATCACGCGGCTGCGCGATGGCGCCACGGTGCAGATACGAGACATGTACGGCCGGCCCGCGTGGTCGGGTGGCTACGGCCGCGGTGCAGGCAGTGCGTCTGCGAGTGAGCAGGCGGCAGCCGGCGTTGCAGGCAATGGGCAGGCGGCAGCCGGCGGAGGCCAGGGTGGCTACGGCGGCGAGGGCAACAGCGCAGCCCCGGGCGACACCACCGGCACAGGCCAGGCGCAGGTGGACGAGTGGGTAACCCTCGAAGGGACCGCGGTGGCGGTGAGCACCAACGAGATGACCTTCCAGGCGGATGGTGGCGAGTCGCTGTTGGTGGATGGCCGCGCCTGGCGCTTTATCCAGGAGCAGGGATTCGTCATCACCACCGGCGACCGCCTGCGCCTGACGGGGTTCTACGAGAACGGGGACCTGGAAGTGGGTATCATCGACGACCTGACCACAGGCCAGTCGGTGAGCATCCGCGACGAGAACGGCCGCCCCCTGTGGGCCGGTCGGGGGCGGCGCGGCGGCTAAGCAGGCTGGAATCCAACCGCCCCCACCAGGAGGTGGGGGCGGTTGTTATTGGTCCCGGTTCCTCTGCCTAGTCGTCACCCCCCTCGCCAGCCTCGTCCTCCTCGCCTGCCGGGTGGCAGCGCACACAATCCTCAAAGTCGGCGTGCCCTTGCCTCAAACGCAGAGAGCGATCACCCTGGCTACATATCTGCAACCCGGAAGCCACACTCCGGGCAAAAGCGGACGTCGGGCCGCAGCGGAGTCTGGCACTTGGGGCAGACATGGCCCTGCGGCACCGGCGCGGGTGCTGGCGGTGGTGGCTCCGGGGCCGCCGGCGCCACGGTCGCCGATTTTTCCGGGGCAGGCGCCGCCTCCGGCGGCTTTTCCTGGCGGATGCGCTCGACCTCGGCTTCCTGGGCGGCGATCCGCTCCCGCACGCTATCGATCTTGGGTGCGAGCGCCAACAACTCGGGCTGGGTCAGCGCGCCTGCATCGTAGAGCTCCACTGCTTGCTGGCCCAGAGCCGCGACTTCTGCTTCCAGCTCGCGCTGGATCGCCCTCAAGGCCGATTGGGCCTGGTTCACACGCACCAGGCGATCCGCCTCAAAGGCGGCTTTGTCCGCTCCGCTCTTCAGTTTGCCCAAAAACCCTGCCATTTTGCCCTCCCTGCTCATGCATAGGATCATTATAACTTGAGTGGAGAGAAATTGCAAGATGCCTCAGGTGAGGGCGGCCACTCTGCGCGCTCAACGCGCCAATCGTTGGCCTCGTCGCTTTCTGCGACCAGGCGCATGCCGAGCTTTTGCAGCACCCGGTTCGAGCCCGCATTCATCTTGAGTGTGCCCGGCGCCACCACTGCCCGGCACACCGGGTTGCGGAAAGCCCAGGCGATCAGCGCCTGCGCCGCCTCGGTCGTATAGCCCTGCCCCTCATACTCCGGGTCGATGCCATAGCCGATCTCGACCTCGCCCGCCTGGTTGGGCACCCCTTTGAAGCCGAGCAGGCCGGCACCGAAGGGCACATCGCGGACGATTGCCAGCCAATAGGTGTACCAGGGATGATCTGCCAGGTTGCCCCCTGCCATGCGTGCGACCTTTTTGGCGATGGCGCCGCACACGCGATCGGTGAGGACGGCACGCGACACCGAGATGCCCAATTCTAACTCCAACCCGCCCGGGCTATCCAGGTATTGCTGCAACTGCCGGTGCGAGAGGGCGACGAGACGCAAACGCACCGTCTCGATGGTGGCTCCGGGCGCCTGCTGCTCTTCCATCGCAATCATGTTTGCCGATTTTCGCCGGCTCATCGTGCCTCCTTCCGCGTGGTTACGGCCGAGGTATTCTGTATTATAGCGGCACTCGCGAAAAAGCGCAATCGGGTAGCGGGTGGGGCAGCAGGCCGGGGCTATTTCGGCAGACACCCGTTGCCTGCTCCTTTGTCACAGGTTTATCACAACCCTGTCACGACCTTTGTCACCCGCTCATGCGACAATCTTTTTATCACCTGGGAGGTACATTCATGAGCAGGGCTGGCGTGGCCGGAAATGGATATCTCGCCCTTGACGACGTTGCCGAGGACCCGCAGGTAGCCCGCCGCCTGCCGCCAGAGCTCGCCTGGCGCCTGCACGCGCTGCCTGTTGCAGAGGACAACGGGCAGCTCACGGTCGCCATGGCCAACCCTGACGATCCCGGCGCGCGTGACGCAGTAGTTGCCGCGCTCGGCCCTGTGGCGTGTGTCGTCCGTGCCGACCCGGATGTCATCGACTCGCACCTGGCGCGCATCTGGGGTGAGTCGGCCACTCGCCCACTCGACCTCATCGCCTGCTGCTTCCCCCAACCTATGACCGACGAGGTGTGGACCTATGCCGAGGCAGTGGGCAACCTGTTGGGCGCCCGGCTGAGCCGCGCCGACACGCAGGACAAGCTCGAAGCCATGTTAGGTGAGCATGGGCCGGCGCAGGCCGACGTGGTGCTTTTTGGCGATGCCCGTCACCCGTCGATCTCGGATTGTCTGGCGCGCGCGGCTGCCACCGAGCAGGCTGAGGCTCAGCCTGCCCCCGCGGCACTCTGGGTGGCGCCGCAGCCACGCTGGCCGCTGCACCGCATCCTGCTTGTGATGGGGGGCACTGTGGCCGACCAGGCAGCCGTGGATTGGGTGGTGCGCGTCGCCCGACCAGGAATCAGCACCGTCACCATCCTGACCATCGTGCCCCCTGCGCCCGCCATGTACGGTCAGCGTGGGCGGATGGACCAGGGACTGCCGGCACTGCTGACCAGCGCCAGCCCGCTCGGCCAGCAAATGCGCGATGCAGCGCACCGATTGGTCGAGTGCCAGATCGAGGCCACCTTGCGCCTCCGCGCCGGCCCCCCCCAGTGGCAGGTATGCCACGAGATTGTCAAAGGCGACCATGATCTCGTGGTGCTCGCAGTCGAACGGCCGCACCGTTGGCTGCGCTGGATCGAAGGGGAGATGATTGGCCCCTTGTTGAATCGAATCGACCGACCTTTTCTCATCACCGCAGCCACCACTTGCCACGAGCCTCCCGGGTGAATGGCCGGGCCAGCTCACACCAGGACTGCAGCATCTCACCACCACAGCGCCGTCAAAGGAGTCAATCTGCGCTTGCAAGCGCGCGAATTCAATAGGCAGGGAGGATCTATGTTTGAACGGAGAAACTCAATCGTTAGCCTGGTGCTGGCACTGCTGGCGACTTTCCTGGTCGTCACGTCGGCTGGATGTGGCTCAACCGGCAGCGAGGCGGTGTCGGCTGGAGGCAAGTTGGAAGGAACGGTCACCATCTCGGGGGCATGGGCGCTCTACCCCTTAATGGTGCGCTGGGGCGAAGAGTTTCAAAAGCTCAACCCCGGCGTGCAGTTCGATATCTCGGCTGGCGGCGCAGGCAAGGGCATGTCTGATGCGCTGGCAGACGCCGTCGATATCGGCATGGTATCGCGCGAGATCTATCAGGAAGAGATCGACAAGGGCGCCTTCTGGATCGCTGTCACCAAAGACGCAGTCTTTCCGACGGTCAGCGAGGCAAACCCTGTGTGGGACGACCTGCACAGGCAGGGCATTGACCAGGAGACCTTTGTCGGCACCTTTGTGACAGGCGAGATCACCACCTGGGGACAGGTCGTGGGCCGGCCGGAGGTGACCGACCCGATCCACGTCTTTACGCGCTCTGATGCATGTGGCGCCGCCGATACGTGGGCACAGTACCTCGGCAAGGACCAGGAGGACCTGCTGGGCATCGCTGTGTATGGCGATCCGGGCCTGCTCGACGCGGTCATCAAGGACCCACTCGGCATCGGCTATAACAACCTGAACTATGCATTCGACCTGGACAGCGGGATGCCGGTGGCAGGGGCGCGCGTGGCGCCGATCGACATCGACGGCAACGGGCAGGCGGACGAGACAGAAGTGTACGACACCAAGGAGCAGGCAGTGATCGCCGTCGGGACGAATGCATACCCTTCCCCGCCAGCCCGTGACCTTAACGTGGTGACGCGCGGCAAGCCGGAAGGGCTGACCGCGGCATTCATCCGCTGGATCCTGACCGACGGCCAGGCGTACGTCGATGAGGCAGGATACATCACGCTTCCAGCAGACAAGCTGGCGAGCGAACTGAGCAAGCTCGACTAGGATGATGGAAGAAACCAAGGGGACGCTGCCGCTCCTGCTTCAGTGGCGACAGCGCTGGGCAGCAAGCACCGTCGCGCTGCGTCCTAGCCGGCGCAGCCGCGATCGCCTGGCAGAGCGGCTGATGGGCGGCCTCGCTCTGGCAGCGGTGCTGCTCGTGCCCCTGGTCGCAGTTGCGCTTCTGCTGCGCGCGCAGCCGATCCTGGCGGCCCGCCCCTTGGCAGAGCTCCTCCTGTCGACGGCGTGGCACCCGCTGCGGGGGGAGTTTGGCTTCTATCCGTTCATCATGGGCACGTTGTGGGTGACGGGGATGGCCATGGTCATCGCCGTCCCTCCCTCGCTGCTCACCGCGATCTTTATGGCCGAGTACGCCTCACCACGCCTGCGGGCAATCACCAAGCCGCTTGTCGACCTGCTGGCAGGCATCCCGTCCGTGGTCTATGGGGTGTGGGGTGTGCTGACGGTGGTGCCATTCATCGAGCACTCGGTTGCACCGGTCCTGAAAAGCTCGCTGGGCGGCGCCATTCCACTCTTCCGCAGCGACAACCCAACCGGCTATGGTGTGCTTGCAGGAGGCGTGGTGCTGGCGGTGATGGTTTTTCCGAGCATCATAGCCGTCGCCGAAGAAGTGATCCGCGCCGTGCCGCAGGGACTGCGCGAAGCGTCACTCGCCCTCGGCGCCACACGCTGGCAGATGGTGCGCGGCGTGGTGCTGCGCCGGTCGTGGCCCGGCGTGATCGCCGCCGTGGTCCTCGGGCTATCGCGCGCGCTGGGCGAGACGATGGCCGTGCTGATGGTCGTCGGCAACTCACCGCAGGTGCCGCGGTCGATCTTTGACGCGGCCTATCCGCTCACCGCGTTGATCGCCAACAACTATGGCGAGATGATGTCGATCCCGCTCTACGACGCGGCGCTGCTCGGCGGAGCGCTGATCTTGCTAATCCTTGTCCTTATCTTTAACGTGGCCTCGAGGCTGGTGTTGGTGCGGTTGGTGAGAGGTGAATAACGTGCGAACGCGCAAACGTGCAAACGTGCAAACGTTGAAATGGCCAAGGAGAGGATATGAATAGGCAGCGAGCGCGCATCGAAGAGATATTCTTCAAAAGCCTGATGATCCTGTCGACGGCGACCGTCCTCGGCAGCCTGGCGCTCATCCTGGGCACGGTCGTGTGGCGAGGGCTGCCGGCGCTCAACCTCGACATGATCACCCAGACCCCCAAGGGGGGCTACTACCTCGGCAAGGAGGGGGGCATCCTGAATGCCATCGTCGGCTCCCTCTACCTGGCAGGCGGTGCGACGATCCTGGCGCTGCTCGCCAGCCTGCCGATCGCCATCTACTTGCAGATGTACGCCACGCGCTCTGGACAGGTGCACTCGGGGCGTGCCGAGGTGATCCGGCTGGCACTCGACGTGCTGTGGGGCGTACCAAGCATCGTCTATGGCGCCTTTGGATTCATCATCATGCTCTGGCTCGGCATCCGTGCCTCGCTGCTGGCAGGCATCCTGGCACTGGCCCTCTTGGAGCTGCCGATCATGGTGCGCGCCATGGACGAGACGATCGCCATGGTGCCCTGGGCGCTGAAGGAAGCTTCGTATGCGCTGGGTGCCACGCGGCTCGAGACAGCCTTCAGGGTCGTGGTCCGCCAGACGGCGCCGGGGCTGGTGACGGCCATGCTGCTCGCGTTCGGCCGGGGCATTGGCGATGCGGCGGCCGTGCTTTTTACCGCGGGCTATACCGACCGCCTGCCCGACTCGCTTCTCAGCCCTGCTGCCTCGCTGCCGCTCGCCGTCTTTTTCCAGCTCGGAACCCCTTTCCCGGCGGTGCAGGAGCGTGCCTACGCCTCGGCGCTCGTACTGACGATCCTGATCCTGAGCCTGAGCATCGTCTCGCGCCGGCTGGCCGGGCGCCTGACGAAACATGTCATCCGATAGAAACCTGGTGGAGATAGAGATGGAATCGCTGCCTCACATTCTGATCAAAGAACTACAGGCTTGGTACCGCACCGACCAGGCACTGAAGGGCATCAACGCGCAGGTGCCGGCCCGCCAGATCACGGCAATCATCGGCCCGTCGGGCTGTGGCAAGACAACGCTGCTCCGTTGCCTGAACCGGCTGTTGGAAGAGACGGAAGGCACGCGTGTCAGCGGCCACGTGTGGCTCGACGGGATGGACATCTATGGATCAGGTGTGGACGTGACTGAGGTGCGCACGCGCGTTGGCATGCTCGCACCCAAACCATTCCCCCTGCCGATGTCGATCTATGAAAACGTGGCCTACGGGCGCCGCATCCATGGCATGCAGGGCGTGCTAAACAAGGGCAACGGACGCAACCTCGACAAGGCGGTCGAAAAATACCTGCGCGCCGCCGGGCTGTGGGACGAGGTGAAAGACCGCCTGCACGACCCTGCCAGCGGCCTATCTACAGGCCAACAGCAGCGCCTCTGCCTGGCACGTGCGCTGGCCGTCGAGCCCGAGGTGCTGTTGTGTGACGAGCCGACCTCGGCCCTCGACCCGATCTCGGCACTGCGCATCGAGGAGCAGTTGGAGACGATCAAGTCCGAGACGACGATCGTGATCGTCACTCACCTGCTGCGCCAGGCACGGCGCCTGGCCGACCACGTGATCTTTTTATGGATGGGCGAGATGGTTGAAACCGGGCCGGCGAGCCAGGTATTTGGTGCGCCGGCGGACAAGCGGACGCGGGCCTACCTGGCGGGCGATATTGGGTAAGAGGGAGAGGTACCATCATGTTTAGCTGGTGGGCAGACATGGACTGGAGATACCGGATTGGCGGCATTGTCGGCGTGATCGTGCTTGCTGCCGCGCTTGTCTATGGCCGGCTCGTGCTGGCACGGGCAGAGGGACCGGTGCGGCTGCAGGTGTACGCGTTCAGCACGCAAGAAGAGGTCTTGACCCAGGAGATCTTGCCTGCGTTCGAGAAAGCGTGGGAGGAAGAGACGGGGCGCGACCTGACCATCGATGGCATCTTTGGCGCATCAGGCACACTTGCAGGCCAGATCAACCTCGGCGCACCCGCTGACGTCGCATTCTTTAGCCACGCGCAGCACGTCACCTACCTGCGCGTGGGGCGTCGAGTGCGCGACACCACACAGGCAGTGCCGGTGGGCGAGACACCGATGGTGATCGTCGTCCGCCCGGGCAACCCGGAAGGCATTGCTACCTATGCCGACCTGGCCCGCCCAGGTGTGCAGTTGCTCCACGCCGATCCACACAACTCTGGAGCCGGGCAGTGGGCTGTGCTGGCCGAATATGGCAGCGCGCTGCTCGAAACGGGCGACCCGGCAGCGGCCGAGGCGCAGCTCAAAGCGGTGTGGGGCAACGTGCACCTGCTCGGTGCCTCGGCACGCTCGATGATGGCCCTGTTCGAGATGGGGGCAGGCGATGCGTTCGTCACCTACGAACAGGATGCCCGCCGCGCGCAGGAGCGGGGTGTGCCCCTCGAGATCGTGGTACCGTCCCGCACGATCATCGCACAGCACGTCGCCATAGTCGTGGACGACAATGTGACCCTCGTCGAGCGCCCCGTGGCACAGGCCTTTGTCGAGTACCTGCAAAGTGAAGCAGCGCAGGAGACCTTTGCTCGCTACCATCTGCGCCCTGTCAGCGATGGGCAGGAGGCATTCCCACCTCTCGGCTCGACCTTTACCGTCGACGCCTTGGGGGGATGGTCGGCCGCCTACACCGACGTGATTGAAAACGTATGGGCAGCACAGATCGAGCCCGAACTGGACCTGGACCCTGCTTCCGGGCTGCTGCGGGTGGAGGAGTAGACGTATGAGCATGGAGCCCAAGAGTGGACAACAACCCCCGGATCCGGTGCAGGCAGCCAGGATGAGCACGCTGCCCGCGCCCTTTCCACGCCAATCCGCTGCGCCTGCAATCAAGACCAGGCGCTTTGCCCTCTGGCGACTGCGCACCCGTGTCGCCAAGATCTTGCTCTTTGTTGTCAGCCTCTACCTGTTCATCCTGGCGATCACGCTGATGAAAGAGGGCGCGCGCGGGCTGGCGCCGCTGCTGCGCAACCTGCTGGCCGTCGGGAGCACGGCGAGCGCCTTGGGCTTTGGCTGGCTTTTTGCATACGCCATCATGAGCGGCTCGCCCGTCGCCGCCGCCGCACTCACTTTCTTTGACGCCGGCATAGTTGACAAACTGGGCGCTTTTGCTATGATTACGGGTAGCCGGTTGGGGGCCAGTTTCATCGTGCTCCTGATTGGATTCCTATACGTGCTGCGCGGCCGAGATCGGGCGACGAGCCTGAGCATGGGGCTGTTGGCACTCAGTGTCACAGCGTCGACCTATCTGCCCGGCCTGCTGTTTGGTGCCGGCATCCTGCACACGGGGGTGCTGGACGGTGTGCAGATGCAGTCGGGAGCGCTGTTGCGCTCGTTCATCGACGGGATGGTGGATCCCGTCGCCGGTATCGTGGTGAGTCTCGTGCCCAACTGGGCAGTGTTTGCCGTCGGGTTGGGCGTGATCTGGTTCAGTTTTAGCCTGTTCGACAAATGTCTGCCACAGATGACGCTCAAAGAGAGCCAGCTTGGATGGATGTCACGTCTCGTCTACCGGCCGTGGGTCATGTTCACCCTGGGCGCGCTGATCACGCTCATGTCCATGTCGGTCAGCCTGTCGCTAAGCATCCTCGTCCCCCTCAGCAACCGCGGGTTCGTACGCCGCGAGAATGTGATTCCCTACATCATGGGCGCCAACATCACCACATTTGTCGACACGCTGCTTGCCGCGGTGCTGCTCAACAACCCTCCCGCCTTTACCATCGTCCTGGTCGAGATGTTCAGCATTACCGTGGTGTCGATCGTTATCTTGCTGACCCTGTACAAGCGCTATCAGCACTGGATGCTCGGGTTCGTGCGCTGGATCACGGCCAGCAACAGGAACCTGGCCATCTTTATGGCAGCGATCTTTTTCGTGCCTATCGTGCTCGTGTTTGTCCGTTGACCTGATGTCAGATCAAACAAAGGAGTTTTCATCGTGCGCATCTTGATCGCTGTGTATGGGTCGATTCACGACAAAGCCGCCGTCAGCCTGGGCGCCCAGATCGCGCGCCGCGCCAGGGTAGCGCCTACTCTGCTTGCCGTGGCCTCACCAAATGGCAAAAAGGCGGACAGCCTCCTCGCGTGCGCGCGCGAATCGCTGGCCAGCGAGAGAGCCGACGCCGAGACGAGGGTCGAGACAGGCTCAGTGGTGGACCGGACGTTGAGCATCGCGCGGCAGGGCGGATATGAGTTGGTGGTCGTGGGCGAAGGCACAGACCCTCACTCCGTGCTGCGCCGCTGGCAGGAGCCTGTAGGTGTGCGCATCGTCAAAGATGCCCCCTGCCCGATCCTGGTGGTCAAAGGCCCGCCCCGCCCGATCCGCCGCATCCTGCTGTGCGACAGCGGTGCGGGCAGCCCGGCGATCAGCCCATTCGCCGACGAAATCGACCCGACACGGGGAGCCGCCACCCCCTTGCGCCGGTTCGCCACCCGGCTGGTGGAGCTGCTAGCAGGAGATGAAGAAGTGACAGTGCTGCACGTCATGTCGCAAATGAGCGCGCGCCCGGGCGTCCGTGGCAACCAGTTGCGCGCGGATGCACAGGAGCTGATCCAGGAGCGCACGCCGGAGGGCGAGTTGCTGGAGGCAGACGTACAGATGCTCACCCTGCCTGGTGTCCAGTGCTACCCGGCGGTGCGCCATGGCCTGGTCGTAGACGAGATCGTGGCCCAGGCCCGTGACGGTGACCACGACCTGGTGATGATCGGCGCCCACCGTGGCCCTGGCTGGCAGCGGCTCCTGCTCGACGACCTGGCCAGCCATATCGTGCGGCACGTGGACCGGCCGGTGCTGGTGGTATAAGTGACCACCTCCTCTTCCTCTGACAGCCCGCCAGCGCCGCAGGCGGAGCTTCTGGCGAGAATTGACGAACTGGAAGCGCTCAACCGCAGCTATATGGACATGCTCGGCTTTGTGGCCCACGAGTTCAAGAATCCCCTGGCCACAGCCATCGTCAGCCTCTACACAGTCAAGGATGGATACCTCGGCACGCTCAATCCCGCTCAGGGGCGCCTGCTCGAGTCGCTGGCCCTGAGCCTCGAGTACCTGCAGGATCTGGTCAGGAACTATCTCGATCTATCACGCCTCGAAAAAGGCGAGCTGCAGATCAACCCCACCTACTTTCCATTGCACACGCGCGTGGTCGAGCCGGTGATCGAGTCGGTAGATCGGGCCCGGGAGAGGCGGGGCATGGAGATCGTGGATCGTGTCCCCCGGGACAAGGTGGTATGCGCCGACGCAGGATTGTTACGCATCGTCCTGGAAAACCTGATCGGGAACGCGATCAAGTACGGCCTGGACGGCGGCACGATCCTGGTCGAGGCCCACGAGGTCGACAAGATGCTGGCGTTGAGCGTCCAGAATGAGAGCCAGGGCATTCCGCCCGAGCAGCTCCCACGCCTGTTCGGCAAATTCAGCCGGCTCGACAACCCGGAGCACACCAGGCAGCGCGGTACAGGGCTTGGCCTCTATATCTGCAAAGAGATCATCGAAAAGCATGGTGGCCAGATCTGGGCTGAATCAAACATGGGCGAGTGGGTGCGTTTTACGTTTACCCTGCCCGACACAGATGAGAAAGTGAAAAAATCACATGCCTGACCCAACGCATATCCTGGTGATCGACGACGATGCGCAGCTTCTCGACACCCTCGTCACCCTGCTCGAAAACGTCGGCTACGCCGTCTCTCCTGCTTCCACATTGGAAGAGGCAGTACACGCTGCGCGCAAGCATCCCCCCGACCTGATCGTGCTGGACCTCTCCCTGCCGGGCGTGGAGCAGGCCGAAGAAAAAGACAGGATCCGCCCCCTGTACGAGAGCCTGGACCGGCCCCGCACACCGCTCCTCATCCTGTCAGGCCCCAAGGGCACGGTCGAGGCCCCTGCGCGATGGCAGATGGAGGATGCGGTTGCCCCTCCGCAGGCGGTGCTTGACAAGCCGTTCAAGCCGCGCGCGCTCCTGGACCAGATCGAGGAGCTGCTCGATCTGGCCGAGGCAGCCGGGCAGGAAGCCAGGGGGGCGATCCTGGTCGTGGATGACGATCCCGATTTCCAGCAGATCATTGGCTTCATCCTCCAGTTGCATGGCTACCGCGTCACTTCGGCCTCCAGTGGTGCTGAGGCACTGGCCCTGATGAACCGCAAAAGGCCCGACCTGGTGATCCTGGACGTGATGATGCGCACCGTCCTCGACGGGTTGGGCGTCAGCGAAGCGATGCACCGCGATCCCGCCCTGAAAGACGTGCCCGTGCTCATGGTCTCTTCCATTGCCGACACCGAGTATGCCGACGCCTTCCCCACCGACCAGCCACTCCACGTCGACGCGTGGATCACCAAGCCGGTGAGCCCGGATGATCTGCTGGCCAGGATCGAGCGGCTGATCGGCCCATTGCATCACCCAAGCAGAGAATGACACCAAGGGTGCCGGGTCAGCGCTTCTATCGGCTGTGAGAGCCTCAGTGGTCAGACCAGGGGCCGGACCATCGACGACGAAGGCTATTTTCTGCTAGATCCCAATCACGAGGCATTTGCCCGGGGGAAAACAACCCGCCTGCCCCCCGGCGCGGATGGCTGCCTGCTCCTGTTCATGATCCCCTTCCTCCTGGCAGGCATCCTCGTCACAGCCCTGTTGGTCAAAGAGGTCCGGGAATTCATTCTGCTCACGACGAACCATGTCGAGACTGAAGCCACCTTTGTCGACCGGCGCGAGGACGACAGCGGAGACGGAACACAATATTATGTCACCTTCAGCTTTGTCGTGGGTGACCGCGTCTATACTGTCGAGCACGAGGTGCGCCGCATCGTGTACGAGACTGTCGACGATAGCCCCTTCACTGCGCGCTATGCGCGCTCGGATCCGGCCGTCGCCTCGATTGAGGCACCGAGCGCCGGTCGAGCGCTCGGCCTGGCGGCGTTCATCCTCGCCTGGGATACGGCCGTCCTGGCCATCGCCGGGCGTGCTGCCTGTCGACTCTATACCCGGCGCCTCGTGGCCCGCGAGGGAGTATGGCTCCAGGGCGAGGTAGTGCACGCCGATGCCCAAGTGGATGGGGACGGCGATCTCGTCCTCGAGCTCGTCACCCGCTTTCGCTCCATCGATACGGGAGCGTGGATCGAGGTGCACGATAAAGAGGTGCGCAACGATCTAAAGTCAGAGACACTGCCGCCGCCAGGCACGCCGGTGCATGTGCTGTACCGCGACGACAGGAACTATCTGGTGTTGTGACTTGCCACCGTAACGGACACCGAGAAAAGCTTGACATTCCCCGATCTTGTGGTATAATAGCTTTGGCGTTGGCCGCCCTTCGGGGCGGCTGGCGCCATTTTTGGACACCTTGCAGGGTTCTCGTTCGTTTCACTCGGTCAACCAGATCAGGCCCCCCTGTTCGAGGGGCGGAAACTCGAGCTGATCATCCACGACACACGCCGTACGCTGCCCGCCCATCTCTCGAAAAAGGGTGCCAGGCCTCCAGCCTGCCGCCGCAGCGTCCACCGCGCCAGCGTGCCATGGCTCTGGCGACCGGTTGGCGGTGAAAAGCACGCCATCCTCTCCCCTCTTGCGCTGGTAGATAAACCCATCCTGGCCGGCCTTTAGCACCTGGAACCCGCCTTCGATCAGCGCCGGCCGGGTGCGGCGCAGGCGGATCAGCTCTTGATACCGGCGGTAGGCGCGCGTGTCCCAGCGCGACCGGTCCCACTCCATGCAGGTGCGGGCGCCAGCCCGCGCGGCGGCCTCTCCCGTGGGATTCCGCATGCCGATCTCGTTGCCATAGTAGATGCATGGCACCCCTGGAAACGTCATCTGGTAACCCACCGCCAGCCAATAGAGCTGCTCCTTGTCACCCAGCGTGGTCGTGACCCGCTCCGTGTCGTGGCTGCCCAGCATGTTGAACTGCTGCAGATTCACCGCCCACGGCACCGCCCCCAGCCGCTCGATCCACGTCTGCACAAGCGCGGCGGTAGAGAGCGCCGCCGGCCCGGTGACCGCCTCCGGGAAGCCAAGAACCTCCCGCTGGAACCCCACCAGCCAGTCGACGATCGGCGTGTAGAACCCACAATAGTTCATCACGCCGTCCCACATGTCCCCTTGAAGCTGGTCCGTCGCGTCCATGAAATTCTCACCCATGAGATAGCTGTCCGGGCGCTCCGCCTTGACCGCCTGTCGCATCTCACGCAGCACCTCGTGATTCACCTGCACCATCCCGGCGCGCCCCAGCATGTTCCCCACGTCCACCCGCCATCCATCGATCAGGTAGGGCGGCCGCAGCCAGAAGCGCAGCACCGAGTCGCGCCCGCCATACATCCGCCGCCGCAGCTCATGGTCCGCATAGTTCAGCTTGACCAGGTTTTTGTAGCCGCCCCAGCAGTCGTACTCGTCCGGGTAGCGCGTAAAGACGAAAAAGCCACGCTCCGGCGCATCGGGATCGGCCAGCGCCTGGAGAAACCAGGGATGGCGGCTGCCGCAGTGGTTGGGCACCACATCCAGCACGGCGCGCATGCCGCGCGCCCGCAGCGCCTCGCTCAGCGCGGCCAGCGCCTCGTTGCCGCCGAGCGCCGGATCGACCTGCAGGTAGTCGACCGTGTCGTAGCGATGCGTGGAAAAGGCCTTGAACACCGGGTTCAGATAGATGGCGTTCGCGCCCAGATCCTGCACGTGGCCCAGGCCAGCCGCCACCCCATACAGGTCGCCGCCATAGTAGCTGTGGGCGTACGGCTCGCCCGGCTGCAGCGGCTCTCCCCACCTCTTCAGGCAGGGTCGATGCCCGTGCAGCTCGTAATCGTCCTCCCGTGGGCCCAGCTCTGGCCGTTCATTTCGCCACGTGTCGGGGTTGATCTGGTAGAAAACCGCGCCCTTGACCCACTCGGGCGCCTGGTAGCCACCGAGAATCTTGAAATCGAACAGGTCAAGTGGCTCGTGCTCGCACAGCCCCTGCGTGTTATAGAATCCCTGGCCTTCGTCCGTCAGCACCAGGAACCGGTAGCCGATCCTCGGCTCCGTCACCGCGATCTCGCTTTCCCACAGCGCCCACGGCCCTGCCTCCCACCGCCGCATCTCGATGAACACCTGCTCCCCGTCGTAAAGGGTGCGCAGGATCACCCGCCTGACCGGCGCGCCCGCCGCCGTGCGCAGCCGCACCGTCACCGTCTCTCCCACCGCCGGGGTCACATTCGACACGTAATCGGCCGATCCGTCGTGGTAGATCATGTACGCTTGCTCCCTCTCCATTCCAAGAGCCACCCTTTCCCACCGCTCGTGCCGGACCACAATCATGGCGCTACAGGCTTATCTGCTCGCTGCGCGTCGCCGCCACCACGTCGGCCGCCGCCGCCCGCCGCGCCGGCACATACGCCGCCAGCCCCGCCACCAGCGGCCCAAAGGCGAGCGCCACCGCCGCCGCCGCCGCCCAGTCCCCCAGCCCTGCCCCCACCGTCAGCCGCACCGTCTCCGGGTCTGCCCGCACCCCCACCGACTCGGTGCCGTTGGGCAGCACCACCGCGCCCCACGTCAGCAGCATCAGCAGCCCCAACGCCCCCGCCACGACTGCCGCCAGCAGCCCCACCACTGCCGCTTCGGCCACGATCGCCTGCCGCACCTGGCGCTGCGTTGCGCCCACCGCGCGCAGCAGCCCGATCTCGCGCCGCCGCTCGGCCACGTTGATGACCACCGTGTTCACCACGCCCAGCGCAGCGACGACCACCGCCAGCAGCAGCAACCCGTCGAGCAGCACCTCCAGGCGCGTCACCATCTCCACCACGGGGTCGAGGCTGGCGTGCAGGTCGAGGAGCACGACCCCGTCGTGGGGGGCCACCACCTGTGCCACCTGTGCCAGCACCGCCGCCGTCCGCTCCGGGTCGTCGCCAGGCACCACCAGGCCCAGGAAGGAGGGGCTCGTCACCCGGAAGTCCGCCTCGCAGTCGGCATAGGCCAGGACGGGCATCATCATCCCGCCGCCACCGATCCCGGCCACCGTGTAAGGGAACGTGCCACGCGGCGTCCGCACCGGCACCTCGTCACCCACCCCGACCCCCAGCCGGTCGGCGGCGATCGGCATCAAGAGCACCGCCCGGCCGCGCGCCATCCAGGCGCGTGCCGTCGCGGCGTCGCCCTGGAAAAAGTCGAAATTGCCAATGTCCAGGTAGAGCTCCGGGTCGGCGCACAGCCCCGGCGCGCCCGGGATGGCCGACAGCTCGGCCGGGATCGCCTGGAAGCGGTAGCGGATCACCTGCAGCGAGCCGGAAGCGACCAGCGGCTCCAGGTCGCACAGCACGGCATCCAGGTCGTAGCCGAGATCGGCCGCCGCGATGAATTGAAAAAAGTTATCGACCGTCAACTGCTGCGAAGCGACCATCTCGGGCAAGTCGCCGGCAATAAACGAGTCCTCGTTCACCGCCGAGCGGATGCGCACGATGCCGCCCTTCAGCCCGGCGGTCATCAGCCCGCTGGAGGCGACGATCACGACCAGCCCGGCGGTCAGCCCGCCCGCGGTCAGCGCCGTGCGCGCCCGGTTGCGCGCCAGGTTGTCGGCCGCCAGCCGGCCCGAGGTGCCGAGCAGGCGGGTCAGAAGCGGGCGGCAGAGCGCGGCGGCCGGGCCAACCAGCCAGGGGAGGAGGAGCGCCGTGGCGAGCATCATCAGCGCCTGGGCAGGCAGCACCGCCGCCTGCGCCGCCCACACGTCCGGCCGGCCGGCCAGGCCATAGGTCACGCTGCCGACCAGCGCCAGGCCGAGTAGTGCACCGCCGGCCCGGGGCAGCAGGCCCGTCGCCCCGAGGCGCGTGGGCCGCCCGGCGTCCCCCGCCCCGTCGGTCCGCGCCGCCGCCAGCGGCGACACCCGCCCCGCCGACCAGGCAGGCTGGAAGGCAGCGACCAGCGTCACCCCCAGACCCATGCACACTGCCACGGCCGGCCCCCACGCCGGAACGGCCAGCGGCGCGCCCTCCAGCGTGCCCATCGCCTGCATCACGCCCCACGCCAGGCCCAGGCCGGCCGCCAGCCCCACGGCCGTGCCCGCCAGCCCCAGCAGCGCCGCCTCGCCCAGCACCAGCCGCATCACGCCGTCGCGGCGCAGGCCGCGCGTCATCCCCAGCGCACGCAGCGCGCCCAGCTCTCGCGCCCGCCCCGTCACCGACATGGCAAATGCGTTCAGGATCACAAACCCCGCCGCGAACAGGATGATCAGGCCCACGACCGCCAGGCCGATCTGCACCAGCACCACGTTGCCCATCACCCGCTCGCTCTCCGACAGCCGCTCCGCCTGCCGGCTCGCCGCCTGCCCCACGATCGCCGCCGCCAGCACCATCGCCACCCCGGAAGCGATCGACAGCAGCGTCAGCACGCTCCGCCCGCGGTGCGCCGTGATAGTGCGTCCAATGAGTGCGTTCAGCGATCGCACATTTGTCCTCCGGGTAGATTGGTAAATTGGTAGATTGGGCGCACCAATCTACCAATTTACCAATCTACCAACCTACCAATCTACCCTTCCAACAGGGCAAGCGCTTCCGCAATCACCGCCGGCTCGCTGCGCGGCAGCTCGCGCACCACCCGCCCGTCGTGGAGCAGCATCACGCGCCCGGCGTACGAGGCCGCCACCGGGTCGTGGGTGACCATCACCACCGTCTGCCCCTTTTCGTCGCACGCGCGGCGCAGCAGCGCCAGCACGCCGCGCCCCGAGCGGCTGTCGAGGTTGCCTGTCGGCTCGTCGGCCAGCACGATCGCCGGCTCGGTCACCAGCGCGCGGGCGATGGCCACCCGCTGCTGCTCGCCGCCGGAGAGCTGGTCCGGCTTGTGGTCGCGCCGGCCGGCGAGGCCCACCAGGTCGAGCAGCTCGTCGACGCGCGCCTGGTACTCGTCCAGGCGTTTGCCGTCGATCAGCAGCGGCAGCGCGACGTTCTCGGCGGCGGTAAGCGTCGGCAGCAGGTTAAAGAACTGAAAGACGAACCCGATCTGCCGCCGGCGCAGCACCGTCAGCGCCTCGTCGTCCAGGTGGGCGAGCTGCCAGCCGGCCAGCGTGACCTCGCCGCCCGTCGGCGTATCGAGGCCGCCCATCACGTGCAGCAACGTCGACTTGCCCGAGCCCGACGGCCCCATGATCGCCACAAACTCCCCCTTCGCCACCTGGCAGTCGACGCCGCGCAGCGCGTCGACCGTCACCGCGCCCATCTGGTACTGCTTGCACAACGCCGACGTCGCCAGAATATAGGTCACCTCCTCCTCCCTCCCGTCTGCAAACCTGTGGCACTGTAGCGGTTGTCATCGCGAGCGCAGGGCTGCTCTGCAGCACGCGATCCCCACCTGCTTGGCCGCAGCCCTGCTCCCAGCCGAGACCGCAGTTGCGTCCCGATTGCGCACACTCGATTCTAACCTGTGTGAGCCGGCGTGTCAAGCCCCACGCTCCGGGCGAGCATGGCCGGACAATGGATGGAGCCAATCTCGTCACAGAATGTCAGGAATCGACGCACTACTTGACCCATTGTTGACACACTTTGTCATCTACTCGCCGTACAATGACACTATCATCGTCAAAGGGAGTCGAGATGAACACCACGCTGCACGAGCTACTTGCCCACAAGGAAGGGACTGACCTGGAAGCAGCATACGAGCTGGCGCTGTCGGACCCATCCGCCTGGCAGGAGGTCATGGCCGGCTTGGTGGCCAGGGATGACACCTACCGCTACCACTGCTTCCAGGTTATGGTCCGCATCAGCCAGGAGGAACCAGCCGCCCTCTATCGCGAGTGGGACCGGCTGGCGGCCATGCTCGACAGCAGCAACTCCTACCACCGCTCCATCGGGGCGCAGCTCCTGGCCAACCTGGCCGCGGTCGACGAGGAGGGACGGCTGGAGGCCCTCTTTGACCGCCTGTTCGACCTGCTCGACGACGACAAGATCATCACGGCGCGGCAGTTTGCCCAGCATGTAGGACGGATCGCGCGCGCCAGGCCGCACCTGCAGGCCAGGATCACGGGCCGGCTGCTGGCAGTCGAGGCCACCCACCACGAGCCGGGGCGCAAGGATCTGCTAAAGGCGGACGTGATCGCCGCCTTTGACGAGTTTTTCGACGAGTCACCCGATCAGGAGGCCATCGTGGCCTTTGTCCAAGCCCAGTTGTCAAGCAGCAGCGCTAGCACGAGGAAAACGGCCAGGGCGTTTCTCAAAGCGCATAATCAGGGGAGGCAAGCATGAGCACGCAGGCAGAGATCATCACCGTCGACGCGAGCAATGTGCACCAGCACGGCTTTTTTTGCTACAAGAGCAAGAAAAAGACGCCAGGATATGCACTCAAGCAGGAGTGGCTGCACGGGCGTTTCGCCGAGGGGATGCGCCTCA
>JAFGIA010000177.1 GCA_016929795.1 Anaerolineae bacterium
CTTTGGCCCGGGGGAGGAGCAATATGCCCACACGCTGGAAGAGCAGATCCGGCTGAACGATGTCGTAGACGCTGCGCGCGTCTATGCTCGCCTCGCCGTCGAAATGCTTGGGCAAAAGTAAACCTGACAGGTCTTTAAGACCTGTCAGGTTCTACGTCTTCCAAAGGACTTTGGAAGGCTCTGGTCTCTCTTATCCCTGCCGCCGCATCACTAACGGCAGGTAGATCTGGTAGTTGCCTACCTCAAAGCTGGCACTCAGCGGGCCCAGCTCCTCGCCTCCGGCCTGGATGACGAACGATGCCTGGTACATGCCCGTCTTCGCTGGCGTCCAGGTGAAGCTCAGGGTAGCGGTGCTTGCCCCGGGTATGGTGACGATCTGGGGCGACAACCAGTCCACGACGGCGCCGCTCTCGTCATAGATCACCAGGCTGCTCATAGCCAGGGTGCTGCTGCTCCCCAGGTTTTGCAGGTCGACGGCAAAAGTGGCGGCCATGCCCGGGTGGAGCTCGGCCGGCAGCACGGGATCGGCAACCTCGGCCTGGGTGACCCGGATCTCCTGGCCGGCGCCGCCGACGCCGACGCCGCCCTGCCACAGAAGCACGCGGGCGAGATAGCTGCCGCCATCGAGAGGACCGATCAGGTTCAGTGCCAGATCGTGCTCGCCGCCGGCCGGCACCTCGAACGAGCCCGCCCCCTGCCAGCGGACGATCTCTCCCTGCAGATCCTGGATGACCAGCGTCGCCGTCACCGTCTCCGCAACGTCGCCCGCGTTTATGATGTGGGTTGTAGTGCTGATGGTCTCGCCCGGCAGGTATTGGAACTGGTCAAAGGCCAGGTTGGTCACGACCAGAGGCTCGGGTGTCGCATATTCCAGGCGGACCGCGACATTGCGATAGAGGGTTGCGTCGTCCGTGGCGGCGTCATAGGTCACCGGGATGACGTCGACCTGCACGATCTGGTAACCGTCGACCGGGTGACTGTGCATGGTAACCGTGACGGGATAAACCGCCTCGGCAGTAGTCGTATAGCCGCCCATCGCCCCGCCCGGGTACGGCAGGCCGGGCAGCCGGGTGGGGATGTCGAGGTCGTGGAAGATGAGCTCCTGGGTTGCGGTGAAAACTAGATCCGAGATGGTGGCGCTCAGCGGCAGCATCACCTCCAGCGTGGCCCGGGGCAGGGCGGGCCGCTCGTCACCGGTCGTCAGCTCCAGGCCGTCGACGTGGAGCAGGTCAAAGCCCTCGTCGGTGGTGCTCAGGGTGTAACTGCTGCTGTCGACGGTTGTCCCGATGGCGTAGGCGCCTCCGACGTCTACTGGAGGCGACCAGGAGGGCTGGGTTTCAGGGAACGCCATCACCCCCCCCTGGACCTGGCTGGTGGGCACGTTCGGCAGCCGCATCCAGGGCACGCCATAGTAGGTAGGCGTCTGGGTGGTCTTGTAGCCGGTATCGTCTGTCGGATTGTATTGCGCCTTGGCCCACACCAGCGCCAGCCCCAGAGGATCGCTGGGTCGCCCACTTCCCGCGGACGCATGCTCCCAAAAGTCGGCCATCAAGATCTCGCCATAGCTCACCTCCTCGGGATCAGAGTCGCCAAACATCAAACCGGTGTGAGCTAGGACGCCCGACGCATAGTGCTCGACCAGGGCATAGACCATGCTGTCGGCATACGCCCCCGGGGCACCATCGTCCGAGTAGCCGATCCCTGTGCGGCACGAGTTAAAGTTGTAGAACGGCCGGTTGTTCCGCATGCGATCGTGCGGATCGGCACCGGGGATCTCGGTGGACATCAGGACACCTGCGCCGTCCGGTGCTGTCCACGAGTTCACCGTGCCGTGGTGCGCGGCCCCCATGATGCCAAAGCCCTGGTTCATCTCGGCGACGACCATAGCCTCGCTCGGGTAGGCGCTTACAGGAGGGTCCGTCAGCGCCGCCTCGAGGGTGTAGCCTAGATGGTCGCGGACCGTGCTGACGGCGTCCGCTCGGCCGGGGAGCCCCCAATCAAGACCGTCGCTGGCCAGGATGGCGCGTGGCTGCCCACTTCGCGGGCCCCGAGTGCTATTTCTCAGGAACCGCTCCATGTCTGCTGCCGTGGCACCCACGATCCGGCCTACGGCGACCTGGACATCCCCCCTTTGCCAGGCCGGCGTGTTGCCGGTTGGCTCTCCATAGGGATTATCGGTCATATAGTAGTTGTTTTGTACCATGGTCATGCACACGGGCTCCCAGTTGGCGCAGATTGCCTGCGCCTGCCCCGGCGGGATCGTGTGATCTTCCTGGCAGTTCGACCCGTCCGAGCAAAAGATGGGATAGTCGTGCTTGCGCCAGAACGGAATGACGTTGTCATCGCCGAGGATCACCAGGTAAGTGGGATCCTGGTTCCAGGCCTCCAGCCAGGCGTCAAAGGCCGCCGCGGTGGGATTGGCGCTCGCCTCACTGGCGTAATTGATCGTCGTATTGTCCCAGGTCGCCAGGGCGGGCACGTAGCGATCGGCATACAGTACCACGGCCGGCTTGGTGCCCGAGCTGCCGCCCTCTGCTTTTTCAAAGGCCCTGTCCAGCAGGCTGCGCACCTCGCCCTTGTCGTACGCCTCGAACAGCTTGGTTCGGTTGGTGACGATCCAGGCCTGTGGATCGATATAGATCTGCGCATAGGCGGTGCCGTCGAGAGAGAATCCCCAGTTCGCCGCCGCCGCTTCCGCCGTCACACTCGTCCTGCCTGCCGGTGCATCATCGCGTACGATCGCCTTAAAGACGACCTGTGCCTGGTACCTGGTGTCGCTGCCGCGTCTTTCGAGGTCAATACTCGGTGATTGATACTGCCCGCCAGTCAGGTCAATGGGTGCCTGCCAGTTCTGAACGGGGTCTGCGTCGCGGTAGCGCGTGCCCACCTCGGTAACCTCGAACCGCGAGTTGACTACGTCCATCGTGACCGTGATGTCGTTGGCAAAGGTGCTCGTCGGCGACGTCAGCTTGGCCACGAACCACACTTCTTGCTGGCGCATCACGTTGACTTTCGTTTCGGGCTCGGCGTCTTCGATAGTAAAGGTCATGGCCGGCTCGTCCCCACTCTGCCGGCTGGCCCCGCCCCACGCCGGCAGCAGCGGCGATTGCACCACCCAGTCGGGGGGCCAGCTACCCGAAAAGTCGAGTGACCATTGGGTTTCGCCGGCCATTGGGTCCATGCCGCGACCCCCGATGACCCAGAGGTCATAGTGCCCCCCCGACACCATGGTATGCCAGGCCCGGGCGGCGGGGGGACCACCCTCCGTGGTCGACTCGATCCAGGGATCCCCGTAGCCAGTGCTCTCCCAAAAATCACCCAGAAAGCCGTTGTTGCCCAGTCCGCCATAGACCATCAGCTCGTGTCCGCCGGTAGGATTGAATACCATAGTATGCCCCCGGCGGGCAGGCGGCTGCGGGCCCGTCCGCAAAATCTGGTTCCACTGCCAGGTGGTAATGTCCAACTGCCACGTGTCGTCGAGCAGAGCCCCGCCGCTGCCGGCCCCACCAAAGACATACATCGCCACACCGTAGTTTTCCAGCGCCGCGGCATGCTGGACGCGGCCTTGCGGTATGGTCCCGCTCACGGCCTGCTGGCTCCAGGCCTCGGCGCCGGGCGTCAGATCCAGGATCCAGACGTCGTTCAGCAGGCCCCACACCCCGCCGCCACCAAACACGATCATGCGCGCACCCGGATACTCATACACGGCCGTGTGCCAGCGGCGCGCGGGGGGTGGCGTGCCGGCCGGTGTCAACTGCCGCCAATGGAATTTGCCGGTGGTGCCCTCGTACTCGAGCGCCCAGAGGTCGCCATAGTTATAGTTAAACGTATGGCCGCCAAAGACGATCATGCGGCGGTTCTCGATATCCCAGATGGCGCTGTGTTGCGCGCGTGGAGGCGGTCGCAGCCCTTTGGGCTGGAGCTTGGTCCAGGCGCTGTCGCTGGTGCCAAAATCCAACTTCCAGACGTCGTTAAAGTATTGGCGCCCGTTAAAGCCACCAAAGACGAGGATGTCGTCATTTAGGTCTTTGACCGCGGTATGGCCAAAACGCATAAATGGTAGCTGCCAGGCCAGAGTGCTGCCGGCCTGCAGCGTGGCCGATTGCGGCTCGGCTGCCACCGGCACCCCGGCGGGCAGCAGGGTGAGAACGATCAGCACCAGGGCCAATCCTATCCTTGTCCACGGACCAGTTTTCATCTTCACGTCGTCTTGCTCCTTTCTCCATCTACAGGGCACCCTGTTCGTGCCAGTTGGCCTTGGCGCCCTCTCTGCCAATGGGTCAGCCTGACGAAACGAGTTTGCCCATCTGATCCCTCCTTCGTGTTCAGCACATATTCGGAAACGGTTCCTGCCCCTCATCATTTGTTTTCGCCCTCATCCATCGCTTGTGACAGGCCCCCCGCCCATCCCTCTATGAATGTGATCAGAGTTGGCAGGTTCTCAAAGTAGGTAGACTGCCCGGTTCGGGCGTGGACCACCTGGCCTCGCCAGATCGCCTGTGGACCTGGGCCGCGCTCCCACCAGATGCGAACGATGAACGAATCGTTGCGATATAGGCCTGGCGACACAAAGTCTCCCGTCACAGGCTTATAGTCATGCGCCTGGCGATCCAGGCCCGGCTGCCGGCCAACATCTGTCATAAACCTGTCTGCCTACAGTTTACCGCATCGCGGTCTCAAAGCTATCACAAAAAGGGAACGCTGGAGAAAAACCGGGAGGAAACTTGGGGATCGCGGTTCGTTTCCACAATTTTCATCCGCTCGAACACACCGGATAAAACGTCAGAGGGTCAAAAGGGTTGACACGCAGGCGGCATCCGTCATGTTTTGTAAAAGCCGTTGCTACAAACGAGGGCTACCACCTCGGGTATGAATGAGGTGCCCTGCCGCGCGCAGTGCGGCCACGTC
>JAFGIA010000178.1 GCA_016929795.1 Anaerolineae bacterium
CGCCCGCACATTGTGTCGGTGATCGACACCGTGGCGCAGGACCGTGATCCTGATGGCACCATCCCCGTCGGCGGCATCGCCTGGGCCGGCGACCGCGGCATCCAGAAGGTCGAGGTGCAGGTCGACGGCGGCGAATGGGTGGAGGCCGTGCTGCGCACGCCGCCCCTCAGCCCCCTGACGTGGGTGCAGTGGCGCTACGACTGGCCGGCCGAGCCGGGCCGCCACACCCTCACCGTCCGCGCCACAGACGGCACCGGCATGCGCCAGATCGAAGAGGAGAGCACGCCGCACCCCGACGGGGCGACGGGATATCACTCGCTGGACGTTAATGTGTAAGGGCGCAGGCGCGATGCGTGATGCGTGATGCGTGATCGTCGCGTGCCACGCTCATCTGATCTCGATGGTTGTAACGAGCAGGCTGTCGCTGCCGGTGGCGAGCGATAGGCGGTCGCCTGTGTTCGGGTCGTACCAGCCGACGAGGAGGCGATAGGTGCCCGGTGTGAGATCGGGGGGCAGCGCAAACGTGCGCCTGTCGAGAAGCGCCACGCCTGGCTGCCACAGATCGGTCGGCAGCGCGCCATAGTAGTTGGCCGGCCCGTCGTGCTGGGCGACGCGCTCGCCCGCGTTGTCCACCAGGTGCGCGAACAGGGTGTAGGCCCTGTCGACCGGGGCGGTGGCATGCCAATGCAGCAGCACCTCGATCTCGTCGCCGGGCCGCACGCGCGTGGTCTCGAGGTCGTATCCTGCCAGCTCCAGCATCCCACCGAACTCGACTGCCTCACCCGGCACCGGCGACGTGCCGGGCGCTGCCGCTTCGTCGACGGGGCGCACGCGGCCGCCTTCCCACCGGTACGCGCC
The DNA here is from genome assembly GCA_016929795.1 of Anaerolineae bacterium. Next base: position 859 of record JAFGIA010000178.1, read on the forward strand.
GAGGCGCAGCCAGGTAGCGCCTTCCATCGGGTAGGCGGGCTCGCCGGCAGCGCCGGGGTAGACGGGCAGCCGCCTGCCGGCGCCGTCGAGCACGGCTACACCCAGGCGAAAGGTCTCCCCGATCTCCCACGGCATCATCTCGGTGCGAACCACCTCTCCCCGCTGCCAGCGCTCCGGCGGATACCAGATCGGCTCGATGAGCGGCCGCTCGTCCGTCGTCTCGACTACATCACCACCTTCGCCGATCCAGAACGGGTAGAGCTTTACCGCCGGCCAGGGTGAGCCGTCGGGTTCATCTCCAGTCCACTTCCAGTAGAGCCGCAGCCCGATGCGGCGAAACTGCGGCTCGCTCGTCACGTCGTAACCGAGCAGGTGCAGCCCGCCCGGGAACTCGGCGTCGAGCGACACCTGGGGCTGCGGATCGTCGACACGCGCGAAATCGTAAAAGGCGTCGGGCAGGTCACGCACGCAGCCGGCCGCCACTCCCTCACGCCGCTCGATCAGCACGTAGCCATCGGCGGCGTCGACGATGCACCACTCGCCGTGGTCGATCAGGGCCTGGTACTCGTCTCTCAGCCGCGCCGGGTGCATCTCGGCGTACGACGCGGCGTCGAGAAGCACCCACGTTGCATCCTGCACACGCGGAAACTGGAGGATGCGCTCGCGGTGGTCGACGTGTGGAAAGAGGGGCGCCGTGGCCGACAGCACCGCGTCCGGTGGGATCTGGGGGGCAAATCGCGACTCGATCAGGCGGTGGTGCGCCGTGACCTCGGGCCACTCCAGGTTTCGCGCCAGCGGCGTGTAACCGTGCGCGCGGTGGTACACCAGGCTGCCCGCGAGCACGACTGCCATGGCCGCGGTGACTGTGACCTCGCGGCGGCGCGGCCCGGCCAGGCGCGCTACACGCGCCAGCCCCACCGCGGCTGCCGCCACAAAGAAGGGCACGATGGGCGCGGTGTAGTGGTAGGTGTCCGCGTACATCGCCTCAAAGCTGCTGAGCACGTTGAAGGCGAGGATCGGAGCGCCGAGGAGCAGGATCTCTGGCGCCAGCAGCGGCAGGAGCAGGCCGCCTGACGCGAACAGGCCGAGCAGATAGCGCACGCGATCCGGCTCGCCGACTGTCTCCCACACCAGGCCGGGCCGCGTGATGATCGTGCGCACGATCTCGCCTGGCGAGTCGCCAAAGGCCGCGTACCGCTCAAAGTGGACCGACTGGTCGCCTCCGTACTCGATCGGTGCGTAGCGCGGTGTGATCAGAAACACCGCGACCGCCCACCACGCCAGGCTCACCGCCGCGAGCGCCAGCCCGTGCCGCCGCGCCCTGGGGCCGAGCGCGAGCCACAGGCCGAGCATGAGCGTCAGCAGTGGCATCTCTTCTTTGACCATCATCACCACCACCGCCCACACCCACATGCGCCCATAGTGGCCGCGGCGCGCGTAATAGAGGGCCAGCAGCATCGGCGTGACTACCAGGGTGGTGGCGTGGAACTCGGTCAGGTTCGCGGCCTGGAGGCCGGGAAACATGAGATAGACGGCGGCGAGGCCGAGCCCGGCGGCTCTGGCGGTGTTTGGCGAGGAGCCGGCGCCGGCCAGCTCGTCGCGGGCGAGCAGGTAGACGGGCAGTGCGCCGAGCGCGAGGGCCACGCTCTGGAATAGGAGCAGCATGCGCACGTCTTCCCAGACGAGATAGATGAGCGACAGCGGCGCCAGGATTGGCTCGACGTGGTCGGTAAAGCTGAGCATCTGGCGCCCGAGGTCGGTGCGCACCAGGAAATTGCCATGGAGCGTGTTCCACAGCGTCTGGTCGAAATGGCCGAGGTCGGCGCGGCGCGTCAGAAACGCGTCGTGGCGGCG
>JAFGIA010000179.1 GCA_016929795.1 Anaerolineae bacterium
CATCGGCACGTGCTGGATCTGGGGCAGGCGGAAGGTGCCCTCGACGATCGCGGCACAGTCGGGCCACGCCGCTTCGACGTCGCCGCGGCGCAACTTGAAGTGCTCCGACACATTGGTGCCGGGCTGCGGAAAGATAAAGTTGGCCACCTTGTAGCTGCCCAGGTCGGGGTGGAGCAGCGGAGCGCCGGGCTGCGCCGCCTCTTCCGGGTCGAACACCGGCTCGAGCACCTCGTACTCGACCTCGACCAGGCGCACGGCTTCCTCAGCAATCTCCTCACTCGTCGCCACCACCCCAGCCACCGGCTCGCCGACGTAGCGCACGCGGTCGCGCGCCAGGATCGGGCGGTCGACCAGGTAGAGGCCGATGTTGCTTGCTGGCAGGTCGGCGCCGGTCACCACGGCCTTGACGCCAGGCAGTGCCAGCGCCTTGCTCGTGTCGATGCTCTTGATCAGGGCGTGGGCGTGCGGCGATCGCACCAACCGGCCATAGTGCAGGCCAGGGCCAAACTGAAAATCGTCGGCGTAGGTTGCCGACCCGGTCACCTTCTCGTACGCATCGATCCGGGGCACACTCTTGCCCACGGGCTCGGAAGTCAAGTCAGCCATCAGGCGCCTCCTTCCGCGACCGACTCGATGGCATCGACGATGCGCACATAGCCGGTACAGCGGCACAGGTTGCCGACGAGGGCTTGCTTGATCTCGTCCTCTGTGGGGTGTGGATTGCGCGCCAGCAGGGCGTGGGCCGAGATCAACATGCCCGGCGTACAAAAGCCGCACTGGACGGCATTGTGCTCGACGAACGCCTCTTGCAGCGGGTTCAGGCCATCTTCCGTAGCAAGCCCTTCCACCGTCACCACCTCGCGGCCATCGGCTTCCACCGCGAGCATCATGCACGAGTTCACCGGCTCGCCATCGACCAGCACGGTGCACGCGCCGCACTCACCCGCCTCGCAGCCATTCTTGGTGCCTGTCAGCGCCAGCTCTTCCCGCAGCATTTGCAGCAGTGTCATGTTTGACGGCACGCTCAGGTGCTCCCCCCCCCCGTTCACCGTCACCGTGATCGTGTGATATCCCATTCTTTTGCCTCTCTACAAGTTGTGATCGTCGAGCCAGGCCAGGATGCGGTCCGCCACCTGGCGCCAGCCCGGCTCGAGCATCATGTCGTGGCCCATGTCAAAGAACTCGGCCCCGGTGCCATACACACGCGCCGTCGACTCGACGTCGCGGCGCGAGATCAGATGATCGTTGCTGGCGCCGAGCACGAGCACTGGCACCCCACGCGGCACCCTGGGCAACAGCGCAGGCACCAGCATGCCCACGTACCCCCGGTACGATTCATCCTGCAGGCGTGCGTAACAACTCTCCACTATCTCTTGCGGCGTGTCGGGCGAAAACAGCCCTTCCCGGCAAAGCTCCGGCGTGCTCACGACCGGCTTCATACTCAGCGTCAGGTTGACCCGGGCGAACGCGCCCGGATGGCGCACGGCAAAGCGAACGGTGGCGGGCAGCAGACCTCTCGGCGGCGCCGAGGCCAGCAGCACCGCCGCCGGCGCCTCGTGCGCGTGCAGGTACCTCTGCACGACCCTGCCCCCCATCGAATGCCCGATCACGATGGGCGGCCGCGGCAGCCGGCTCGCCACCTCGGCCACGTCGGCCACATAACCACCCACTGTGTGCCAGCGCAGCCGCTCGTGCCCCTCGCTCTCCCCGTGCCCGCGCAGGCTCAACGCATGTGCAGCATAGCCGTGCTGCGCCAAGTAGGGCAGGAAAAAGTCATCCCAGCACCAGGCACCGTGCCACATGCCGTGCACGAAAAGGAGCGGCGTGGGCCGGCTATCGCCTTCTGGCAAACGAGTCACTACTTCCAGGTTCACGTAATCACCCCCTTGTCAGTTCTCCCTGCTGCACGGCCGCGCAATCGTCCCGAGTACCCTCAGGCGAGGATTGCGGCACATGACCAACGGTCAGCGGCGCAACGCATCCCACACCTCGCGCAGGGCCCGGCGGGTGAGCGTGCGCACCATCGCCTGCTGGTATTCCGCCGTGCCGCGCACGTCGGTGATGGGGCGCGCCATAGACATAGCCATCCCTGCGGCGTGGTCGAACGTTTCATCGCCCGGCGGATTGGCCGCCAGGAACGCCTCCGCGTCGCGCACGCGCAGAGGCGTGGGCGCCACAGAGCCGAGGCCGAGGCAGAAGCGATAGTCGCCGTTGTCCCCTTGCCATTCGCAGGTGGCCGCCACGCCGACTAATGCCAGGTCGCCCGTCCGGCAGCGCCCCAGCTTCTCATAATGCGCGGCGTGCCTGCCCTCCGGGGGCGGTGGGAAGCGCACTCCCACAAGAAATTCATCCGCCCCTATCGCCGCCTTGCCTGGCCCGCAAAAGAACTCGCCCGCCGGCACGATCCGCTCGCCGTCCGGTCCATTGAGTACCAGATCGGCGTCGAGCACGACTGTAGCGGGCGCGGTATCGGCGCACGGCGAGGCGTTGCACAGGTTTCCGCCCAGCGTCGCCCGGTTGCGTAGTTGGTACGACGCGACAGACGCCGCGGCCTGCGCCAGGAGCGGATAGTGCTCCGTCACTGCCGGGTGGCAGGCCAGCGCATTCATCGTGACCGCGGCGCCCACCTCCAGCCCGGCGCCCGCCCGGTACGTCACGTCGCGCATGCCGGGCAGAGGCTTGACGTCGATCACCACCTTCGGCGCCCACTTGCCCATGCGCAGCCCCGGCAACAGGTCGGTACCGCCCATCAACAGCCGGGCGTCCGCGCCGTGCACCTGGAGCAGATCGACCACCTCGGCAGCGGTACGCGCGCATACATAATCGAACTGGGGCAACCCCGGTCTCCCCCACATCTCTGTCATCTTTCTCCCTCACTCCTATGCCGCCAGCAAAAAGCCCCTGGCTTGCTCCCACATAAAGTCGAGATGCGCATTCAGGTCGTGCCCGGCGTCGATCTCGATCAAGCGCACCCACTCGGGCCACCGCGCCGCATACTCGCGGCTCTGCCTCACCGGCACCGTCTCGTCGTGTGTGCCGTGGACGATGAGCGACGGGGCCGCCGGCGGCACAAACTCCTGGTAGCGCCGGGCATCCTCGTACAGATCGTAGCCCAACGGCAATTCACGCTCAAAGCCAAAGTGGTAGATGGGCGCCGCACCGGCGGCCTTCCACCGCGCGACTTCCTCTTCCGAAACCCAGCCGTCAAACGGCACGAGGGCCGGCGCCAGCAGCAGCAGCCTCTCGACACCGCCGTAGCGATGCGCATAGTGCACCGCCACCGTCCCGCCGAATGAGCTGCCGATCAGGCGCACTTGCTGCAGGCCGTGATCGAGGATGTACTGGCGCAGACGATCGATCAAGCCCGTCGTCGTCATGTGCCGGAAATCGGCTGGCGACGGATTAAAGTCGATCGCCTCAAAACGTACGTCCGGCCGGCCGCCGAGCTTTTTTTGAAAATAGAGTGCCTTGGCTGACTGCCCCGACGAAGCAAAGCCGTGCAGCAGCAGGATGGGCTGTTTTTCCTCTTCCATAGTCTTTCCCAATCTGTCAATACCAGCCAGAGAAAAAACCCCTGGATAATAAAAGGCAGGAGGGGCGGCCGGGCCGGCCGCCCCTGGTACTGAACTCGGACCGTGGCCGCGGATCTGCTACTGTTTCCGACCGGCCATCAGGTTTTTCTGCATAGCCTCCAATTCGTCCCACTTTTCGGAGGCAGCCAGACGAGCCTGCGATGGCCAGGTCTCGGGATTCAGCGTCGCCAGATCTGCCTCTTTCAGGATCGTCTTCAGTTGGTCGATATTGGCCTCTGCCAATTGGGCAAAGTTGATGATCCCAGCCTGGCGAAGGCTCCTGGCAGCCTTGGGGCCAATGCCCTCGATGCGCTGGAAATCGTCGAGCTTGCCCAACTCGGTGACTGCCGGCGGCTCAAAGATCAGGAAGATGAGGTTCACGAGGATGCCGAGCACGGCAGCCGTGGCGATGGCCGGCAGACCGAAGGGAAAGATCTCGCCGACCGTGATCGGCAG
>JAFGIA010000180.1 GCA_016929795.1 Anaerolineae bacterium
CACGAACGACGGGGCATAAAGTGCCCCGTCTACGGAGCAGCGCCCGATGAATCGGGCTGACACGCCCTACACAAGTGGGATGCACCGCGCGCCAGCCTGGCCTTGGGGGAGGCGGCCCCGAGACGGGGCCTGGAGCTCAGGGAGTGCCCATGCCCGGTGGGCACCACGATGAATGAAAATGTGGGCCGAGGTCCCTGGGGTACAGGGCGCGCTCGGCGATCCCAGGGGCTTGAGCCGACGAATCTGAAATGCGCCCTTTCCTCGCTCTGACATGCCTCGGGCCATGCCAGCTAGTGTAGACCGGCCAAGCCGGGGGGGCGGATTCTTGACACCTGGTGCCAGCCGGTATAAAATCAGCCACGCGCAGGCCGGCCACGGCCTTGAGCGCTCCTTAAGGTTTTCTTGAGGGTGGGATAAGGACGGGGACAGGCGTGTGTGGTATGCTGATAGAATGGAAGGTTCGGGATTGACGGCGAGTATGAAACGAATTCTGATCGTAGACGACGACGCCCTGATGCGGCGCAGCCTGGCCTTTAACCTGGAGCAGGCGGGTTACCGGCCGATGACGGCGGCGGACGCCGAGCGCGCGCTGGACCTGGCCCGCCGCGAGCCGCCCGACCTGGTCCTGCTCGACATTGGCCTGCCGGGTATGGATGGCCTCGACGCCTTGCGCGAGTTCCGCAGCCGGGCCGACGTGCCGATCATTTTTCTCACGGCGCGCCGCCGCGAGCTCGACCAGGCGCTCGGCCTGGAGCTGGGCGCCGACGATTACGTGACCAAGCCGTTCGATCTGGGGGTGCTGCTGGCGCGCATCAAGGCGGTGCTGCGCCGGGTGGAGCGGGCCATGCCGGCGGCTGCGCCCCCGGGCAGGGTGGAGGTGGGGGATCTGGCCGTCGACCCCGGCGCGCACGTGGCCACGCTGGGGGGTGAGGAGCTGGCGCTGGCCCCGCGCGAGTTCGCCTTGCTCCATGCGCTGGCGTTGCAGGCGGGGCAGGTGGTGTCGACGGATGACCTGCTGGCCCAGGTGTGGGGGGCCGAGTATGCCGGCGAGCCGCAGGTGGTGTACGTCCACATCCGCTGGCTGCGTGAAAAGATCGAAGCCGATCCGCAGAACCCGGAGCGGATCGTCACGGTGCGCGGCGTGGGCTACAAGCTGGAGCCGCGGGCGCGCAGTGAGGAGGTGGCGGCCTGATGCGTACTCTGCGCACCCGCCTGATCGTCAGCCACGTGTTGCCCCTGCTGCTCATCGTGCCGCTGGTCGGCGTGGCCCTGCTCTATATTGTGGAGACGCAGGTGATCCTGACTGACCTGTCGGAAGAGCTGGCACAGCATGCCATGCTCAGCGCGGACCTGGCCGACGAGCGGCCGGTGTTGTGGCGCGACGCGGCCGAGGCGCAGCAGTTTGTGACGTGGTACGCGGTTCGTTCCCGGTCGCACGTGACGCTCCTCGACCCGCAGGGCAACGTCCTGGCCTCGAGTGACTCGGGCCGGTTTGCCAACGTCGGTTACCAGCCGCAGCAGCGAGCCGGCGCGATGGTCCTGCCGCTGGAGGGGACGACTGTCGAGCCGCAGGTCGAGGTGACCTATACCTGGCAGACGGAGGCCGAGCTGATACGCGTGATTGTCCCTGTCGTGGGCCCGGACAGGGAGGTGGTGGGCATGATCCGCCTGTCGCGCTATCTGGGCGACGTGGGCGGGCAGCTCGTTCGGCTGCGCTACCTGATCGCCGCTGCGCTCGTGGGCGAGCTGCTGTTGGCCATCGGGCTGGCGGTGGCGCTGGCGCTCAATCTCAGCCGGTCGCTCCAGCGGGTCACCAGCGCCGTCTATGCTGTGAGCCGCGGGCAGGAGTGGCAGACGCTGCCGGAGGAGGGGCCGGAAGAGATCCGCACGCTGCTTCACGCTTTTAACACCCTGGTCGAGCGGCTGCGCATGACTGACGAGTCGCGCCGCCGGCTGCTGGCCAACCTGGTGCACGAGCTGGGGCGGCCGCTGGGCGCGGTCCAGTCGGCTTTGCAGGCGCTGCTCAATGGCGCCGAGGAGGACGCGGCTCTGCGCCACGAGCTGCTGGAGGGGATGGACGACCAGGTGCACCGCCTGCGGCCGCTGCTGGACAGCCTGACGGATCTGTACGACCAGGTGTTGGGCACGCTGGAGCTGAACCGGCGCCCGACGCCGCTCGCCGACTGGCTGGCGCGCACGGTGGTGCCGTGGCGCGTGGCGGCCATGGAGAAGGGGCTCGAATGGCAGGTGGATATCCCGGGCGATCTGCCGACGATGCGCGTCGACCCGGATCGCCTGGCCCAGGTGGTGGGCAACCTGCTGAGCAATGCCTGCAAGTACACGCCAGAAGGGGGCACGGTGTCGGTCGCCGCCCGCACGGTGGGGGAAGCGGGCCATGGGCCGGAGGGGGTCGAGATTATTGTGGCCGATACGGGCCTCGGCATTGCGCCCGACGAGCGCACGCGCATCTTTGAGCCTTTTTTCCGCAGCCGCCGCGAGCGCCGCTTTCCGCAGGGGATGGGCCTGGGCCTGAGCATCGCCCGCGACCTGGTGATGGCCCACGGCGGGCGCCTGGACGTGGACAGCACCCCCGGGCAGGGCAGCCGCTTTAGTGTGTGGCTGCCTATTCAGCCTCTTGCAACGGATTAAAGCCCTCGCCGAGTACTTCTTGCGCGGGAGAGACGACGACAAAGGCCTTGGGGTCCACGCTGTTGACAAGCGACTTGAGGTGGGGGACCTCGGTCACGGTCAGCGCGCACATCAGGATGGCGTGTTCCTGATGGGTGTACATGCCGGTGCCCGGCAGGGCTGTGACACCACGGCGCATCTGGCTCAGGATGCCATCGGCGACGGGCTGGGCCTGGTCGGTGATGATGTAGGCGAGGAGCTTTTGGCGCTGGTGGCTGGGGCGGAACCAGGCGCGCAGGCGCGCCGCGCCTGAAGCCGCCTGGCCGCGGGTGTCGATGAGGGGGATGTGAAAACTGGGGTAGCGGGGCAGCACCTCGCCGCTGGCCCGCTGCAAGCCGACGGTGAGCAGGGCCATCAGGAAAAAGAGCGCGTTGACCACGACCCCGGCGACGATCACGATCTGGCCCGGGATGGTGCCGATCTCGGCTCGCTGGAGGAACAGGGGCCAGGAGGTCGCGGGCGTGGGGTGCAGCCATACCTTGGACAGCCAGGCCATGTCGAGGATGAGATAGATCCAGAAATAGTTGCGGCGCATGCGCCGGCCAAGCGCTTCAAGCAAAGAGATGGGGAACTGGGGGTGGAGGAGGTTGTCGGCCAGGCTTTCGGCCCAGTCTGGCGCCGGGTGGAAGGGGGGCACGAGCATGGTCGCAAAAAAGTCTGTCTCCATCAGGCGCACGCGGTAGCTCCAGAGCTCGTAGTAGCGGTAGCGGCGCGCCTCGATGTAGAGAAAGAGGGTGACGAGCAGGACGTTGAGGATGATCAGGCGGTGATCGGCGACGTCGGTGCGGCTGTAGGCAAACGAGATCGCGGCGCCGGTGGTCACGACGGCCCAGTTGGTGGTGGTGTCGAGCCGCTGGCGCCAGACGTTGGCGCGCTGCACTTCGGCGCGGAAAAAGTGGACCATGGCCGTGGTGAACTCGCCGGGCCCGAGCTGGTAGCCGCGGTAGCTCCACAC
>JAFGIA010000181.1 GCA_016929795.1 Anaerolineae bacterium
CATTGATACTACTTGACAGCGGTGATGATTCGCGGTATAATAGAACGTGCGTTCTATACGTGGCGAACAAGATAGAGGGAGTGGGGGAGAGGGGTGGGTGGACCGGATGCACGGGGGAGAGGGCCAATGACTTATCCGGGCAGGGATGAACAGGCGAGGGCGCGGTGGGCGGTGTGGGCGCTCCTGGCCGACCCGGCCAGGTTCTCGGCGCTCGTGCTGGGCCAGCGACTGCGCGAGTACCAGCTCGCGCCGCTGCGCGCGGTGGTGGACAGCGTGGTCAACAAGCGAGGCCTGGAGTTTCTGCTCGTCTTTCCACGGCAGGCAGGCAAGAATGAAACGGTGGCCCACCTGCTCGTCTACCTGCTCAACCTCTACCGGCGCACGGGCGGCAACGTGGTGTATGGGGCGATCGGCGATCAGTTGGGTGTGGGAATCGACAGGGTCGAGCAGCGCCTCGAGAACATCTGGAACGCCGGCAAGTGGAAAAAGGCCGCCGGGCCGGCGCGGAGGATGCTGGGCAAGGCGTGCATCGTATTCGTCAGCTCGCACCCGATGGCCAGGGTGCGCGGACAGACGGCGCACCACCTGGTGGTGATTGACGAGACGCAGGACCAGGACGCCGCGCACATCGAGGCGGTGTTTACGCCGATGCGCGCCAGCACAAACGCCAGCGCGCTCTACATCGGCACCGTGCGCACGTCGGCGGACTATTTGTGGCAGAAGAAGGTAGAGCTGGAGCGTGAGGCGGCGCGCGACGGCATCCAACGCGTGTACATGGTGGGGCCGGACGAGGTGATCGGCGAGCTGCCGGCGTATGGCGAGTTCCTGCGGGCGCAGGTCGAAAAGCACGGCCGCGACCACCCCATCGTCGCGTCAGAGTATTTCTTAAAGCCGATCGACGCGGCGGGGGGGCTCTTTCCAGAGCGGCGCCGGCGGCTGATGCACGGGGACCATGGCAGGCAAGGGGCGCCGGCGGCCGATGAGGTGTACGTGGTCACGGTGGGCGTCGCCGGGGAGGACGAGGCAGCGACGGACCCGCTTGCACAGCTCGCGCGGCCGGGCCGCGACTATACGGTCGCCACCGTCTTTCGGGTCCTCTTTGCCGGCCCCGGGATCTACTCGCACGGCCCCGGCTACCAGGCGGTGGACGTGTTCGTCGACCATGGCAGCAAGCATTTCGAGGAACATCCGGGCAGGCCGGCGCTGGCACACCGGCTGCTGGTCTGGCTGCAGAGCTGGCGCGTGGCGCACGTGGTGGTCGACGAGTCGGGCGTGGGGGCGGGGCTCACCCCGTGGCTGGCCGCCGCGCTGGGACCCGCCTGTGTGACGGGTTACAACTTTTCCGGGGCGGGGAAAAAGGCGGCGCTCGGCGCGGCGTTTCTCTCTCTGATCGAGACGCACCGCTTCAAGTACTGGACAGACGACGAGTTCGTCACGGGGAGTGAGGGGTGGTGGTTCTGGCGGCAGGCCGAGGCGTGCGGGTACGAGCTGCCGCCAGGTGGGCGGTTCGAGCGCGATCTGCGGTGGGAGGTGCCGGCGACGCACAGGACCGCGACGGCAACGGGGTTCGAGCCGACGCACGACGACAGGCTGCTGTCGGCGGCGCTGGTCGCCGAGCTGGACCGGCTGGTGCGCGAGGGGGCGGTGCGGCTGGGGAGGGCGGCGTCGGCGGTGATACCCGGAAGGGATCCCTTGGAGGGGATGAGGTACTAGTCAGAAAGCACAAGCTGTGCCGCCACCCATTCCCTCAGCCCCACTCCCCCCTGTGCCATCTCCCCCGGATCCCCCCACCACGGCCGGCACCGCCGCGCGTTCCCCAGCATTTCCACCCACCACCCTGCCGCCCGGTCCCCCTTCTCCGGCTGCGCGTCCGCGTCCAGCGCCACCAGCACCACCCCGCACGCCGCCAGCCGGCACACCCACCTCACCCGCCGCGCCCCGCTCGTGCTCCCCAGCGCCACCGCCGCCGCCAGGTCCCCCGCTTCCTGTGCCAGCAGCAGCGCGTCCAGCTCCCCTTCCACCACCACCGCCGCCCCGCCCGCCTCCAGCATGTCCGCCTGGTACAGCCCGTTGCTCCATCCCCCCGGCGAGTAATACTTGGGCTCCCCCGCCGGCCGCCGGATGTTCACCCGCCACAACGCCCCTTCCACGAGCCACGGAATCACAATCCCCCGGTACAGCTTCACCCTCTTCTCCCCCCACGTCGCCCACTCCTGCCCGCCGCCCTTCCCCTGGCCGCCCGCGCCGGTTCCGCTCCCCCGGTAGTACCCCAGCCGCGCCGCCCGGATCGCCTCGTCGGGTGCATGTTGGACCTGCACAAAAAACTCGCCGCCGTGGCCATCCCCGCCGACCGCACCCTCTACCAGCGCCAGATCGACGCCACCGACCGCCAGATCGACGCCCTGGTCTACGAGCTATACGATCTCACCGAGGAAGAGATTGCGATTGTGGAGGCAAAGACAAAGTAGCGGCAACACGGCGCTCAGGTGGGTTGCACCTTGGAGGTGCGACCCACCTGGTACTGATTCCGCCCTGGTGTCCGAATCAACCACTGTCGAAGGAGACGCACTCGCATTCGCTTGATAGAGAGCCACAGACCAAGGCCTGCGTGGAAAGGAGAAAAATGCCCATTCCCGATTTTCAGTCACTCATGCTCCCCCTGCTCAAGCTCGCAGGTGACCGGCAGGAGCATTCGCTCCGAGCGACCATAGACGCACTGGCCTCGGGCCGAGCCATCGGAAGGACGGGCGACGGCGGCATCGACGGCATCATCAACGAGAACCGCCTGGGGCTGGACGTTGCCTATGTGCAGGCCAAGCGCTGGCAAGGCACCGTCGGCCGGCCCGATATCCAGAGCTTTGTCGGCGCCCTGCATGGGCAGCATGCCAGAAAGGGCGTCTTTATCACAACCTCGGATTTTAGCCAGTCCGCCCCGTGATAGACCAACCATATAGATCCCTTGATCCGCCGGGAACCCGGGCATCAGACGGCGAAAGGCACGCAAGGCGCGTGCCCCGAGCGTGCATCTTTCGCGTTTTCCGCGCCCTTTCGCGCCTTTCGTGGTCCAAACCTCTCCGCGTGGCCGGCTGCGATCCGCATCGGTTGATGGGGATGGGATTGGGTATGAATGCGTACCGCCATCCCCGTCCAAGCGGCACCATCCGTGTAATTCCGCACCCGGGGGGTACCCGCCGCGGTTCTCCCCCCCAGCGCCCTCACCGATCCGGCGCCCGCTTTCCGGCCCGCGTGATGGCGACGAAGGGAACCAGAGACGCCCGCTGCCCGGCACCGTCACACCGGCCGCCCGCAGCCATCCCCAGCGCCACAGGACCAGCAGCAGGCAAACGGTCGCCGCCAGGGTTCCCGGTGATTGCGGTAACTCGTCAGCCAGCGAGCGTTGTCCAGCCTCATTTGACCTTGATGCGCCAAGACGCGCCCATCGACTTCCACATGCCCGGCGAGAGGTCGCCATCGCCGAGCACGCCTTTCTCAAGTACAGCGGCCGGGCCAGTCGTTTAGCAGCTACCAGGAACTTTGAGTTCAGCCCTGACGGGCATGAAACCTGAATCACATCCAAATCACTTCTTAACAACTTCTGAACAGCCTTGCGCTATACTTGAGCCCAAGCCACAGCGGTCAGGTGGCGATCCCGAAAACTCGAGGAGGAATGTGATGCGCACGAGAAAGGTACTGACGTTTCTGTTCCTCACAGTGGTACTCTTGATGGCCTTGCCCGGGGCAATGGGAACGGCATCCCCGGCTCGCCAGAATACGCTGGCCGATGGCTATGCCCTGGTGGACACCGGCCAGACCACGTGCTACGACAACAGCCAGGCCATCGCCGCTCCCGAGCCCGGCGCGGCGCTCTACGGCCAAGACGCGCAGTACGATGGGAACCAGCCCAGCTACACGCTCAGCGCCGACAGCTTGACGGTTTACGACAACGTCACCGGTCTCACCTGGACTCAAAGCCCAGACCTGAACGGTGATGGCGACATTGACGTAAACGACAAGCTGACCCGCAGTGAGGCGCAGCTCTACCCTGACACGCTCAACGCCCAGAACTATGGTGGCTTCAGTGACTGGCGGTTGCCGACCATCAAAGAACTCTATTCGCTGATGAACTTCTCCGGCACCGACCCCTCTGGCCCCAACCCCACCAACCTGACGCCATTTATCGATACCACCTACTTTGCCTTTGGCTACGGCGATGAAAACGCCGGTGAACGCCTCATCGACGCCCAGTTCTGGTCCAGCAGTGCCTACGTCGGCACCGTCTTTGGCAGCCAGTCAGCAACCTTTGGCCTCAACCTGGCCGATGGGCGGATCAAGGGCTATCCGACCAGCGGCCCGATGCCCAAGCTGAACTATGTCTATTTTGTGCGCGGCAACACCGACTATGGCGTCAACGATTTCGTCGACAACGGCGACGGCACGATCACCGACCGTGCCACCGGCTTGATCTGGTCACAGAACGACAGTGGCGCCGGCATGAGCTGGGAAGAGGCCCTGGCCTGGGTGGAGCAAAAGAACGCCGAAAACTATCTCGGCTACGGCGACTGGCGGCTGCCCAATGCCAAAGAGATGCACAGCATCGTCGATTATGACCGGGCGCCCGATGCGACCGGCTCCGCGGCCATCGACCCGGTGTTCCACATCACCCAGATCACCAACGAGGCCGGCCTGGTGGACTATCCCTGGTTCTGGACCAGCACCACCCACGTCAAGGCAAACGGCATGGGGGACGCTGCCGTCTACGTCTGCTTTGGGCGAGCTATGGGCTATATGAGCGGCTCCTGGCTGGACGTCCACGGGGCCGGGGCGCAGCGGAGTGACCCCAAGTCCGGCGATCCGGATGATTGGCCTTACGGCATTGGCCCCCAGGGCGATGCCATTCGCATCTACAATTACGTGCGGTTGGTGCGCGACGCCGAGCAGGAACCTGGCCCGCCGTACCCGGTCTATCTGCCGCTCGTCATCAGATAGGCGCCCAGATCGCAATGGCTGTTCTCAAACAGACCTGACGAAACCAAGATCGAGCAAGGCGCTACACACGACGAACGCGCCCAGCGGCGGCCGATCCCCGTTTGACGTGTCGCGCCTGAACAAGTATAATGCACTTGAATGACTCCCATACGAGAGGGCAGCATGACCAAGACCATCCTGGTGGTAGACGACAGGGCCGGCGTGCGCCAGATGGTGCGCGAGTACCTGGTCGCCGAAGGGTTCCGGGTGCTGGCGGCCGAGAACGGGCGCGCCGCGCTCTTGATAGCCCGTCAGGAACGGCCAGACCTCATTCTCCTGGACATCATGATGCCCGAGATGGGCGGTTACGAGTTCATGCGCCTCCACACCCAGGAGCGGGACACACCCATCATCCTCCTCACCGCCCGGCTGGAGGAATCGGACAAGGTGTTAGGGCTGGAGCTGGGCGCCGACGATTACGTGACCAAGCCCTTCAGCCCGCGCGAGCTGGTCGCGCGGATCCGGGCCGTGCTACGGCGCGTGGACAAAGGCCCGGCCCCGGCGGAGGTCCTGCGCGCCGCCGACATCACCCTGGACCAGGGTACGCGCCAGGTGTGCGTGGGCGACCGCGTGGTCCAGCTCACGCCCACCGAGTTCGACCTGCTGGCTGCGCTCATGGCCGCCCCTGGGCGCGTCTTTACCCGCGCCGCGTTACTCGAGCAGGTGCAAGGCTTCGCCTTTGAGGGCATCGAGCGCACGATTGACGTCCACATCCGCAACTTGCGGGCCAAGATCGAGCCGGACCCCGGCCAGCCGCGCTACATCGAGACCGTGTTCGGCGTGGGCTACCGCTTTCACGCCGAGGAGTAGGTCGGATTGTCAATCCGACCTGATCAAGGTAGGCAGGCCATGCGTTCCCTGACCCTGAAACTCACCCTCGCCTTTCTCGTCGTCAGCCTGGCCGGCACCGCCCTCGTGGCCGTCCTCGTGTGGCAGACCACCTCGGCTGCGTTCGACCGCTACGTGCTCGATCAGATGCGCGACGATTTTGTAACCCAGGCGTCGGCGTATTACGAGGCGCGGGGCACGTGGTCCGGCGTGACCGAGTATTTTCACCGGGCCCAGCCGCCTGTTCTACAACCGCCTCCATCGCAGCCCGCGCCGCAACCGCCGGCCTCACAACTGGCTGATCCCTTCGTCCTGGCGGCTGCCGATGGCCGCGTGGTGGTCCCGGCCCGGCCGTATCGCGTCGGCGACCTGGCGCCGGCCGATGAGCTGGCCCGGGGCGAGCCGATCCAGGTGGATGGGCAGACGGTGGGCACGGTGCTCACCGTGGTTCTGCCTCCCCAGCGCAGCTCACGAGATAAAGCCTACCTGGCGTACACCAACCAGGCCCTGCTCGCGGCCGCCCTGGTCGCCACCGCCGTGGCCCTCGTCCTGGGCATCCTGCTGGCCCGCACTCTCACGCGCCCTGTGCGCGAGCTGACCGCCGCCACCCGGTCCCTCTCCCGGGGCAACCTGGCCCAGCAGGTGCCGGTCCGCTCGCGCGACGAGCTGGGTGAGCTGACCGCTTCCTTCAATCAGATGAGCGCCGACCTGGCCCGCGCCAACGACTTGCGCCGCCAGATGACGGCCGACATCGCCCACGACCTGCGCACCCCCCTGAGCGTCATCACCGGTTACACCGAAGCCCTGCGCGACGGCGTGCTGCTCCCCACGCCCCAGATACTCCAGACCATGCACCAGGAGGCCGTGCACCTGCGCCGGCTGGTGGAGGACCTGCGCACCCTGTCGCTCGCCGATGCCGGTGAGCTGACCTTAACGCGCTGCCCGGTGTCTCCCCGCGAATTGCTGGACCGCGCGGCGCTGGCCTTTGGCCCTCGCGCCCAGGAGCTGGGAATCGATTGGCGGGTGACTGTTGATGGGGATGTGCCGCCAGTGCACGTCGACCCGGAGCGCCTGGCCCAGGTGTTGGGGAACCTGGTGAGCAATGCCCTGCGGCACACACCGAGCGGGGGACACATCACCCTGGCCGCCGGGGTGCAGGGCGATGGTGTGTGGTTGACGGTGCAGGACACTGGGGTGGGCATTGCACCAGAGAACCTGCCGTGCGTCTTTGACCGCTTCTACCGGAGTGACGAGGCGCGCCAGGTGCATGAGGGCGAATCGGGCCTGGGGCTGGCTATTGCCAAGGCCATTGTGGAATTGCACGGCGGCGCCATTGCTGTGGAGAGCACGTTGGGAGTAGGGACGAGGTTCACCATCACG
>JAFGIA010000182.1 GCA_016929795.1 Anaerolineae bacterium
GTTCGACGTGGGCTACAACGAGGTGCTCAACTGCTACAAGGAGGGCATCGACGCCAAGGACGGCGCGTCCAACGGCCAGATCCACCACAACCACGTCCACCACACCGAGCGCGTCGGGATCTATGTGGACGCGTTCGAAACGCACACCTACAATATCGACGTCTATTCGAACGTGGTCCACGACATCCAGGACAACGATGCCTTTGCCATCGGCTCGGAGCAGGGCGGCCTGCTGGAAAACGTGCGCGTCTATAACAACGTCGCCTACCACAACCGCTACGTGGGGTTAACCCTGCACGGCTGCTGTCCGGGTCCGGCGGCGCACCCGGTGCGCAACGTGGCCGTGGTGAACAATACCTTCTACGACAACGGGTGGACTGACTGGGGAGGCGGGATCGCGGTGGACAACCCGGACATCGAGAACGCGATCGTGCGCAACAACATTGTCAGCCAGAACCTCTATTTCCAGATCGTCGTCGCGCCTGCCGTCCCGGCGCAGCAGGTAGCCGTCGACCACAACCTGGTCGACGGCTATCGCGGCACCGAGGGCGAGATCCGTGGCGACGACTATGTGGAAGGCGACCCGCTGTTCGTGGATCCGTCAGCAGCCGATTTCCACCTGCAGCCCGGCTCCCCGGCCATCGACCAGGGCTCGGCGGTGGATGCACCTGCCGACGACATGGACGGCCGCCCGCGGCCCCGGGATGGGAATGGCGATGGCACGGCCGGGTACGACATCGGCGCGTACGAGTTCCGGGCACAGATGGGGTACGCGATCTATCTGCCGCTGGTGGTGCGCACCACTGTCATTACTTCGACGCACTGATCAGTCGGCCAGATCGGGCTGCGGCGGCAGCGTGCGCAGGTGCCCCGAGCGGTGCGACATCTCACGCACCTGCTCCACCTGCTCGGCGGTGACGTGCAGCGCCTGCACGATGGTCTCTGTGCCCCAGCCTCGCTCCAGTCGAACTAGCACCCTGTCCATGGTGGCATAGTCGATGCCTAGCGCCAGCTCGTCGACGATGCCCGGGAGCAAGTCGGGGCTGGGCGGCTTGGCGATGATCCGCTCCGACACGCCCAGGTAGCGGGCGAGCTGAAACACCTGGGTCTTGTAGAGGGGCAGGATCGGCTCGACGTCGGCCACATTGTCGCCCCACTTGACCACAAAGCCGACGGACGACTCGCTCTTGTTGGTGGTGCCGAGCACCAGGCGGTTCTCCAGGTCGGCCGTATAGTAGAGCGTGAGCAGGCGCATGCGGTGTTTGGCGCGCGCGTAGGCGTTGCCGGTGTCGATCAGGCCCTTTTTGCCATCCAGGTCGCGCGTGCCGAGCAGGCCGGCCTGGAAGGGCATCTCGCCCAGCGCTTCGGCCTGCACCTGGTGCTGGTGCCGGACGACGGCCGCCTTGACCTGGCGCACGCCGAGGATGCGCAGCGGCAGCAGCCCATAGATGCCCACCGCCGACAGCATCGGCGTCAGGTCCACCTTTCGGTGGTTGATGCCCAGCCTTTCGATCTCGAGCAGGGCATCGGACTCACTTTCTGGGCTCGAGTCGCGCTCCGGCAGCAGGAGCGCTAGCACCCTGTCCTGGCCCAGGGCACGGGTCGCCAGGCTGGCGACGACCGCGGAATCAACTCCGCCGCTCATGCCCAACACGACCCCGTCGCGCTGAAAGTGGTCCACATAGTACCGAATGAAGGGTTCAATCTCGTCTGCAACCCGGGCGGGCTCGATCTGCAGCATGTCGTCCATCATGATCTCTTTTCAGTCTCCTTTGGTCATCAATGTAAGAGCGTCGTTCGCGCGCCCCGTTCTGGCTCTGGGCCATTATACACGAGAAAGAGGCCCAAGACAAGGTACCTTTGGTCGGATCTGTCCACTCAAGTGACACATAAAACCGGCCGCCCGAGCAAGCTCGGGCGGCCTTTGGTGGCGGGCAAAGTATCCCGTGGGAATTGGTAAGTGTATCGTCACGCCACAGAACGGTGGCGCTGCAATACCCCGGGTCACGCAGCCCAGACGAGCACGTTGGCCTCGACGGCCTTCTGGCCCAGCGCCCGCGCGACAGAGATGCGGTGGTGCCCATCGCGGACGAAATAGAGGTCGCCCACCTGGATCAGCGCCACCGGCGGGAGGGCCTTGCCCTGCTCCCGCGCCTCGGCGATGCGCACCCACCGGTCCCGGTTGTGCTCCTGCAGGGGGTTAAAATCGCAGTCAAAGTCGCTGCTGCGGCTCTCGCTGCCACGGATCTGGTCAATCGACACCGTACGCGTGCCCGCCTCGCCTGGAGCCTGGCTCGAGCAGGCCGCGCTCACCTCTCCAAGGGCCAGCAGCTCCCGCGAGCGCCCCGTCAGGGTGGCCCACAGTTGGCCACGCTGGCCGCGCCTGCAGGCGCGCGTGTACAGGTCATTGGCCACCCAGCCGATCGGATTGCTCAACCGCAAATTGTAACTCAACGTGCTGTGCATCGGCCACCTCCCCTCCCCTCGATCCTGTTCTCAGCATACCCGCTCCACTCCGGGCAGAGAAGGGCCCCTGGACCCGATCGGGCCTGGGTCCAGGGGCCCAGGCAGGTGTGGCCTACCGGCAATAAAAAGGAGGCCCATCCGTAGATGGGCCTCCTGCGCCGGGCGGCGGGAGCAACAGGCAGGACCTAGATCTTGACCAACCCCTGCCGGATCGCGTACAAAATCGCCTGGCTGCGATCGTATACGTGGAGCTTGGAAAAGATATTGTTGATGTGGTTCTTGACCGTCTTTTCGCTGAGGGTGAGCTCGTCTGCAATCTCGCGGTTGCACAGGCCGTTGGCGATCAGCTTGAGCACCTCCAGCTCTCGCGGGGTGAGATCGTCGGCCAGGGGCGTCTGCCTGCCGGGCAGCCCTGAGAATTGGCGCAGCACCTTGCCGGCGACGGCCGGCCCCAACAGCGACTCGCCATGCGCTACCGCCCGGATGGCGCGCAGCATGGTCTCCCGGTTGTCCCCCTTGAGGATATAGCCCCGACCGCCGGCCTGCAAGCCGGCAAACACACTCTCCTCATCCTCAAAGGCGGTACAAAAAATGATCCCCAGGTGCGGCATCTCGCGGCGCAGGATGCGCGTCGCCGCGATCCCGTCCAGAGCCTCCCCCGGAGGAGACAAAGCCGAAGGGTCGGGCAGGTTGATATCCATCAGAATGACGTCGGGCACCAGGCAACGCGCCTGGTCGACGGCCTCCCGCCCGGTGGCTGCCTCCCCCACCACCTGGATGTCGGGCTCTACCTCCAGCACCTTGCGCACCCCTGTGCGAAACAGGGTATGGTCATCTACAATCAGGAGTCTGATCGGTTCCATCTCCTCCGCCTCTTCCGGCTCATCCTGCGCCGCATTCTGCCGTGCCCTGGGCAGAAGCGCTGTTGGGCACCGGCGACACAACGGGCAGCGTGAAGTAAAAGAGGCTGCCCTGCCCTGGCTCACTCTCGACGCCGATCTGCCCACCCAGCTTTTCCACGATACGGCGCACGATCGACAACCCCAACCCATGGCCCTCAGCACGCACCTGGTGCAGCCGCTCAAAGGGCGCAAAGAGGCGGGCTTGCTCCTCGGCGGTCAGACCCGGCCCATTGTCGCGCACCCAGAAGGTGATGTTGGATGTTGGATATTGGATATTGGATAAAGATGGCAGGGGTGGTGGTTGAGCCGGGGTTGCACCGAGTGTGTACCCCAGCTCGATGCAGGGGGGCGCGCCGCCATACTTGACCGCGTTGCTCAGATAGTTAACCCACACTTCTTCGACCCACGGGCCGCGGCCGGACGCAGCCGGCCACGCATCCGGAGCGCTCACCTGCGCCTGGTGTGCCGCGATCAGATCTGCCAGGCGCGCCTGCACTTCGGCCACGATGGCACCCATATCGAGCGCTTCCATCTGGACCTCTTCGACCTTGCGCACATTGGCCAGCAACATCAGCTCTTCAATGATGTTCGACATTTTGCGTGCGTTCCTGGCCGTGGCATTCAGGTAGGTATCGACCTGCTCGTCCGACAGCGCCACACGCCGGGACTCTAGCAAGGTACTACACCCCAGTACCACCGACAGAGGATTCTTGAGGTCGTGGGCCACCGTGTGGGCAAAGGCATCCAGCTCTTCATTCCGCGCCTCCACTTCCTGCAACTGCCGCGCCAACTCACGGTTCGCCACCTGAAGCTGCTGCTGCAGCGCGCGCAGGGCCAGGTGGGTCTCCACGCGGGCCAGCACCTCTTCGAATTGGAAAGGCTTGGTAACATAGTCGGCGCCACCCACCTGGAAGGCACGCACCTTGTCGCCGATCTCTTCCAGGGCGCTGACAAAGATGACCGGGAGATCGCGCAGCCTGTCGTTGGCCTTGATCTGCTCGCACACCTGGTAGCCATCCATGCCCGGCATGATCAGGTCGAGCAGCACAATGTCAAAGGGGCGCGTGCTCAGCATCTCGAGCGCCTGCCAGCCATCCTCTGCCGTTTCCACCAGGTAGCCCGACTCTTGAAGGCTGGTGGAGAGGAGGATGCGGTTCAGCATCTCGTCATCCACGACCAGCACCCTGCCCTTGGCATTCCGCTCATCGTTCATGTTATGTCGCCTCCAATGCTGCCCTGGCCCTGGCAAACTCGGATTCAGCCCGGGCGATCTGCTCGCCAACCCCCTCGAGCTGCCCGGTGCGCGCCTGGCGCTCCAGATCCCGGGCCGCCGCCGACAGGGCCATAGCCCCAAACGTCGCGCTCGTCGACTTGAGCGAATGCGCCGCCCGGCGGAGCGCTTCGGCCTGTCCTTCTGCCAGCGCCTGCCGTGCCTGCTTGAGCAGCCGCTCTCCGTCCTCGTAGAACTGGGCGAACAAATCCGGCATCATCCGCTCTCCCTGTGTTCCCAGTCCAGCTCGCAACCGTTCCAGCGCGGCCCGATCCAGCACACTGGGAGCGGCTGCCTCTACCCTCGCGGCACCCGCCGGCACAGTTGCCGAGGCAGCCGTGATCGCCGGCCCGGGAAGGGCCTGGGGCGGCTGGGGCCGGCATTTGTTCAGAGCATTGACCAGATCCTCCACCTGGACCGGCTTGCTGACATAGTCGTCCATCCCCGCGGCCAGGCAGATCTCACAGTCCTCCTTCAGCACGTTAGCAGTCATGGCGATGATGCGCGGCTGGGCCCGGGCTGACAGATCGGTCAGCGGCAACTGCCGAATGCGGCGCGTCGCTTCGAGACCGTCCATCTCGGGCATCTGGACGTCCATCAGCACCACGTCGTAGGGCTGCCTGCGCAGCGCCGAAAGGACCTCCAGGCCGTTGGCCGCCACGTCGGCGCGATAGCCCAGCCGGTCGAGAAAGGATAGAGCCACCTGCTGGTTAATGGCATTATCCTCGGCGATCAGGATACGCAAAGGCAGCCGCCGCCCCATCCCAGGGTCGAACAGAGACCCCCTCGCCACATCGCGCCCGGGTGCTTCTTGCGGCACCGGGGCAAAGATCTGCACCAGAACGTTGTACAACTGCGACGGCTTGATCGGCTTGGTCAGCACCGCCACGACGGCGGCGCCATCTGGCACCGCGCCCCACTGGCCCGAGGTGAGCAAAACCACAGGCAGGGAAGCAGCCACGCTGCCCTCTGCCTGGCACTCGCGATGGATCTCTGCAGCCAGTGCCAGGCCGTCCATGCCCGGCATGTGCATATCGAGGAGCGCCACGTCGAATGGGTCGCCCTGGCGAATCCAGCTCAGTGCTTCAAAGGGCGATCTGGTGGCGCGCGGATACATCCCCCACGCCTCCACTTGCCGGGTCAGGATCTGCAGGTTGGTGGCATTGTCGTCCAGGACAAGCACCCGCCTGCTGCTCAAGTCGGATTGGATACCGCGCAGGTAGGGGCGCGGCGGGCGGGGCGCGGCCTCGGTCTGGATCGTAAAGTGAAAGATCGAGCCCGGTCCTCCCTTTTCTCCACCTGCAAGCCGGAAGGGCAGAGGGCTCTCGGCCCACATGCGGCCGCCCATCATCTCGGCCAACCGCTGGCTGATCGCCAGGCCGAGGCCGGTGCCGCCGTAGCGGCGCGCCATCGAAGCGTCTAGCTGCGTAAACGACTGGAACAGGCGGTCCATCCGGTCCGGCGGGATACCGATCCCCGTATCGCGGACAGAAAAATGCAGTTCCTGTAGGGGCGAGGTCGCCTCGCCCCCACTTTCCACCGACAACAGCACCTCCCCCTCATCGGTGAACTTGACCGCATTGCTCAGCAGATTCACGAGGACCTGGCGCAGGCGGGTGACGTCGCCCTGGATCGCTGCCGGCACCTGTGCTCCCATGAAATAGGCCAGGTCCAGCCCTTTTTCCGCAGCCCGGGGCGCCAGCAGGTCGAGCGCCCCCTCGATGCACTCGCGCAAGTCGAAGGGTTGGTGCTCCAGATCCATCTTGCCGGCCTCGATCTTGGAGAAATCGAGGACGTCGTTGATGACGGTGAGCAAAGCGTCACCACTCTGGCGAATGATTTCGACAAACTCGCGCTGCTCGGGCGTGAGGCTCGTATCCAGCAGGAGGCTGGTCATGCCAATCACAGCATTCATGGGGGTGCGGATCTCGTGGCTCATGGTGGCCAGGAAGGCGCTTTTGGCATCACTGGCGGCCTCGGCCTCGCGGCGGGCCGCGCGGGCTTCTTCTTCGGCGCGCGCCCGCTCGACGATCTCGCGCCGGGATTGATCATAGAGTTGGGCGTTTTCGATGGCAATCGCCGCCTGATGGGCAAGGGATTGCAGCACCGCCAGGTCGCTCTCGTCAAAGGCATCGAGGCGATCGCTCTGCACATGCAACACGCCGATGACCCTCTCTTTGGTTGTCAGGGGCACGGCCAGCTCCGATTGCATCTCGCTGGCCTCGGACAAGCCGTAGTAGCGCGACTCCTGGCTCAAGTCGGGCACCAACAGCGGCTCCCCATGGTAGGCCACCCAGCCCGTAATCCCTTGCCGGCCCACCTTGATGCGCGGCGGCTGAAACCCCGGCCTTTCCCACACAGCACCCGATCCTGCTTTAAAGACCAGATCCTCGCCTTCGATCAGGGCAATGCCGACCAGGTAGTAGCCCAGGGTCCCCTTGATCAAGTGGGCGATCTCCCACAGCAATTCGTCGGCGGCCAGGAGGGAAGTCATGCGCCGCCCCACCTCGCTGATCACCCGAAACTGCTCCGCCCGCCGCTGTTCCGCCTCAAACAGGCCTGCGTTTTCAATCGCCATGGCCGCCTGGCTGCCGATCGCTTCCAACAGGGCCTGGTGAGACTCGTCGTAGACGTTGGGCGTGTCATAGTGCTGGACAACGATCGCCCCCAGCACACGCCCGCCCCGGATCATTGGTACGGCCAGGAAGGAGGCCGACGGAACGCCGACGAGCTTGACGCCCAGCTTTTCAAGCCCCTCGACCACATTGTTGCACAGCAGGACCGAGCGCCGGTGCCTGAGGATATAGCCTGTGAGGCCGGTGCTCGGAAAGGGCTTGCCTGGCTCTGCATCCTCGGGAGCGCGGCTGAAGGCACAAGTGATCTCGTCTCGCTCCTCATCATAGAACATGATGATCATCTTTTCGGCATACATCACCCGCCGCGTTTGCTCGTAGACCAGTTGCAGCACCTCGTCCACGCGCAGTACAGAGGTCAGCGCCTGGCCGATATCGGTGAGTGTGGCCAGCTCTTTGACGCGCCGCTCTGCCTCGCTAAAGAGCCGGGCATTCTCGATGGCGATGGCTGCCTGCTGGGCGAAAAGGGTAAGCAGATGCACGTCGGCTGGCCCAAACCGCCGCTCCGGGTTGGCGTCGGCCACTCCGATCGCCCCCACCAGCCGGCTGCCCAGCATCAGCGGCGCCGTCACACCCCCGTGCATAATGCTGCTGTCATACTGTGCGGCACGCCCCTCCCAGGTCTGATAGTCGTCGATGATCAACGGCTCACGCGTCTGGGCCACGTGGCCCATGGCTCCTTCATCCAGGGCCATGCGTATCCCCCGAAAGTCGGTGCCCATGTTATGGCAGACGTCAATACGGATCTCCTGACTCGCCTCGTCGTAGAGGCCCAGCTCCCCCCCGGTGGCATTCATCAGGTTGGTGGCACGTTCCACGATCGCTTGCAGCAGGGTCGGCAGCTCCAGCTCGGCGGTGATCTCGGCCATGGTGGTGCGCAGGGCGTCCAGCTCGTCGGCACGCTGCCGCTCGGTAGCCAGGAGTCGTGCTTTTTCGATAGCCAGGCCGGCCTGCTGGGCGGCCGCAGTCAGCACTTCGAAATCGTCCTGGTCAAAGGCATCGAACTGCCGGCTTTCGGCGATCAACACCCCACGCACCTGGCCGCCGATGCGCACGGGCACATCCACCTCTGAGCCGCCGAGGCCGGGCACATAGTTGTCGTGTTGGGTAACATCTGGCGTGTAGAGAAGCTGGCCGTCGAACAGTGGGCGCTCGCTCAACCCCTCGCCGGGGTAAATGACACGCGCCCGGGGGATATCGGGCGTGCCCGCGCTGGCCACCGGCACGCGCGCCCCTGTGGCCTCGTCCACCAGAAAGAGGTCCACGTGATCGTAGCCCAGGGTATCGTGCAAGCCGCCAACCACCCGCCGGCCAACGTCGGTCTCGCTGAGGGTGGCATCCAGCTCGGCACTCAAGCGCAGCAGGGCGGCCTGGCGCACCGTCTGGGCCGCCATCGCCGCCAGCAGTCGCCTCTGCTCCGCCTCTGCCCGCTCGCGCTCGCCGATTTGCTGCTGAAGCTGGACGTTGGCTGTCTTTAGATCGGCGGTGCGCTCTTCCACCCGCTGCTCCAGGGTGTCGACCAACCGGTTGATGCGCGCCGCCATGGCGTTAAAGCTCTCGCCCAGTTGGCCAAGCTCGTCGGCGCTATCGACCTCGGCACGCACCGCCAGGTTGCCGCCCCGCAGCTCGCTCGCGGTCCTGGTCAACGCCACCACGTTGCGCGTGATGCTGTTGTTGAGCGCCAGGGCGATCACCCCCGCCAGGGCCACGGCAGCCACCACAGCCACAGCCAGCAGCGTCGCCGCCCAGCGGCTGGTGCGGGCGATCTGTTCGCGCGCGCGCTGTGTCTCGTCATTGGCCAGGGCGATCAGTTGCCTGGAAATCGGGTCCACCGCCTCGGCCTGCAGGTCAAACTCGTTCAGCTTGTGACGGATTTCGACGTCGAGAACGAGGATCTCGTCGGCAACCGCCAGGTACTCATCCAGGTAGGCCAGGGCCTGGGTTCCCTCGCCGGCAGAACCCCCTGGCAAAGAGGTAATCGCCTCGCGCAGCAGCCCGGCGACGTTGAAAGCCGATTGCATATAGGGGCGCTGGCGCGTCAACAAATAATCCTTTTCAAACGCGCGCATTTCCTGGTAGAGAGCCACCAGGTCCAGATCGCCCACCTGTTGCAGCGCCTCGCGCAGCCGATCGGAGCTCTGGGCCATCCGCGCCTGGGCCCCACTCTCGTCCGTAGCCAGGCGGGCCACCAGTTTGACCGCCTCGTCAAACGTGGTGGCATATCGATCGGCCGCCGAGAGGTAGAAATTCAGGCTGACCTCGCTCTCGCGCAGTGCCTCGCTCACGTCCGATTCGGAGATGAGCTGTTGGAGCCTGGCGCTGAAGGCCATCACCTGGCCGATCTCCTGGTCGTGCTCCCCTGCATAGGTGTCGAGCGCCTGCGCAAAACCAACCGCTTCCCAACCCAGGAAAAGGTCCCTCTCCAGTTGGCGCGCACGCTGCAGGCCGGCATCCATCTCCAGCACCAGGCGCTGGATCTCCATGCTGGTCACAATGGCCGCCTCGGTCTGGCGGCGCACGGCCGTCAGGGCCAGGTA
>JAFGIA010000183.1 GCA_016929795.1 Anaerolineae bacterium
GCAAGTGACGGCAGCCCTTGCTGGTCACCTGATGGGAAACGCATTGCCTTCGACTCTGATCGAGACGGGAACTGGGAGATCTATGTCATGAACGCTGATGGATCCGAACAGGTCAATCTCACCCAGAGTCCAGATGAGCAGGATCATTTTCCTGCCTGGGGGCAATAGCAGGCGCTACACGTCGCCGTTTCTGACTCGACATCGCCCCACTACCAACGGAAGCCCTCTTCGAACCCGGCAGAAGCTGTGATGCTTCTGTTAGCCCGTTGCCATGGATTCTGCCGCCCATACATGCTAGGATCAGTCCATTGAGAACCGCAACGGCCAAGGATGGATGGAGGAGGCACATGAAACGGAGCCTGTTCTCGGCATTTTTGCTCGTCGGCCTGGGCTTGTTGGTGGGACTGCTATTCCTCTCCGAGCCGGCACGTGCCTGTCCGGATATTCAGGTCGCTGCCGCTGCCTGTGGGCAGCAGCCCTTTCCAGTGTGGAGGCCCCATCTTATCCCGGGCAAGATCGAGGCGGAGGATTATGATACCGGTCATCAAGGTGTGGCTTACTATGACACCACACCTGGCAACCAGGGCGGCGAGTATCGTCACGACGATGTAGACATTGAGGAGACGTCTGACGCTGGAGGCGGCTACAACGTCGGCGGGATCGAAGAAGGGGAGTGGCTGCGCTATAAGGTGCACGTCACGCGGACGGCCTACTACGATATCCAGGTGCGGGTGGCATCGGCGATGAGCGGCACCATTCGCGACACGCTGCCGGTCCTTGGCAAGATCGATTGGATGGTACCGCTCACCAAGACATTCCACATCGAGTTCGATGGCAGAGACGTGACCGGCCCGCTGACCTTCCTGACCACAGGCGGTTGGCAGAGCTGGACTTCTGTGTTTGCCCGTGGCGTCCGGCTGACGGAAGGCGAACACCAGATGCGGCTGTCGATGGATGCAGATGCGTTCAATGCCAACTGGATTCAGATCGCCGAGTCGCTGCCGGAAGATCCGGTCGATTCGCTGCTCACCATGATGACCGTAGAGGAAAAAATTGATCAACTCCATGGAAGCGACTGGATGGACACGGCCAACAATACCAGGTTAGGGATCCCGGGTTTTGCGATGGCCGACGGACCGCATGGCATCCGCGGGGGGAAGGCCACGTCTTTTCCCGTGGGTATCGCCATGGCTGCGACCTGGGACCCAGACCTGATCGAACAAGTTGGCATCGCCCTCGGTAAAGAGGCGCGGGGCATGGGGAAGAACCAACTGCTCGCGCCCTGCCTGGACATCACGCGAGACCCGAGGAACGGGCGAAGCGCGGAGAGCGGTGGCGAAGAGCCGTTCCTGAGCGGTCGACTGGGTACAGCCGCGATTACCGGGATCCAGTCCACGCAGGTGATCGCGACCTCGAAGCATTTAGTTGCCAACAATCATCAACGGGACAGAAGAAACGTTAACCACACGATCGATGGGCGTACCTTGCGCGAGTTCTACGGCCTGCCGTTCAGAATCGCGGTGCAACAAGGCCATGCCTGGTCCATCATGAACGCCTACCATTGGATCAACACGCTCCCCAGCTCGGCAAGCTATGAGCTGCTCACCAAGATACTGCGCGACGAATGGGGCTATCGCTACTCCGTGGTGTCTGATTGGGGTTCCGTCTACACCAGCGCTGCCCAGGCCTTGAACGCCGGCTGCGACCTGGAGATGCCCCACCATGCGGGCAGGTATGCCGCGGAATTGGCGAAGGCGGTGGCCGAAGGAGATGTTACCACTGTTACACTGGATCACTCAGTTCGGCGGGTCCTGCGCACCAAGCATGCTGCAGGCATGTTGGACAACTATCCGCCAGGCAATCCGGCAGATGTGTGCAGTCGGGAGCACCGCGCTCTAGCACTGAGAGTAGCTCAAGAGAGCATCGTGTTGCTCAAGAACGAGGGGAACATTCTCCCGCTGGACAAGACCCGGCCGCTCACGATCGCGCTGGTCGGGCCGAGTTCGGACGTAGCGCAACTGGACGGCGCGGGCAGCAGCGTGGTGGAAGCCTGCTACGCCTATACTGCCAGGCAGGGCCTGGAGAATCGCGCGTCAGGATTCCCTGTCAGCATTCTCCACGCCAAAGGGTGCGACATCAACAGTGACGACGCGAGCGGCTTTGCGCAGGCTATAGAAGCCGCACAACAGGCCGATGTCGTCGTCTTTGTGGGTGGATTGGACAACACCCAGGAAGGCGAAGAGATCGATCGGGCCGGCGGGTCGGTCCAGTTGCCGGGGCAGCAGCAGCCGCTGATCCGTGCCCTGGCGGCTGTCAATCCGAATATTGTCGTCGTTTTGGAGAGCGGTGGTGTCGTCGCCCTCGAGCAGTGCATCGACGACATCAAAGGGCTCATCTATGCCTTCTATCCTGGCCAGGAAGGCGGTAACGCCATCGCAGACGTCCTGTTCGGCGACGTGAATCCGGGCGGGAAGCTGCCTGTGACGATGCCGCGCGACGACAGCCAGTTGCCGGCCTGGGACGATTTTGATTTCAGCGGCGATCTGGTCGACGGATTCGGCTACCGGCGCTTTGACAGCCTCGGATTGAGCCCGCAATATGCGTTTGGCTACGGGCTCAGCTACACCACATTCGAGTATAGCAACCTGATCGTGACACCTACTGCGACCTCTGCGAATCTGCCCGTCCTCGTCGCTGTGGATGTGGAGAACACCGGCCCAAGGACCGGTGATGAAATCGTCCAGCTCTACCTCAGCGTCCGCTTTGCCGATGCAGATGCGCGGGCAGCCGTGCCCATGCCGGTGAAGCAGCTTCGCGGCTTTCGGCGCATTACGCTCCGACCAGGGCAATCGCAGAAGGTTACCTTCACACTTGGGCCAGAGGAGCTTGTCTATTGGTCCACTCCAGACGATGCGTTGCGCATAGAAGCCGGCACCTACACAGTCCGCGTAGGTGGCTCCTCAGATAACCTGCCCCTTTCCGGAGCGTTCAAGCTCATCTCGTCCATGCTGTACGACAGTGTGACCGGCCAGACGGGCCCGGCGCGCCGTCCCATCCTCCGCAATGTGGCGCTTCACCGCCTGGTAATATGCTCGTCCATTGAGGGCGAGGACCTGGCTTGTGCGCACGCGGTGGATGGCAGCCCGAGGACCCGGTGGAGCAGCCAGTTCGGAGAGCCGCAGTGGATCTATGTGGACCTCGGGGTGCGACAGCGCGTCGAACGGGTGATTCTGCACTGGGAGACGGCGTACGGCAGGTCATATCAGATCCAGACTTCAGACGACGCCCTCACTTGGAAGGACATCTATAGTACGAACGGCGGCCATGGCGAGGTTGACAATCTGGACGTGTCTGGCACCGGTCGCTATGTGCGTTTGTACTGCACACAGCGGGCCACCGCCTGGGGGTACTCGCTCTGGGAGCTCGACATCTATGCCCGGCCCGCCCCGATCTACCTGCCACAGGCGCCGCCCCCATCTCCGCAGCAGCGCATGCTGCCATCAACCGCCGAGTTTTTTCATCCAGCTACAAAGAATGAGGAGGGAGGAATATGAAACTCACAACCTGGCTCAAGTGGGGAACAGTCATCGTGATGATGACGGCATTCATTGGAGGCTGGACCACTACCTTCATGGTAGGGGCGCAAGCGAGCACCTGGCACGTAGCCATCGACGGTTCGGACAGTACCGGCGATGGCTCGCAGGCCAACCCGTTTGCCACGATCCAGCACGGGATCGATGTCGCTACCAACAGCGATACTGTCCTGGTGCACCCCGGCGTCTACCAGGAAAACATCAATTTCCTCGGCAAAAACATCACGGTTGGCTCGCTCTTTGTTACCACCGGCGACGAGGATTACACTCTGCAGACGGTCATCGACGGGCAGCGGCAGGGCCACGTCGTTACCTTTGAGAATGGCGAGGCGGCTACGGCTCAACTGAGTGGTCTGACCATCACCAACGGCTACGCTCAGGATACCTCCTGGCCTGGAGATTCCGGGGGCGGCGTGTTTTGCCTGAATTCCTCCAGCCCAACCCTGACCCATCTCCGCGTTTCGGGCAACGAGGCAGTCCACGAAGGTGGCGGGCTCTACTTTGGTGACTGCTCGTCGACAGTAAAGGACATCGTCGTCACCAACAACCTGGCGGGCACTGGGGGCGGCGGAATCCGCTATTCCTATGGCACCGTGAGCCTTGAAAACATGATCGTCGCCCACAACTCGGCAGGGCTCGGCGGTTCCGGCATCCAGTTTTATCACAGCCCCGGCCTGGTCAAAAATAGTGTGATAGCCGACAACTTTGGTGGCGGCAAGGGAGGAGGCCTGCACTTTGACGGCTGCAGCCCGACTTTTATCCATGTCAGCATCATCGGCAACTGGACCAGTGGCCACGGAGGGGCGTTAAACGTATCTTACATGAGCCAGCCCACCTTCCTGAACTCGATTGTCTGGGGCAATGTGCCGGAGCAGATCTATTTCGATACCGATTGGCCGGGGGAGGCGGTGACCATCGAGCACTCGGACATTCAGGGGGGAGAAGCGGGCATTGTCACGAACGGTCAGGGGCCGGTATATTGGCTGGAGGGGAACATGGATCTCTCTCCCAGCTTTGTCCATGCCGGCCTGGGAAACTATCGCCTGGCGGATGACAGCCCCTGCATCAGTGCGGGCAAAGCCGCAGGTGCTCCCGCCACGGACATCGAAGGCAACCCTCGCCCGAATCCGGCGGGATCTCCTCCAGATATGGGCGCCTATGAGAACCCGTTGGGTTGGTTGACCGTCCAGTTCAGTAGCGATACCTACGGTGGCGTCGAAGGCACAGGACAGGCTGCGATCACAGTGACGCTCAATGCAGCTTCGCCCTTGACCGTCACCGTGGCCTACTCCACCACAGATGGTACCGCCGTGGCCGGCAGCGACTACCTGACGGTCAGCGGCATGCTGACCTTCGCTCCCGGGGTGACCAACCAGGCCTTCAGCGTGCCCATCCTCGACGACGAGATCGACGAGCCGGCCGAAACCGTGAGCCTGACCCTGTCGGGCCCTGCAAATGCGCTCCTGGGCATACCGGGCACGGCTGTGCTGTCCATCGCCGACGACGATGCCCCCTATCGCGTGTATCTACCGCTGGTAGCGCTTCCTAACGAGGCTGA
>JAFGIA010000184.1 GCA_016929795.1 Anaerolineae bacterium
ATGGGCTGCTGGGCGCTGGCGGGCGACGCGACGTGGGGGCCGCAGGACGAGGCGGATTCGATCGCCACGGTGCACGCGGCGCTGGCGCGCGGCGTGAACATGTTTGATACTGCCGAGGGGTATGGCGGGGGCGACTCGGAGGCGATGCTTGGCCGGGCGCTCGCCGGGCGCCGCGACAAAGCCGTGATCGCGACGAAGGTGAGCCGCGCCAACCTGTCGGCCGATGCGGTGTGCCAGGCGTGCGAGGCGAGTCTGCGCCGGCTGCAGACCGATTACATCGACCTGTACCAGCTCCACTGGCCCAGCCGGTCGGTGCTGCTGGACGAGACGCTGGCGGCGGTGGACCGGCTGCAGGCCGAGGGCAAGATCCGGGCGTTCGGGGTGTGCAACTTTGGGATCGGCGACCTGTCGGACCTGCTGGCGCGACGCCAGGTGCCGTGCAACCAACTGCCCTACAGCCTGCTGTGGCGCGCGGTCGAGTTCGAGATCCAGCCGGCGTGCGTGGCAAACGGGGTGGGGATCGTGTGCTACAGCCCGCTGGCGCAGGGACTGCTGGCGGACAAGTTCGCGGCGCCGGGCGATGTGCCCGACGGGCGGGCGCGGACGCGGCTGTTCGGCAGCCACCGGGCGCAGGCGCGGCATGGAGAGGCGGGGTGCGAGGCGGCGGCGTTTGCGGCGCTGGAAGCGATCCGGCAAACCTGCGCATCGATCGGGCAGTCGATGGCGGCGGTGGCGGTGGCGTGGCTGCTGCACCAGCCGGGGGTGGTGTCGGTGATTGCGGGGGCGCGGAGGCCGGCGCAGATCGAAGAGACGGCGGCGGCGGCCGAGGTGGTGCTGGCACCGGATGTGGTGGCGGCGCTGGAGCGGGCCACCGCGCCGGTCAAAGAGTGTGTGGGCAAGAATCCCGATATGTGGATGGGGGAGAGCCGGTTTCGCTAGCAGGTGTTTCGATCATGTGGGGGCGGGGTCCCCCCCCCGCCCGCCCCTGGCCCCGGTGCAACTGTCTGGCTTTCAGCAGAAGAAACTTGAGGTTGAAAGCCTTTTGAGGTATAATCTGACTGAGCACCGGTGCAACAGCCGGTGTAACGATGGAGGCGTGTCCATGCACCGTATGCTGGTGATCAACCCAGGATCGACTTCGACAAAGGTTGCTGTGTATGACGACGAGCAGCCTTTGTTTGTGGAGACGCTGCGCCATTCTACGGACGAGATCGGGGCCTTTCCACATATCCTCGACCAGTATGGGTTTCGATTGCGGGCAATCCTCGATTTTATGCAGCAAAAAGAGATCCCTCTCTCCACCCTGTCGGCGGTGGTGGGGCGGGGGGGGCTGCTACGCCCGATCCCAAGCGGCACCTACCGGGTCAACGAGCGGATGGCAGAGGAGCTGTGGCGGCGGGACAAGGAGCGTGAGCACGCTTCCAACCTCGGGGCACTCCTGGCCCAAGAGATTGCCGGCCGGGCCGGCCTGCCGGCGTTCATTGTGGACCCGGTGTGCGTGGACGAGTTTGACGACATTGCGCGCATCTCGGGCCTGCCCGAGATCGAGCGCCACAGCCTGTCGCACGCGCTCAATCTGAAGGCGGTGGCGCGCCGCGCTGCCGACGACCTCGGCCAGCCCTACGCTGACCTGAACCTGGTGGTGGTGCACCTGGGCGGCGGCATTTCGGTTACCGCCCATCGGCGCGGCAGGATGGTGGATGTGAACCAGGCGCTCGACGGTGGGGGGCCATTTGCGCCGGAGCGGTCGGGCGGGCTGCCTGTGGGCGACGTGGTGCGCATCTGCTATGGCGTGCGCCCCTTTGAAGAGTATCAACTCACCTACGAGCAGATGTTCAAAAAGCTGGCGGGTAAGGGGGGATTGGTGGCCCACCTGGGGACCAACAGCGCGGTAGAAGTCGAGGAGCGCATCGCCTCAGGCGATGTGCACGCGCGACTGATCTATGAAGCCATGGCCTACCAGATTGCCAAAGAGATCGGCGCCATGGCGACGGTGCTCGCGGGCGATGTGGACGCAGTGGTGATCACGGGGGGCGTGGCTCATTCCGAGATGCTGATCGAGTGGATTCGAGAGCGGGTGGGATGGATAGCGCGCCTCCTCGTTTATCCGGGAGAGGACGAGATGCTTGCCCTGGCGCAAGGGGCACTACGCGTGTTGGACGGCCTCGAACAGGCAAAGGAGTACTGACCAAGATGGGGTGCACCGGCGGGGCGACAACCCACCTGACACAGATTCGGGCGCCTCGCCAGCAGCGTCGAGCGCACGCGAGGAGGTAGGGGATGGCAAAAAAGCGAGTGCTGTGCATTGAGGATCACCCGGAAATGATCGAGCTGATCCGGGTGATCCTCGAGCGAGAGGGGTTCGAGGTGGAGGGGGCCGTCGGCGGGAGAGAGGGCCTCAGGGCTCTGCACGAGAACCCACCCGACCTGCTGCTCCTCGACCTGATGATGCCTGGCATCGACGGGTTCGAAGTTTTCCGCCAGATGAGAGCGGACGAGACGCTGAAGAATGTCCCGGTGATCGCGGTTACCGCCAAGGCGCAGAGTATCGACCGCGTGCTGATCCTGCATATCGCGGGCATGGATGATTATATCACCAAGCCGTTTAGCCCGAAAGAGCTTGTGGCAAGCATCGCTCGCGTGATGGGCGGCTTGCCCGAGGTGGATGAGGAGCCTGCCGGAAACGCGGTCGCAGGCGACGAGGAGCGCACACGCATAGGGAGCCCGGTGGGCCGGGACCGGGGGCAGGTGTCGTGAAGGATCGGATTGCTTCGTGGCTGCATAGGAACGAGAGCTACATCGTCCCTGCCTGGATCAAGCTTGTCCGCTTTCGCGGCGGCGAACGCGATCGATCCTTCACCACCAGAGAGCTGGAGCGCCAGTTCTTTAGCGATTTCTACCATTCGTTCGTGCACGCCGTCGAGTCGGGCAACCTCGATCGCATGGGGCAGGTGCTGGAGCGCATCGCTTCCACGCGCGTGGAAGAAGAGTTCCAGCTCGGTGAGACGCTCGACATTTTTGTCCTCTTGAAGGAGCTGCTGTGGGAGCGCATCGACGATGCACACTCGGCCGAGACGCTGCTGACCTGGCGGCAGAGCATCGAGCCAGTTTTTGACGGCTGTTTCCGGCTGCTGGGCCAGGCGTTTACACGCGCGAGCCACGCGCTCCTATCGGAGCGGTTGATCGAAGCCGAGTTCATGACCCGGCGCCTGGCGATTGCCACCGAAGAGGCGGATCGTGCGCTGTCGCGCCTGCGCATCCTGTACAACGTGTCGCGTGCGATCAGCTCCACCCTCGATCAGCGCCAGATCCTGGCGTCTGTGGCCGAGAATTTGAGCTCTGTGCCGCAGATCGATCGCTGTGCCGTGTGGCTGGCCGATGGCGACGCCCACGAGCTGTCGGTGGCTGCCGCACACGGCATCGATGCGGCGCGGCTCCAAGGTGCCTTCCTGTCGCTGGAGGACAGTCACTCGGCACTCGTCCGCGCTTTTGTCATGCGCAAGCTCCAGTTGGTAGCGAGCGTCGACGACCAGGATGAGGCTGTCGGCTCTCTGTTCCGGCAACGCTTGCTGTTGGTTGTGCCTCTGCCCGGAGAAGAGTGGCCGGTTGGCGTGGTCACCGTCGATCGCCTGGCCAGCGACCAGGCCCTGGAGACGGCGGTGGTCGAGCTGGTGCAGTCGGTAGTCGACCAGGCAGGCGTCGCCCTGCAAAAGGCACGCCTGTACGAAGAGCTGGTTGAGCTCAACCGGCACCTTGATCAACGTGTGCAGGAGCGCACCGAGGAGCTGGCACACCTGAACCGCGATCTCGGCAAGCTGAACAAGAAAAAGTCCGATTTCGTGGCCATTGCCGCGCACGAGCTGAAAACCCCACTTACCCTCGTCCAGGGATATGCCGAGATGCTGGCCGAGGCGGGTGTCTATAGCCTGCCACCGGACGTGATGAACCGCCAGTTGGCGGGTATCATCAAGGGAGTGGACCGGCTGCGCACGATCATTGAGGACATCATTGATGTGTCGCTGATTGATACCGAGGTGCTCGCGTTGAGCATCGAGTTGACGTCGATCTATCATGTCGCCGAGATGGTATGTCGCGATTGGATGGAGGTGGTACAGGAGCGCAAGCAGCGCCTGGTGTTGCATCGGTTCGACGATCTGCCCTACATCGAGGGAGATGCCCTGCGCCTGCACCAGGTGTTGGGCAACATCATTGGCAATGCCATCAAGTACACCCCCGACGGCGGTAAAATCGAGATCATGGCGCGCCAGATCGAGGCCCAGCCCGACCGCCCGGCGTTTATCGAGGTGGTGGTCGCCGACACCGGGGTGGGCATCAACCCGGATGAACAGGATCGTATTTTTGACAAATTCTACCGCGTCGAGGGCCCCGAGCTGCACTCGAGCAGCAAGACGCGGTTTATGGGTGCCGGCCCTGGCCTGGGGCTGACAATTGCCAAAGGGATCGTCGAGGCGCATGGCGGCCGCATCTGGGTAGAGAGCGATGGCTGCGATGCGGTGCGCTGCCCCGGCAGCCAATTCCATGTGTTGCTGCCTGTGCGCTCTGCCTGGGGCGATTTCCAGGCGCGGGGAGATCTCTCTGCGATCGTCCCCGATCAGGTCCGTGGCAGTGTGTTCGACGATTCGTCTACGAGCTTGCAACAAACTTTACGTACATAGGAGTATGATCGACCATGAATGTTTCAAAGCGCGTTCAGAACTTGCCCCCCTACGTGTTTGCGCGGCTTGGTAACCGCCTGCGCGAACTCAAGCGCCAGGGACATGACATTATCCAGCTAGATATTGGCAGTCCTGACCTGCCCCCACCCCAGTTCATTATCGATGCGATGTACACAGCCTGCCAGAACCCTTCGCAGCACGGCTATGGCGGCTTTTACGGCATACCAGAGCTTCGCCAGGCAATGGCTACCTACTATGACCGCCGCTTTGGTGTGAAACTGGATCCCGACAAACAGGTTGCGGCCCTTATTGGCTCCAAAGAGGGCATTGCCAACGTCGCCCTCGCTTTTGTCGACCCTGGCGACCCGGTGCTCGTGCCCGATCCGGGCTATCCGACCTATAGCCTGGGCACGCTCCTGGCCGGGGGGGTGCCCTACCCTGTGCCTCTCCTCGAGGAGAAAGGGTTCTTGCCCGAGCTGTCCGAGATCCCACCTGACGTGGCACGGACGGCCAAGATCTTGTGGCTCAACTACCCCAACAACCCGACGGGTGCGACGGCGCCCATGTCGCTGCTCGAGGAGGCTGTCGAGTTTGCACGCCGCTACGACCTGCTCGTCTGCTACGATAATCCCTACTGTGATGTGACATTTGAAGGCTATGTGGCGCCGAGCATGCTCCAGATCCCTGGCGCCACGGATGTGGCGGTCGAGTTCAACTCGCTGTCCAAGACGTACAACATGGCGGGCTGGCGTGTGGGCATGGTTGTGGGCAACGCCACTGCCGTCGAGGCGCTGGCACGCACCAAGACCAATATTGACTCGGGCATCTTTTTGCCGATCCAGCGGGCCGCTGCCCTGGCACTGACCGGCGACCAGGGCTGGCTGGAGGAGAGGAACGCGATCTATGGCCAGCGGCGCGACATCATCCTGGAGACGCTGCGCGCGCTGGGTATCAAGGCCGCCACACCGCGAGCCAGTCTTTACATCTGGGCCAACGTGCCCACAGGCTACACGTCCGGCACGTTTGCAGAGCGATTGTTGGAAGGAGCCGCGATCAGCGTTACGCCTGGGAGTGCCTTTGGCGCCCACGGGGAGGGATACGTGCGCATCTCGCTCGGCATGGACACCGATCGGATCCGCGAGGCCATGCAGCGCCTCCGGCATCTGGAGCTGTGATGCGCGTGGCGAATGAGCATCTGTCATGACGAGGACGCGGCCGTTCCGGGTACCCTCTGGGTGCGAAGCAATCTTTAGCGTGATCCAAGGGGGGATTGCTTCGCTCGCTAGCGCTCGCTCGCAATGACAGGTTTTTGAGGGGGTGAGTGGCGGCCAGCATCATGGATCAACGCGCAATGACAGGCTCGAGGGGGGTTATTTTCAAAGGGGAAGGTGGCGCATTAAGCGACTGATTGAGTATATGCAACCAGACGAGCGCGCGCTGCTGGTGGGCGTGCAGCTCAAGAACCAACGGGGGGGCTGGGAGCTGGAGGATTCGCTCTCCGAGCTGGGGCAACTGGCACTCACCGCCGGGCTCGACGTCGTGGGGCAAACCTGGCAGCGGCTGGACCAGTATCATCCGGCGACGATGGTCGGCTCGGGCAAGGTGGAAGAGATCGGCGAGCTGCGCCACGATCTCCAGGCGGGGGTGATTGTCTTTGACGAAGAGCTGTCGCCACGGCAACTGCGCAATCTCGAAGAAGAGCTTGGCGACGAGGTCAAGGTGCTCGACCGCACCAGCCTCATCCTCGACATCTTTGCCCAACACGCACGCACGCGCGAGGGCCAGCTCCAGGTGGAGCTGGCCCAGTATGAGTATAGGCTGCCGCGGCTGACGCGTGCCTGGACCCACCTGGCGCGCCAGGCGGGTGGCGGCGCGGCGCGCGGCGGCACGGGGGGCGTTGGGCTGCGTGGCCCCGGCGAGACACAGCTCGAGGTCGACAGGCGAGAGATCAATCGTCGCATGGCCCAGATCCGGGAGGATCTCGAGCAGGTGCGCCGCCACCGCGCGCTCCACCGCCGTCAGCGCAAACGGATGGCGATGCCTGTGGTCGCCATCGTTGGCTACACCAATGCCGGCAAGTCGACCTTGCTCAATGCGCTGTCGGGTGCCGACGTGCTGGTTGAGGACAAGCTGTTCGCAACCCTTGACCCGACCACACGTCGTGTGCAGCTTCCCAGCGGCCGCGAGGTGCTCTTTTCCGATACTGTCGGCTTTATCCAAAAGCTGCCGACGCAGCTTGTTGCCGCTTTTCGCGCCACACTGGAAGAGATCGCTGAGGCCGATGTGATCCTGCATGTCCTGGACGTCACACACGAACATGCTCATTTTCAGAGTGAGACAGTCATGGATACGCTGGCCGATCTCGACGTGTTGGACCGACCTGTGGTGATGGCTCTGAACAAGATCGACTGTGTGCAGGACGACGGCGTGGTGGCCGAGTGGCTGGACGAGTTTTCTGACGCAGTGCCAATCTCGGCGAAGGAAGCGGATGGCCTGGAGCAGTTATTGGAACAGGTCGAAAGGGAGCTGCGTGCCGATTTGCTCTATCTCAAGGTGCTCGTCCCGTACCACCGAGGGGACCTCGCCGCGCTTTTTTACGAGCACGGCCTGGTGATCGAGGGCTCTCATGCCAGCGATGGGACCGTCATCGAAGGGTACCTGCCACGCCGCTGGCTGGATCGCTTTCGAGCATATATGATCTGACAGGAGGCAATCTCCCGTATGCAGCAACAAGCCAGGCATAAGCGTATTCTTGTTTTACTGATCGTCGTCGTTGTAGTTGTCGTCATGGTCGCACTGGTGGCCGCCTTCTGGCCATGGCTGCGCCCCTGGCTTCCACACCCGCGCTTGCTCGACGCATGGATCCACTATCTGACGGTTGAGCTCAACATTAGCCGCTGGGGGCCGGTCGTGACGCTGCTGCTCGTTGCGCTCATCGAGTTGGTGTGGGTGCTGATCCTTGGCCGGCGCAGCGGAGCATACGACCGGCAATGGAAGCGCCTGGAGCGGGTGCACAGCCACGAGCTGGAGGTACTGGAGCAAGAGATCACCCTTCTGAAGGAGGAACGGCGCAGCCTGCGTGCCGAGCTGGCGCTGCGCGAGGACCTGATCCATGAGGAGAAGGCGCGGCTGTGGGTGCAATTCGACGATTTGCAGCGCGCGAGCGGTTTGCTGCGATCCGACGGCATCACTCGCTGGGAGACAGGGATTGCGGTTCTGTTAAGCCCGACAGCCCTGCTAGAGGTGCCCGAGATGGCTGCCGACGTGCGTGGCGACTGGCGGCAGATCATCTCGCAGTTGGAGCGGATTGAAATGATCTTGTCCGTGACGACGCAGCGTGGCCAGAGTGCCGTAGAGATGCAGCAGCGTGCTGACGAGCTGCTGCGCCTCGGTGCTGCCTGTTATTACCTGGGTCAGTACGAGCGGGCCATGGCGCACTATGGCCGTGCCATCGAGCTGGCGCCGAATGTGCCGGAAGCATATATCAACCGTGGCGTTGTGAACCAGGCGCTGTCGCGCTACCAACCCGCACTCCAGGATCTGGATCGGGCGCTCAAAGCGGGCGAGCACGCCTGGGCATACCTGTACCGCGGCTTGATCCGTGAGGAGCAAGGCGACAGAAAGCGGGCCATGGAGGACTATACGCGGGCGCTCAGGGTGAACCCCGACTTTGTCGATGCCTACTATCGGCGCGGCCGGCTCTATGCCGCCATGGGCGAGTACGACAAGGCCTTCCAGGACCAGAATCGGGCGGTGAGCCTCAGCGCGCACCATGCGCCGGCACTGACGGCACGCGGCGTGGCCCGCGCTGCACTCGGCGACACACAGTGGGCGCTGAATGACCTGGACCAGGCATGCGCCCTCGCAACCAGGCTGCCCGATGCCTTCTTTCAACGCGGCAAGGTGCGCGTTGATCTGGGGATGCATGACGAGGCCCTGGAGGATTTCCAGCGCGTGGTCGAGCTGGCGCCCGATATGGCGCCGGTGTACGTGGCGCGCGGCGACACCTACATGGCCACGGAGGAGTATTGGCAGGCGATTGCCGACTATGATCGGGCTGTCGAGTTGCAGCCCAAGAATGCTGCGACCTACCATGCCCGGGGCCGTGCGCGCCTGGCGCTGCGCGAATACCGCCGGGCTGTTGAGGATTTTGATCGTGCCCTCGATCTGGAGCCGGCCATGGCCGCCGCCCTGGCCAACCGCGGATCTGCCTATGAGAAGGTGGGTGAATATGAGCGGGCGATCCGCGATCTCGATCGTGCCATCGCGCTCGACCCGGATCTTGCCCTCGCGTACTATAACCGTGGGCTGGCCTATGGCAGCATGGGGGAGTACGATAGAGCCAGCCGCGACTTGAACCGTGCGGTGGAGCTTGACCCGACGCTCGCCAGCCAGGAGAATGGCGCGGCCAAGGCACGCACCTAGCCCGGAGTGGGAGGGGAGAATGAGCCACTATCTCGACAAACTCGAAAAGGCGCCGGGGTTGCCTGTGCTCGTCGGCATCGCCCTGGTGGTACTCAACCTGATCGTGCGCCTGGTACTCTATTTTGTTGTTCCACCTGGAGAACCTGTCAATTTTTTCCTCTTTCTCCTGACAGACGCCAACCTGCTGCTCCACCTGGGGATCGTCGTCGGCGTCATCGGCTTGCTCGTGGGGGACGTGCTCTAGCCTCTGTTGTGCGATAGTGTGCCTGTACCACAATCCTCCGGATTGTGGGCTCAACATGCCGCCTGCCACGCCTCACGCGCACGGCGCAGCCACTCCTTCTCTGCCTCGAACGTCACCTGTTCCATAGCGGCTGCCCATGGCAGCCACACGCGCTCGAACTGCCCCTCGGGAGCGAGGCGTACGCCGCCCAGGGTTAGCCTGAGGAGAAAGTAGCGCTCCAGGCGCTTGTAGTGGGTATCCTGCCAGTTGAACTCGACGAGCTGCTCGCCCAGGTCGGCGAGCACCTCTACCTGGGGCAGACCTGCCTCTTCAGCCACCTCGCGCCGGGCCGCGTCCAGGTCGCGCTCGCCCGGCTCGACGTGGCCCTTGGGCAGGCGCATCTCGGCGCGGTCGTCGGGGCCAGGGCGTCCGGGGCGATGGAGGAGGAGGACGTGGCCCGTGGCCTCGTCGACGACGACCCCGCCCGCAGCGCGATAGTCCCTGGTGTTCAAGCGTGGCTCCTGTGATGGAAGAATACGGCGGAAGCCGTTGTTACGAACGGGGTGGTGCCGGATATCCAAGCACCACCCCGAATACCCAATACCTAATCCCGAATATCTCTCACGGTGCGTAGCGGAAGGGGTGGCGCGCTGCGGCCTTTTCGGCGATCAGCTCGTCGAGCGTTGGCCGGCCTTCGAGCGCCTTGCGGATGGCGCCGCGCATCGCCTTGTAGTTGTTGATCTTGACTCGCTGGCGAATGCTCGCCGCCGGATGTACGAACACGTTGGCGATCAGGCACACGTCGTCGACCATCTCGGCCGGCAGGTTGTGGTGCTCGAGGGCGTGGTCGAGGGCGAGCTTGACGCCGGCTGCCGCTTCTTCGTAGACGAGCTGGCGTGCCTTGGCGCCGCGCACGGTGACGGTGGGCACGAGCAGGGTGAGCGGCCGGTCGCTGATCACGGCCAGCTCGTGGCCCGGACGCGGCTCCTGCTGCGCGCGGGCGATGGCCTTGCCCACCGGCCCGTCCCGGGTGCCGATCAGCAGGTCGATGTGGGCGATCTCGGAGAAGGGCGGGCCGGCAAAGCCCTCGCCCACGCACAGGGTGAGGTCGCCGGTGGGAGGCGGGACGTCGGCGGGCAGGGCGTATTCCACCTCTCGCCCGCCCAGCGTGACGGTCGTCGTCCCGATCTTGCCGAGGTTCTCGAGCTGGGTGCGCAGATCCTCGTAATCCTCACGCTCGAACTCGCCGCCGCGGATGAAGGGCAGGCGTGCGTCGCTCATGCCGGGTAGCCCGACCATGCGCAGTCCTTCTTTCATCGCCTGCGGGCCACCTTTGCGCACGGCCAGCCGTGTCAGGATCTGCAGGTCCTTTTGCCGCTTGCGGACAAGGGCGGTGTCGCCGCGCTGCGCGGCCTGATAGATCTCTTGCCACACGTCGGGCACCAGGTTGGCCGAAGCCAGGATGGCGCCGTCCGCACCGGCCAGGAGCGCCGGACCGACGATCTCGTCGTGCCCCACAAAGAGGCCGATGGTGCCGCCCAGCTTTTCGATGGCTGCCATAAAGAAGGGCATATCGCCCGACGAGTCCTTCATGCCGACGACGTTGTCCAGGGCGAGGCCCATCCCCTCCGCCGTCCACCAGCGAAAGTGGGTGCCGGCAGTCTGTGGGATGTTGTACAAGACGAGGGGCAGCCCGACCGTGTCCACCTGGCGGTAGTGGTCGAATACCTCGTTGAAGGTGGGCTTGAGAAAGTAGGGGGCGACGACGAGGGCGCCGGTGGCGCCTGCGTCCTTGGCCCAGCGCGTCAGCTCGACCGTCTCGATTGTGCTCTGGCAGCCAGTGCCGGCCAGCACCGGCACGCGGCCTGCCACCTCGTCGATGGCGATCTCGATGACGCGCTTTTTTTCGTCGAGCGTCATCGAGCTGAACTCGCCGGTTGTGCCGTTGGGCACGACGCCGTCCACGTGGGGCAGCACAAAGCGGATCAGGGCGCGGAAGGCTTCCTCGTCGATCTCGTCGTCGCGGGTGAACGGCGTCACCAACGCGGGAAAGATGCCTTTGAACCAGTTGGGTTTCTTTGTCATGATATTACCTCCAGGCGGCGCTCACCCTGATGCGCGCATCTTCCACTACGACCACGTTTCCGTAGAACCTGGCTTCCGGAAGACTCGCCAGTGCCCGTTGGATTGCTCGCAGTGCGTTTTGAGGTGTGGGCAGGCGCAGTCGCAGCAGAATGACACCGCCATGTTCTTTCAAAGGGTTGAGCAGCAGTTGTCCAAAGTCCTTGTCGTGCGTGACAATGATTCGGTTTTCACCCAGGCCGCGGGCGATGATCGCATCGTCAGCGGCTCCGGCCAGATCTTGCTCGGCAACAACCAGAATGTCGTGTCCTTGCTGGCGCAACGTGTTGATCACCAGCCGTGACACGTTCTCGTCGGCGATGAACCTCATCTGGTCGTGGCCTCAAGCGGAACGACGATCTCTTCGTTCGCGACAGTGCGGGCGGCATAGTTGATCGCCGCCAGTATATCCTCTCTGGTCAGGTGTGGATATTCGGTTTGGATCTCTTCTGTCTCCATCCCTGTCGACAGCAGCTCCAAGATGAATTCGACCGAGATCCGCGTTCCGCGAATGATCGGTTTCCCACCAAGAATGTCAGGGTTGAGCACGATTCTTTCCATAGAGTTGAGCTCCCTTCGAGTGCCCAGTTTGCCCGCCTGCCTCGCATTTTACCACAGTGGGCAAGTGAAGTGCAAGGCGTGCAGCTTGACCTGGGCCTCTCTATTCGTGCTCCCCGGCTCCGAAGGCGTCGTCGATCGCCGCGGCGGTCGCCTGGTAGGCGTTGTGGTGCAGCGCCCGGCGGTCGAGTGCCTGCGGCGGGACCGATGCCTGCACGAACATCACCTCGCCCTCCATCGCCTGCCGGGAGATCACGCCCGCGGCCAGCTTGTCGACGATGGCCTGCGCCACGGCGTTCTGCACCGGGCCATAGATCATGTTTGCCTGGCGCAGGTCTTGCAGCTCGTGGGTGGGGACGATCAGCGTGCTCGGCCGGATGGTGAGGTTCGGTTCAAGGATGGTCGTCAGCGCCTCATAGCCGTGGCGGGGATAGGTGAGCTGGTAGGCCCACGCCTCGCCCGCCGGCCCGGCCTTGGCGCCGGCGAGCAGGTCGATCTGCACCGCCTCGGCGCCGTCGCCCGCGCTTCCCGTGCCATAAGCCATCCCTGCCGCGCGGGCCACATCCGCCGTGATGCCGACGGCCTCAAATCTGCCGGCGACGGGGCCGTCGGGCGGCGCGAAGTGGGCCTCGCGCGCTGCGATTTTGCCCATCTTTTCCAGCTCGAGCTGGATCTCGGCACGGTCCTCGTGGATCAGGGCGCCGCCGACGCTCTTGAGTGGGCTGCGTGGCCTGCCGGCATCGACGCCCATCATCTTGAGTGCCTGCTTGACTGCCACGCCACCGCCGT
Organism: Anaerolineae bacterium; assembly: GCA_016929795.1. Next base: position 12,793 of record JAFGIA010000184.1, read on the forward strand.
AGCGGCAGAAAATACGCGACAGCTTTTGCACCTGGCGTTGGAGTGCGCGGGCACGCTCGAGGTCACCGCTGCGCACAGCCTGAAGTACCTGCTGCCAGACTTCGGGATAGACCTGCGCCGAGGCGAGGATCATGCCGCTGGCGCCGCCCGCCAGGGCGTTGAGCACCACCTCGTCGTGGCCGATGAGTACCTTGATGCGGTCGCCTGCGTACTCGAGGATCTCCATCGTGTAGGTCAGGTTGCCTGACGAGTCTTTCAGGCCGACGATGTTCGGGATGTCGGCCAGGTCCTCGACGACGCGGCGCGGCAGGTAGGCATCGACGACCTGCGGGATGTTGTAGAGAATGATCGGCAGATCGGGTAGTGCTTGGGCGATGGTGTAATAGTGTTGGTAGATACCCTTGTCCGATGGGTGGAGGAAATAGGGCGTGACCATCAGCACGGCGGTGGCGCCCGCCTCGTGCGCGTCGCGGGCGAGGCGCAGCGCCTGCTTGGTGCCGGCGGCGCCGGCGCCGGCGATCACGGGCTTGCCGCCTGCTTCTTCGACGGCGATCTCGACCAACCGCCGGCTCTCTTCTGGCGTCAGGTAGTTGAATTCGCCCGTCGTGCCCGCGGGGACCAGCCCGTCCACGTGCTCGATCACGCTCCGGATGAGTGCGCGAAAGGCACCTTCATCCACCGACTGGTCCTTGGCAAACGGGGTGACCAGCGCGGGGTTCACGCCTCCTGGCCGAAATGGTTTTTCGTTCATGATAGATTCTCCTACCGGTGCAGGTTGCGCGCCGCGATAAAGGCCAGGCCGTTCTCCGTCAGGGCGCGCGCCGTGCGGTTCACCGATTCGTGCTTGTCGAGATAGTTCTGCAGCAGATAGGCCCAGTGCTCCGATGCGATGATCTCGGACTTGTCACGGAAATAGTCGAGGATGTCGGACGGGTGCTCGCGCGTCAGCTCGACGTCGATCGGGCCGCCCTCGTGCTTGGCCGAAATGTTGGCGACGTGGTCGGCGAGCTCGACCAGCTCGTCGGTGCGGTCGTAGGGCTGACGGACGATGCTCTTGTAGGTCTCGAGGATGTGGTGCTCAAAGCGGACGACGTCCTCCAGGCCCAGATCGCGCCGGATCTCGGCCCCGATCTCGATCGTCTCGTTGTTGACCGAGTTGCTCCAGTTAAAGCCGATCAGCGACGTGGTGCCGTCGGGCCGCGAGAAAAGCCTGGCACCCAGCAGGGTCCAGAGCGCGGCAAAGGGGTTGTCATTGCCCATATACACCGAGATCTTGAACTCGATGTCGACGCCCAGCTTGTGCAGCAGATAGCCGACGAGGACGGTGCCGGGGTTGACATTCAACACCTGCTGGATGCCATAGGTTGTATAGTAGTAGAGATACTCGTCGAGCCACTTGAGGGGATAGTCGTTGGGCTGGCCGACACCGCCGAAATAGCCCGTGATCGTCGCCGGTCCACCCAGGTGGACATTCGATCCATCCGTGCCCTTGGTGTCGAGCGTCTCGACATAGCTGGCGCCGACGATCTGCATGGCGGCGGCGATGGCGAGGATGTCGCCGTTGTCGGCTTCTTGCTCTTTCATCTTGCGCACGCGGATGTAACGACCAGGCATCACCTCGCGGTGCTCGATGGCGTGCTGGGCCTGGGCGATCAGGTAGGGAAAGTATTGCAGGGCGCTGATCTCGAGGGTGACGGCAAAGGCGTCGTCAAATTCCATCTCGTCGGCGCGGTCGCCCAGCACCTGGCGCCGGTAATCGGCGATGGGGATGAACGCGCCCCTGTCACGCTGCTCAGTCAGCCAGTCGAGGTCGGCGCGGTAGGGCGAGCCGGTCTCTTTGAGCCGGGCGAGCAGGCTCGGAAGCCGGCGTGCCTCCTGCGCCTTGCGGTTGATCTCTTCGGGGGTGCCATACCTGGATACGACTTCCAGGAATTGGTTCACCACGCGGGCGTTGGGATCGAGCAGCAAGGCGTTGATCTCGTCCAGCCGCTCCTGCGAAATGCGCAAGCGATCGCGGAGATCATTTTCCATTTCTGCCTCCTTGTTCAGTAATTGATTGGGGCAACCTGGGGATATTCTAACACACGAGGGAACAGGGGACAAGTGGCCAAGGGAGTGTGGTGCCATCACCGTGGTGCCGCACAGCCAGTCCATACGCATCAAGCTGGGCGGAAAAGCGCGTGCGCGCCGCAGGCCGCCGGGGCATGAATGACCCCGGCTACAAAGCTTGCACCCCGTGAACGGGGTTCTGAGGCCATACGCATCAAGCTGGGCGGAAAAGGGCGTGCGTGCCGCAGACCGCCGGGGCATGAATGACCCCGGCTACAAAGCTTGCACCCCGTGAACGGGGTTCTGAGCCCGATTCATCGGGCGGAAG
>JAFGIA010000185.1 GCA_016929795.1 Anaerolineae bacterium
AGGCGGAATGCCAGCCGGCCTCATCACCGTGAATCCGTGTAAATCCGTGCAATCCGTGTCCAATCATAAGCCCACCTGAACGGTTACTCCCCCGATTCTATCACAGGGCAATAGGTCACCATCTCTCCGCGCAGAAACTCTTTGCGCTGCGTGATAAACGCCTTGATCGCAGCCGGCGCGGCCATGAACTGCGAGTTCCCCTCCCACTCCAGCTTGAGCCAATCGCGCAGGCCATCCTGCTCGACCGCCGCCCACACCGCGTCCACCTGGGGATGGAGCACGGCATCGCCAAAGATGGTATCCATGTACTCCGCCAGGCGCGCGCAGTAGTAGGCCCGGAACTCGGGCACGCGCAGCACACGGGTGCGGAGCAAGTTGGACCCACCCGGTGCCACGGGGTGCTCTTCGGTCCCCATGTCGATCGGGGCAGCCACCGAATCGAACGTGATCTCTACATCCCACGGCACCAGCTCCCACAGGCCGGTATCCAGGTCGTGGACCAGGTAGATGTTGTGCCTGGCCGAGTCGACATCCGCCGTCAAGACGAGGACGGCATAATAGTCCAGAAACGCCTCGACATCCATCACCCCGGCGATCGCGGCGGCAAATTGATCGTCTGGCGTATAGTTGATGATTTCGATGAACGAGATCAGGTCCTCGTGGCCGAGATCCTCGTTGGTTTTCTTCTCATAGACGGCACGGTATGCCGCTTCGTTGGGCAGGATCGTGGCGAAATAATCCACCACCTTGTAGATGCTCGCTCCGGGGTTCCGGCCCGTGCGCAGGAGAAACCCCTCGTCCACCTGCTCGGCACAGCCATAGACCCCCATATACTCCCCGTTCAGCGCCAGCAACACGTGCTCATTCTCGGGCGGGCGGACGCCCGCGGCCTCGTGCACGATCGTTGCCAGCTTGCTGTGGACGAGCGTCGGATCGAACACGTTGGCATTCACATTGATACGATCCTGGTTGGCAAAGGGGGAGGTGCCGGGAAAGACAATCTTCCACGACTTTTTCGCAAAGTAGCGCGTGGATGATCCGCGGAACCGGACCTCGACAGGCCACAGATCGCCGGCAAAGGCGAGCCTGCCAGGCACTCGGTCGTCGCTCAGGGGATTGGCATACAGCAGCGCCAGGTTCTCCGCCGACACCTCCAACTGGTAAAGCGGCAGCGTCGCGTCTGCCCACTCGCTGGCTGCCGAAGAAACATTGCTGCTCCCGGCACTCTCATTCCCATACACATCCACCGCGCTGACCTGGTAGTAGTAGAGCACGTGAGTTGTGGTGACGCGATCCTGGTACCGGGAGAGATATGCCGGTTCGCCGGTCGTCAGCCGGCGATAGGGCCCCTCCGGCTGCTCGGCGCAGTAGACGTGATAGCCGGCCAGGTCATCCTCGCCATTGTCGGCCCAGTCCAGCAGGATGGCGTGGTAGCTGGCGGTTGCCACCAGGCCCGTCGGGACAGCGGGGGCCTCCGAATCGGGCTCGCGGGCAACCAACTCCAGCGCGGACAGGCGCGCCTCGCCGACAACCGGAGATGCGACCACGTTCAGCTCTCCGTCGGACACATCCACCGCCATGCGGCGGTTCAGGGCATAACGGCGGCCAACGCGAGCCCACACGTCGAAATCATCTAGCACCCTCTGGCCCTCGACGGCGACGTTAAACACGCCCAAGCCGGGACCGTGGAGCACCTGCTCCTCGAAACGGAGCGTCAGCAGGTAGTGGCCGCTGGGAATGCGGCTGACGCGATATTCCTCCCAGCCCAACCGCTGCGCTTTGTAGAGATCGTGGTCAGAAGTGCCGCCCACCAGGTTCCAATCCCACCACTCGGTAGGCAGATAGGCATACCCGCCGATATAGCCGTAGGAACCAAAGCTCCAGGCATGGTCGGCCAGGTAGACCGTGCCATCCACGGCGGTGTAGGGCTGGGGGCTGCCGCAGTCCAGCCGCAGGGGCAGCCGCGCCGGCTCGCCCGTATCGAGCAGCAAAGGCAGGAACAGCCTGTGAGGTGGCGCCTCGTAGCCGGATAGGTAGCTGTAGACCACCTCCGGCGCGCCTGGCGGGTCGGTGGCAACCTGCCCGGCGTCATCCTCCGCCTCGATATAGTATTGCACCCACGTGTCGCGTGGCTGGCCCGGGAGGGCGGCTGCATACCGGTCTCCCTCCAGCCCGTCCATCATGACCGGCAGGTACCCGGTGCCGGCGCTATACCACACAGTCGCGGCGATGACGGCTCCGTCGTCTGTGATCGTCGCCGTGACCGTCACCGCCTCACCCGCCTGGGGGAAGACGGGCTCGTGTTGTGTGCCCGTAATCGCCGGCGGCGTGCCGCACGGCTCGTTGCTGGCCCCCATGGTCGGCACAGAGAAAAAGAGCCAGCACTGCCCCCCATCCGGGCAGCGCCCCTCCGAGACGTCGGTGGTGTGGGCACCAAAGCTGTAGGTATCCAGTGGCGCGTTCCCGTTGGCATCGGTGTCGAACAGGCCGATGCTCTCGCCCAACTTGGACAGGGCAAAGTTGGTGTGATAGATCCCCTGCTCGGGGCTGCTGTCGGCCCAGAAGAGAAGAAATCCACCGGGTGGCAGTGTGACCGTGCCGGTGATGCGAAATTTTGTGGGGGCGCCCAGGTCGTCGGTGAGATACATCCCACCCAGGTCGACGCTGGTCGTGCCCGCGTTATACAGCTCCAGCACGTCGTCGTATTCGCCGTGCTCGTCGGCAATGATACCGTCGTTATCCGCCAGGAATTCGTTGATACGGATCGCAGGCGGCGCAGCAGGCTCGGCAGCCAGCGAGACGCCGAGCCCCAGGGTGATAGCCGTCAGGAAAAGTCCTGCGACTACAAAAAGTCGGACGTTCGTTTTCTCCTCCTGAGCCGTGGCGCAAAGAGGACCTGCTGGCGCAAGCAAAGGCGCCCGGCTATGCTTCCAGTATACAGGCGAACGCACGCAGTGTCAAATTGACCCTGTGAATGACGGACTTGGCAACAACCATACCGCGAATCGCAAGTGCCCTTGCCAATTTGGGCCGATTGTGTTATGATGGGCTGGACGACAACGCTGTTTGTACGGGGACCGCGTTGCCATCAAATCGCCGCACGCCGGCACAGAGACGTCTTGCCGCTTCAGGGGTGGAAGGAAGGAGCAGAGGCCAATGGATGGCGAGACCCGGCGCCACAATCTGGGCGCCCTGCGTGAGCTGTTGCTCTCAACCTTTACCGTGCAAGACCTGCGCCGCTTTTGCCACGACCGGCCCCTGCTGGCCCCTGTCGAGCTCGAATTCAGCCCCAACCACGGCCTGGCCGACCTGGTGGACCGGGTCATCACCTTTTGTGAAAAGCGGAGACTACTCGACACGCTGCTGCTCGAAATCCAGGTCGCAAACCCCGCCCAGTACGCCTACTTTGAGCCGCGCCTGGCCCTGCCCGCGCGCGTGCTGGCGGCCAGCCCTTACCGTGGCCTCCAGCCCTTCGAGGCAGAGCACGCCAGCCTCTTCTTTGGCCGCGACGCCATGATCGCCCAGCTCGTCAAGCGGGTGCGCGCCTGCCCCTTCATCGCCGTCGTCGGCGCCTCGGGCTGTGGCAAGTCATCGCTCGTCCGCGCCGGCCTGGTGCCTGCCCTGTGTAACGAGGCCGCCTCCGGCAGCCCTGATTGGTCCATGTGCCTCTTTCGCCCCGGGCCAGAGCCGCTGCATGCCCTGGCTGCGTCCCTGGTCGACCTGCTCGAGCCCGATGCGGGGGAGGTCACCCGCCTGGCCCAGGCGCGCAGCCTGGCCCAGGCGCTCGGCGACAGCACCATCGCGCTGGCCGATGTCAGCGCGCGACTATGCGCCAGGCCACCCACCCCCCGGCGCCTCCTGCTCGTCGCCGACCAGTTCGAAGAGGTGTTCACCGAGTGCCGCGACCCCGCTCAGCGCCAGCGCTTGATCGCTGCGCTCCTGGCTGCCGGGACAGGTGCCACCGTCGTCCTCACCCTGCGTGCTGACTTTTACGGCCACGTCCTGGCCGACCGCCACCTGGCGGAGGCCGTCGACGCAGGGCTGGTCAATGTGCTGCCGATGAGCCGGGACGAGATGCGCACCGCCGTGGAGCAGCCCGCCTTTGGCAGCGGTGGCGCCTTTGAGGCGGGGCTGGTCGACCGCATCCTGGACGACGTGGAAGGGCAACCCGGCAGCCTGCCGCTGGTGCAATTCGCGCTGACAGAGCTGTGGGCGCGTGCGACGTCGCAGGGCCTGCTCACCCACGCCGCCTACGAGGCCATCGGCCAGGTGGAAGGCGCGATTGCCAGGCGCGCCGAGGCGGTGTACGAGACGCTGGACGCCCAGGGCCACGCAGCCGTGGTACGCGGCGTCTTTATGCGGCTGGCCCACTATGGTGCGGGCATGGAAGGCACACGCCGTCGCGCGGCGCTGCCCGACCTGGCCACACCCGGCATGCCGGCCGTCGAGGTCGAGCGTGTCGTCGACGCCCTGGCCGGTGCCCGGCTGGTGGTCACCGGCCAGGACACACTCGCCGGCAGCGCGACGGTAGAAGTGTCACACGAGGCGCTCATCCGTGGCTGGGGGCGGCTGCGTACCTGGCTCGACGCGGACCGGGCCTTTGGGCTGTGGCGCGACAAGCTGGCGGCTGCCCGCCGCGCCTGGCTCGACGCGGCCCAGGACGAGGGAGCGCTGCTGAGAGGCGCGCCCCTGTCGGAGGCCGAGGGTTGGCTGGCCGACAGAGGTGACGACCTGAATGAGGCCGAGCGGGCCTACATCCAGGCGGGCCTGGCCCTGCGCGAGCGCGAGGCCGCCGAGGAGCGCGAGCAGCAGCGCAAGGAAGCCCAGCTCGTCGCAGAGCAGCGCGCCGCCGGCCGCCTCCGGCACCTGGCGATCGCCCTGGCGGGCCTGTTCGTGCTGGCACTGGCCCTGGCCGGACTGGCTGCCTGGCTGTGGGGCGACGCCACGGAGCAGCGCGACCTGGCCAGGATTGAATCGCAGGCGCGCGCCACGGCCAGGATGGAGGCCGTAGACGAAGCCAGGGCCAGGGCTACCGCCCAGGCCGACGCCGAGGTGCAGCGCGACCAGGCCCAAGAGGCCCGCATCCAGGCCGACGGCCTGAAGCTGGCCTTTGCTTCACTGGGCCAGATCGACACGAATCAGGAATTGGCGCTGCTGCTGGCTATCGAATGCGCGCGCACCGCCCACTCCTTCGAAGCCGACAGCGCCCTGCGCGCCTGGTTCCTGCACGCCGGCCACTCGGTGGCACTCCTGTCCGGGCACGAGGGGCCGGTGTCGCGCGCGGCCTGGGATAGCGAGGGACGGCGGATCGTGACCGCGAGCGAGGATGGCACCGCCCGCGTGTGGGACGCCAGCACGGGCCAGGCGCTGGCCGTGCTGCGCGGTCACCAGGGCCCGCTGGTGACCGCAGCGTGGGATGGCCAGGGGCGCCGGCTCGTCACCGCGAGCGAGGATGGCACGGCCCGGCTGTGGGACGCGGACACCGGCCAGGCGCTGGCCGTGCTGCGCGGGCACGAGGGCCGGGTGTGGCACGCGGCATGGGACCCCGAAGGGCGGCGCATCGTGACCTGTGGCGACGACGCCACGGCCCGCGTGTGGGACGCCGGCACGGGACAGGTGCTGGCCGTGCTACGCGGCCACCAGGACTGGGTGGCGCACGCGGCCTGGGATGGCGACGGGCGCCGCATCGTGACCGCCAGCAGCGACGGCACGGCCCGCGTGTGGGACGCCGAAACGGGCAGAGAAACGGCCGTGCTGCGCGGCCACGAGAGCACGGTGGTACACGCGGCGTGGGACGGCCAGGGAAGCCGCATCGTCACGGCCAGTTGGGACAACACGGCCCGGGTGTGGGACGCAGACACCGGCCAGGCGCTGGCCGTGCTGCGCGGCCACGAGGACTGGCTGTGGCACGCCGCGTGGGATGGCGAGGGGCGGCGCATCGTCACCGCCGGCGATACCACGGCCCGGATATGGGATGCAAGCACGGGGCAGGCACTGGCCGTGCTGCGCGGCCACGAGGAGTGGGTCACCGACGCGGCGTGGGACCCCGGCGGGCGCCACCTTGCGACGGCCAGTTGGGACCATACGGCCCGGCTGTGGGACGCCGAGACTGGCCAGGCGCTGGCCGTGCTGCGCGGCCACGAGGGCCCGGTGGTGCACGCCACGTGGGATGCCGAGGGCGGGCACATCGTAACCGCCAGCCGCGATGGCACCGCGCGGGTGTGGGCGGCCGCGACCGGCCAGGAGTTGCCTGTGTTGCGCGGCCACGAGG
>JAFGIA010000186.1 GCA_016929795.1 Anaerolineae bacterium
GCCCTGGTTCTCGAAATACTCCACCTTCACCTCGTGGTTGCCTTCGCCAATATCCATCTCACCATAATACGTCGTCGGGGCGCTCAAGTGCCACTCGTCGATCACCTTGTGACCGTCGACATAGACGCGAATCCCGTCGTCAGAGGTAGCACTAAAGCGATACTTGCCCGCCGCAAAGTGGAACGTGCCCGTAAAGCGCGCCGAGAAATAGTCAGCGTTCACGCCCTGCACCGGCGCCTTATTGCCCCAGTTGAAATCCACCGAGCCGTACTGCTTGGTCACGGTCGGAGAGCCATCCAGGTTCGGGTTGTTATGAAACTCGCCCTTCCACACCGTGGCCCCGTCAAGTTGCTCGGTCCAGAACTGCAATTGGGCGCCCCCTGTATTCTGGTAATAGTCGATCTGGAGTTGGTGCTTGCCCGAGGCGATCTGCTTGTCGGTGCTGTACGTCTTGGGGGCCGTGTCGTGCCACTGCCCGATGATCAGCTCTCCGTCAACCCACACGCGCACACCATCATCCACTCGTGTATAGAAACGATACTTGGCACCGTTGAAATCACGGTCACGCGTGCACCGCACCGCAAAGTTGGTCCCCCCGATCCCACCGCCCGGTCCAGCCGTGCCCCAGTTAAAATCGATCGTCTGGTATCGCTTTTCAAACTTTGGATCGCCGCTCATGAACCGGTTGTTCCAGAAGCGGCACGTCCACGGCCCGGTGCTGGGCGCGGGCGTCGGAGACGGCCCTGGGCACGGCACAGGCACCTTGAGTCGCTGTCCCGGATAGATCAGGTTTGGATTGCGGATATTGTTCAGTGCGACGAGCTTGTCTACTGTCGTGCCATATCGCGCCGCAATCCTCTTCAGATACTCACCGCGCTGCACCACGTGGATCTTGGTGCAGCCGCCGGGTGCCGGTGGTGTGCACGGCACAGGGATGATGAGGCACTGCCCCACATAGATTACATTCGGATTCCACAGATTGTTGGCGCGGACAATTGCATCAACCGTCACGCCATACATGCGCGCGATCTGGGTCAGATTCTCCCCCGCTTTGACGATGTGAGTAGTGGTTGCGCACGGATCCGCCTGGGCGGCAGGAGCAAACCCCGTCACCAGGACGATCACCACCACCACCAGGAGCAATCGCGTTTTCATCTTCTTACCCCTTTCTCAGTTCGAGACCCTCACCATGAGGCGCTCCTCACAAAGCGCGCCAGCACTCAATACGCGACACACAAACACAATTCGGCCAGATGTATTATACACTACTTCTCTTGTTATGGCAATACCCCAGGTGGCGTATTTTCGCCCCCCAATAGCGAAAATGATACAAGATATAGTGTTCCGGAGGATGCGACCTACCAGATATAGGGGATTCACCCAACCATCCTACGCCTCCTCAGGGCGTGGAAACGCCCCTCCGAAATAGTCCCACGCCCAGCGGAACGGAACGCCTGCCGCCTCCGCCGCCAAGCGGTCTGTGTCCATATCGCCCACGAACAGGCACTCCTCTGGCTTGGCATCATAGCGCGCCAGGGCATCGAGCAAGAAACCAGGCTCCGGCTTGCGATTCGGGCATGTCGCCGCGTAGCGCGGATCAGTGCCGTGGGGATGGTGCGGGCACAGGTAGACGGCCTCGACCGCCACCGGCAGCATATCGAGGGCAGCCTCCAGCGTACGCCACGCCTGACGGTGCGTCTGGTAGCCAAAAGCCACGCCCCCCTGGTTCGTCACCACCACCAGCCGCCAGCCGAGGCTCGCCGCGTGGTGCAGGCTCTGCCCGACCCCGGGGAGGATCTCGACTTCACCCGGATGGTTCGGCGGGCGCCGGCCCAGGCTACGGTTGAGCGTCCCGTCGCGATCCACAAAAAGGAGGCGCTTTGTCTTGATCCGCTCCCATGCCGTCCGGGTCATGGGCACCACAATGTGCCCCGCTTCCGGGTCGGCACTCACAGCCCCCTCTCCATACACGGCATAGCCCCGTGGCCCATGCCACCACGCGTGCAGCGCGCTGTAGGCGCACACGATCGCGTCGAGCATATCTTCCGCTTCTTTCAGCCCTCGCCCCTTCCTCCTCTCGAGGTCGAGCGCCAGCAGATCATCCCTCAGGTGAAGAGGCGGATCGGCCGCCTGCAATGCTCCAAGATAATCGATCAGTCGCCCCAACTCGGCACGGCGTATAGTCATGTCGCGGCCCTGCCGTGGCTTGTACTTGAGCGTCCGATCGAGGCCAAAGAGCGACACCATTGCGGGATGGGGAAACACTTCGATGACCTGCCGGCCAGGGAATCCCTTGACAAGATATGGATTGTGGTGAAACCCGAGCCGTTCGAGGCGGCGCCGGATATCTTCGCCGCGCAGCCCACCGTAGCGTGCCAGCACACGCCGGTTGGCCGGGTGGGGGCCGGCTTCGAACCGGCCAAATACCGAGGCTACTTCACGGTCGCACGGTCGCGCGCCCACTTCATTCGGTACTGCCAGAGGGGCATCGATTGCCACCAGGCCAGGGTCATCCCCTGGCAGCGCATGCGCCAGCGCAGCGACGATCTCGTCGTCGCTGCCCAGCTTGCCGCTCACCTCCAGGATCTGCCCGTCCTGGTCGAGCAGGGCGAATCCAGAAGGGTTGCGCGGCGACCATGCCAGGTCCAGCCCGACAAAGAGCACAGCTAGGCAGTCTCGCTCGTTGTCCTGTTTTCTCCCTCTGGCCCTGCCACCCCCTCAGCCTGTGGCGGGCTTGCTGGTTGTGCAAACTCAGTCAGGTCGACAACCGAGTCAAACGACCCGTACGGATTCTCCACATGGTCGTCGGCGTGCCAGTCATTCAGCCATTCTTTGCCGTCGATCAGATAGCGGAACTTGAACACGCTGCCCGCAGGCAGCTCGAGCGACACGCGCCAGTTGGCATCCGACCGGTTGCGGCTCATGGGGGTCGCCGTCGTATCCCAATCATTGAACTCGCCCACCAAGTTGACCCGCTCAGCCCACATGTTGGAGGGCAGGACGAAAGTTACGCGCACCAGGTCCTTTTTCTTTGCCGGCTCTTTCTGAATCATCTTTCCCCTCCACGCACCCTGCTTGAGTTCAATCCCGAATGACCAATACCCGCGCCGGTGCGCCGTCCCCACCCTGCACCTTGAGAGGCAGGCACACGAGTTGGCACGGCCCCTCAGGCACCTGGCTCAGGTTCAGCCCTTCGACCACGACCACCCCGGCACCAAGGAGGGTACGATGCACGCGGTAGTCGGCCGAGTTATGTCGCTCCACCGACAAATAGTCCGTGCCCACCAGCCGCACACCCCGGCCCACCAGCCACTCCGCCGTCCGTGGGGCAAGGTGCACATAGTCCGGCTCGAACTCCCGGACGTGGTCCTCCCATAGATGAGAGTTTCGCGTCTTGAGCAAGAGCCGCGTCGCATCCTTCGGCAGGTTAAAGCCTGCCAGATCAAACACGCCGATCGTATTTCCCTCTGGCGGGTTCACCTCCAGCACAAATGCCGGACCCACCAACACATCTAGCGGCAGCTTGTCTACCGTCTGTCCTTGCGCTACAAAATGGTAGGGCGCGTCCACGTGTGTGCCTGTGTGACTCCCCAGGCGCAGGCGGGATACATTCGCATCATCCCCCTTTGTCATCATTGAGGTCCACTCGATCTCGACACGCGGGTCGCCCGGCCAAATGGGCATCAGTTCTGAAATCGGTACGGTCGCGTCGTATATTCTCACTCTTCTCGATCCGGGTGTGATCTGCTGTTGCGGCGCCATTATACCCGATTCTCTGCAAAGTGTCAATGCGCTCATTGGAAGGGTTGACTTGGGCGCATCCTGTGATATAATAGAATTGCTCTAAAACAACGGCTGCTGATCGGGACGAGGCCAATGCTGGCCTCACCGCTGCAACCAGCGCACCACGCTCATCGAGAGTGGGACCACTTTGGAAGTAGAGAAAGGAGAAGCCTGAATGGCGAAAAAAGCGCTCTGTGTCGGCATCAATGATTACCCCTACGATGGCAGCGACTTGAAAGGCTGCGTCAATGACGCCCGCGCCTGGGCCGAGATGTTGGTCGACCACTATGGATTTGCCTCAGAAGATGTCACGCTCCTCTTCGACACTGAGGCAACGAAGGACAAGATCCTCTCCACCTTGAAGGATCTGATCGCTGGTTCCGGTGAGGGCGACGTGCTTGTGTTCACCAACTCCTCTCACGGCACCTATCTGGCCGACACCAGCGGCGACGAGGCGCGCTACGACCAGGCCATGTGCCCCTACGACTGTGCGCAGAACCTGATCATCGACGACGAGCTGCGCGAGTTGTTCACCCAACTGCCCGCGGGTGTGCATCTCACTGTCATCTCCGACTCGTGCTTTTCCGGCACCGTCACGCGCGTCCTCCTCGACGAGAACATCCCCGGCCTTGCCCTGCCCGATGAGCGGCGCGTTCGTTTTCTTGACCCGTCACACCGTGGTGACCGCGTCCTCCCCAACCCCTGGCGCGCCAAGCCAAAGGGCCGGGAAAAGTATCCCGAATCAGAGATGCGCGAGGTGCTCCTCTCTGGCTGCAACAACAAGGAATATTCCTACGACGCGCGCATCGGCGACACCTATCACGGCGCCATGACCTATCACGCCCTGCAAGTCATCCGCGAGGCAGATTATGACCTGACCTACGCCGAGCTGCATGAGCGGATGGTGCCCCTGATCGACGAGGCCGGCTATCCACAGCACCCACAACTGGAGGGACGGTCTGAGAACAAAGATCGGCCTATCTTTGCCTAGGCCCGCTCAGTGTGTGGCTATATGGCGCCATCCTCTTTGGCGACGCCGCCTCTCAGCGTCGGCGCGACTTGGCCATGGCCGTCTGACCTTTCTCTGCTCGTGCCGGGCAGACAAACAAGCGAGGAGGAACAGTGACCGAGACCACCAGGAAAAGTGCCAAGCAGCACGTGATTGACTATTTGAGCCTGGTGCTCCAGGATCGCACCCTGGGCGAACCACTGCCCCCTGGCGCGGCGGCTCAGCCCAAGGGGGCCGGGCACTTGATCCCCACCTACTGGGCCGACGCCCCCTGGCGCCTGGAGCCCGGCTGCGACACCATCCCCTTTTCGTTTATCGTGCGCGATGGGCCCAACGCTGGCGTCCATCTGGATGAAATCGTCGTATTTGAGGCGCCAGATGATGACCACCCGTGGGCAGAGAAGCCATGGGAGGAGGTTCACTCCTTCACCCACGGCCTCGGCCGCGTCAACCGTCGCCTGTGGGCCTATCGCCCCTCAGGGTCGCCCTCCGGCCCTCCGCCCTCACTGCCCCTATCTGCGTTCAAAACCGCCGCGCGCGGCCAGCGCCTCCTCCTTACCGTCGTCTTTCGCGGCTGGTGCGGTCCGGCCGGCCTCGGTGTACCGGTAGACGCCGTGCGCCCGCTCGCCATCGAGATCGCCGCCGAACCACTGCCGCTGCGCACCTCGCCACAATGGTACTATGGCGATACGCACTACCATTCCAGCTATACCAACGATGTCAAGGAATTTGGCAACCCGATCGCCGACACGCGCGCCGCCGCCATGGCGATCGGCCTCGACTGGCTGGTGGTGACCGACCACTCGGTCGACCTGGCCGCAAACAACCCCTACTGGGAATCACTCCACGCCGCTACGCCCTGGGGTGACCTCGGCTTCGAGATCCAGAGCCTCTCGGACGACCGCATGCGCCTGCTGCGCGGCGAAGAAGTCACCGTCCTCGGCATCCCCGGCCAGGGCGATAACACGCTCCACATGCTCGTCTTGGGCCCCACGCTCGGCAAGCTGATCCCGGGCGCCTTTGCCCGAAAGAATCTGCTGTCGGCTGTCGCCCAAGCGCTCCCCGATTTTGCCGAGGATCTCTTCAAACACCTCTTTGGCCCGATCTACCAGCTCGAAGCGGTGCTCACGGGCGTAAACCGGAAGGGCAAGGTCGAACCCAAACTCGTGGGTCACTCGGTCCACGCCCAGGGCGCCCTCGCCTTTGCCGCCCACCCCGCCGCGATTGCCCAGGCGCCCGGCGGCTTCTGGGAGTTCCACGACCTGGCGCAGTCGATCCACGGCATGGAGGCGTGGAACGGCACCATGCGCTTCCACGCCGGCAAAGAAGAAAACCCCTTCGATCATTGGGAGCCTGCCAAGCCATGGCACGAGAGCGCGAGCGCAGAGGGCATCGAGGTGTGGGATCGGATGCTGCGTTACAGGGCCGCACAGGCCGATCCGCGCTTTGTGCTCCTCGCCGGCAGCGATGCGCACGGCAGCTTTAACTGGAGCGAGGGGTGGTGGGTGGACTGGAACGGGTTCCGTGCCGACGACAACGCCCTCGGCAAGGCGCGCACCCTCCTCCACCTTCCCCAGCGGGACCCCGCCGGCCCGCGCCGGGCGCCGACAGAGCAAGAGATCGCCACAGCGCTGCGTACGGGCAGTTGTGTCGTAACCGACGGGCCAGTGCTAAATTTCACCGTCACTGTCGAAGGCGAGGAAGCCAGCCTCGGCCAGATCCTTCACGTCGACGGCGACACAGACCTCCACATCGGCGTGCAAGCCTTCTTCACCGACGAGTTCGGTCCCGTCGAGTGGGTCGACGTCCGCTACTATTTCGGCGGCATGAACGACACCATGTGCGCACGCATCCGCTGGGCACCTGGCACCACCCAGGTCATCGCCCAGGACCTGCCCGCCGGCCCCGGCTACATCCGTCTCGCCACCGCCACCGACCAGGATGGCGCCACCTACCGCTGCTTCACCAACCCGATCTGGCTCCGCTTCGCCGAGCCCACACCCCGCCGCCTCTCGGTCACCTGCCACGCCAGCTAGCCCGATCATCTCTATCCATCCAGGTCGCGCCCCCTTCCCATCGGGGGCGCGACCGCCTGTCATCACTTCCTGCAATCAACTCCCCCAGAAACACACCCCCACCCCGGTCCCACCCGCTTCGGGGGTTGACCGATCGGCCCGCCCATTGTACAATATGCCTGGCCCCGCCGTGAGCGGGGCTGACAAGGGTATCCATCTTGCCACGTGCCAGCGCACCGCCGGCCAACGGTCAATCCTGATGGAGGGAAGATGCAAAAAGCCGTAACCCTACCCGTCGACGCGCCCGACGCCGTCGAGCGCGCTGTCGCCGCCCTGCGTGCCGGGCAGGTCATCGCCCTTCCCACCGACACCGTCTATGGCCTCGCCGCCCACGCCTACCTGCCCGAGGCCGTGGCCCAGCTCTATGCCCTGAAGCAGCGCCCTGTCAACCTGGCCATCCCCTTGCTCCTGCCTTCTGCCACCGCCATCCTTGGCGTCGCCGACGGTATCCCCGCCGAGATGTGGCTGCTTGCCGAGCGCTTCTGGCCTGGCCCACTGACAGTGGTCCTGCGCCGCTCTCCCATCGTGCCCGACATGGTCACCAACCGCCGGCCCAACGTCGCCGTGCGCGTGCCCGATCATCCCCTGGTGCGCCGGATCGCCCTGCAGTTAGGCGCGCCTCTGGCTACCACCAGCGCCAACCTGCACACCACACCGCCTGCCACCACCGCCGAAAAAGTGATGCTCACCCTGGGCGACCGTATCCCGCTCATCCTCGACGGCCCGTGCGACGGCGGCGTCGCGTCCACCGTCATCGATCTGACCGTCGTCCCGCCGTCGATCGTGCGCCCCGGCCCCATTACGCTCGAGCAGCTCGCGGCACTGCTCCAGTAGGCGCCAGGTGATGCTCGTCGGCATAGACGCCAGCCGGGCCACGGCTGCCCGGCCCACAGGCACCGAAAACTATTCACTGCACCTGATCCGTGCCCTGCTTTCACTCGACACGCCCCACCGCTGGCGCCTCTACTTCAACCAACCCCCCGCCGACGACCTGTTCGGCACCCTCGGTGAACAGCGCACGATCCCTTTTCCCCGCCTCTGGACCCACCTGGCTCTGTCGTGGGAGATGATCACCCATCCGCCCGACCTGCTCTTCGTCCCCTCTCACGTCCTGCCCATCGCCCACCCGGCCCGCTCTGTCGTCACCGTCCACGACCTCGGCTTTCATTACCACCCTGAAGCACACACATTGACCCAGAACATCTACCTACGTTGGTCCACCCGCCACAACGCCCGTGCCGCCACCCGGCTCCTCGCCGATTCTGACGCGACCCGCCATGACCTGATCGAGCTCTACGGCGTGCCATCGTCCAAGATTGACGTGGTCTATCCCGGCCGCGACGAGTCGCTCGCCCCCGCCACCGACCCCGCCATCCGCGCCGCCATCCGCGCCCGCTACCACCTCACCGCCCCCTACCTCCTCTACATCGGCACCCTCCACCCCCGCAAGAACCTCACCCGCCTCATTCAAGCCTTCTCCCGCCTCCTCTCCCACCTCCCCACCCCCCGGGCTCACCAACCAACCAACCTCCACCTCGTCCTCGCCGGCCAAAAAGGCTGGCTTTACGACGACATCTTTGCCCTCGTCCGGCGCCTCGGCCTGGAGGAGCGCGTCATCTTTACAGGCTATGTGCCCGATCCCGACAAGCCCGCCCTCCTCAGCGGCGCCTTGGCTTTCGTCTTTCCCTCCCTCTACGAAGGATTCGGCATACCCGTCGTCGAGGCCATGGCGTGCGGCACGCCCATCATCTGCTCCAACACATCGTCACTGCCCGAGGTAGCCGGCGACGCCGCCCTCCTCGTCGATCCCCTCGATCTTGATTCGATCGCCGGCGCGATGGCACACATGGTGGCCGACGCAGACCTGCGCCAGACGCTGGCGGGGCGCGGCCTGCGCCAGGCGCAGCGCTTTTCCTGGCGACGCTGTGCCCGCGAGGCCCTGGCCGTCATCGAGCAGGTGGGGCGTGGAGTCGATTGACATCCTTGGCGTGCGCGTCGACTGTGCCACCTACGACACCCTGCTGGCGTGCGTCGACGACTTTGTGGCCGGTGGCACCCCCCACCAGGTCGTCACCCTCAACCCCGAAATGCTCGTCGCTGCCCACGACGACCCCGCCTTTCGCCAGGTGCTCAACAGCGCCGACCTGAACGTCGCCGACGGCGTCGGCCTCCTCCTTGCCGCGCGCCTGCTAGGACACACGCTCCCGGGGCGCGTCACCGGCTCCGACGGCATCTACCATCTCGCCGCCCACGCAGCGCAGCGCGGCTACCGTCCCTTCTTTCTCGGCGCTGCCCCTGGTGTGGCCGAAGAGACTGCCCGCCGCCTGGTCGCTGCCTATCCCGGCCTGCAGATCGCCGGCACCTTTGCCGGCTCACCAGCCCCTGCTGACGAACCGCACATCCTCGATCGCATCCACGTCGCCGCGCCCGACCTCCTGCTCGTGGCCTATGGCGTGCCGGCTGAAGAAGAATGGATTGCCCGTAACCGCACGCGCCTCGGCGTGCCCGTCATGATCGGCCTTGGCGGTGCCTTTGACTTTGTCGCGGGCGTCACCCGTCGCGCCCCGGCCTGGATGCGCCGCCTCGGCATCGAATGGCTCCACCGCCTCCTCTCCCAGCCCTGGCGCTGGCGCCGCCAGCTCGCCCTGCCCCGTTTCCTGCTCCTCGTCTTCCGCCAACGTTTGAGCACATGACCACTACTCTCATGGAGAAAAGACAATGAACCATGAAACACTTTGGACAACCGTCAACACCCACCGCGATGCCCTGATCACATTCACCCAGAAACTCGTCCAGACCCTGAGCCCCTCCGGTCACGAGGGGGATGTCGCCGCCCTGATCCAGGCCGAAATGGAACGCCTTGGCTACGATGAGGTTTGGGTCGACGAGGCCGGCAGCGTCGTGGGCCGCATCGCCGGCGGCCCGGGCCCGGCACTCATCCTGAACGGCCACATGGACCACGTCGACGCGGGTGATCCCGCCGACTGGCCCCACCCACCCTTTGGCGCCGAGATCCACGACGGCGCCATCTGGGGGCGCGGCGTGGCCGACATGAAGGGCGCCCTCGCCGCCATGATCTATGCCGGCGGCATAGCGCGCACCCTCGACATCCCCCTGCCCGGCGACCTGTACGTCACCGCCGTCGTCCAGGAAGAGATCGGCGGCCTCGGCGCCCGCCACATGGCGGGCACACTGCCCGCCTCCCACGTCGTCGTCGGCGAGGCAAGTGCCAATCATCTACGCCGCGGCCACCGCGGTCGCGTCGAGTTCCACGTCCACTTCTCCGGGCGCTCGGTGCACGCCTCCATGCCCCACCTGGGCGCCAACCCCCACTTTGCCATGGCCCGCTTTGTCGACAGGCTCGGCACTTTGGCCATGCCCTCCGAGTCGGCCTATGGCGCCTCCACTGTCGCCCCCACCCACGTCGAGAGCGAGCCGCTAGGCGCCAACATCACCCCATCGGCCCTTCACCTCGTCCTCGACTGGCGTAACGTGCCGGGCGAGTCGACGGCCGACATTGTCGCCAAGCTCGAGAGGCTGCTGGCCGACAGCCTGACGCCCGGCTGTGAAGGCACGGTCGAGATGACCACCCGCGCCCTCGAGACCTACACCGGCTACTGCAAGAGCTACCCCGACGAGTTTCCCTCCTTCACCACCCCTGTGGAGCATCCCTGGCTTCAGTCCGCCCAGGCGGCACTCGCCGTCGCCCTGCGCCGCGACGTCGAGA
Organism: Anaerolineae bacterium; assembly: GCA_016929795.1. Next base: position 10,595 of record JAFGIA010000186.1, read on the forward strand.
TCGACACCTGGCGCTTTGCCACCGACGGTGGCCACTTTGCCGAGGCGGGCGCCACAGTCATCGGCTTTGGCCCCGGCGATGACACCGTCGTCCACACCGTGCAGGAGCACCTGCCTCTCGACCAGCTGGTCGAGAGCGCTGTCGGCTACCTGGCTCTGGCATTCGATCCACGCCCTTCTTCGGCCTGATCGCCCTCCCTTGACACAGGTGCAGAAACTTGTTATCATGCGAGGTGTCATCTCAATCACTTGAGGGATGTAGGGCGGATTGGCAATCCGCCCTACACCCTGCCTCAGCTTTTTGAGATGATACCATGCCAGCAATAGAACAAAAGAGGAGAACAACACCATGACACAAACTCGCCTCGAATTCCCGCCAGGATTCCTGTGGGGCACCGCAACGGCTGCCCACCAGGTCGAGGGCAACAATACAAACAACGATTGGTGGCAATTTGAGACCCGTCCCGGTACCATCTGGCACGACGACCGCAGTGGCCTCGCCTGCAACTGGTGGGCAGACGCCGAGTCCGATTTTGACCTCATGGCCGCCATGGGCCACAACACCCACCGCCTCTCGATCGAGTGGAGCCGCATCGAGCCTGAAGAAGGCCGCTACGACCCCGCCGCCATCGCCCGCTACCGCGACATGCTCACCGCCCTCCACCGGCACAGCCTCGAGCCCATGGTCACCCTCTTTCACTTTTCCACCCCGCTCTGGCTCGCCCGCCAGGGCGGCTGGTCCAACCCTGCCGTCATCTCTCATTTTCGCCGCTTCGCCCATCACGCCGTCGATCAGCTCGGCGATCTCGTCCGCCTCTGGTGCACCATCAACGAGCCCAACGTCTATGCCGCCGTCGGCTATCTCTATGGTGAGCACGCCCCGGGCCAGCGCTCCCTCCCCCTCTACTTCCGCGTCCTGCGCCACGAGCTTCTCGCCCACGCTGCCGCCTACCGCGTCATCCGCGCCTTTGACGCCGAGGCTCGCGTCGGCATCGTCAAAAACATCCAGGTCTTTCAACCGCTCGACCCGGACCACACACCGTCGGCCCTGGCCGCTCGCTTCCTCGACTACCTCTTTAACGAGATCACCCTGCATGCCGTCCACGATGGGCGCCTCTGCTTCCCGCTCGCCTTCCCGCCTACCACGCACGGCCCCCTCGTCGACAGCCTCGACTTTTTCGGGCTGAACTACTATTCCCGCCAGCGGGTGAGCCTCGCCGGCGGCCCGCTAATGCGCCCTACCCCTGGCGCCGAGATCAGTGACTTTGGTCGCCATGGCACCTATGGCGAGATCTATCCCGCCGGCCTCTACCAGACCATCCAACGTGTCGCCCGCTTCGGCAAACCGATCTATATCACAGAGAACGGCCTGCCCGACGCCGACGACGACCAGCGCCCCCGATTCCTCGTCACCCACCTCGCTGCGATGCAGCGCGCCATCGCCCAAGGCGCCGACGTGCGCGGCTACTACCACTGGTCCTTCACCGACAACTTTGAGTGGGCCGAAGGCTGGGCCCTCCGCTTTGGCCTCGTCCATCTCGATCCCACCACCCAATTGCGCACCCCACGCCCCAGCGCTGCCCTCTACAGTCGTATCATCGCCGAAAACGCAATCACTGGCGACATGATCGCCACCTACGCCCCCGACATGGAGGTGCAAGCATGACAGCCACTGCCTATGACGAGGCCGATCTCGCTCCCCCCTGGACGCCTGACCTGCATCTGGACACACAGCAAATCCCCTTCTGGGACCGTCTGCGAGAGGAGGAACGCCGTGCCCTTGCCTCTGCCGCCCACTCCGAGTGGCACCCCGCGGGCACGCTCATCTGCTCAGAGGGCAGCCACGGCGACTCGCTCTACATCGTCGAAAGCGGCTGTGTCGCCGTCCTCAAAGACGTCGGCCAAAGCCAGCCCATCACCCTCGGCACCCGTGGCCCAGGTGAGATCCTCGGCGAGATGAGCCTCATCGGCGAGCAAACGCGCTCCGCGTCGCTTGCCGTCATCCAGCATGGCCGCCTCCTGCGCATTACCGCCGCCGATTTCACAGCACTCATGAACGAGCACCGCGGCATCAGTTGGGCCGTGCTCAACGTGTTGAACGACCGGCTCCAGGAAGCCGACGCAGCTCGCAGCCTCAAGGCGCGCGAGAGAGAGGCCCTCACCCGCGCTATCGAGCATCTCAGCGATGAAACCCGCCGCCTCACCGAACTGGCTGATGCCCGCCAGGAAACTATCGAGCTCCTGGTCCACGACCTGCGCACCCCCCTCGCCGTCGTCAATGGTTGCATCGAGATCCTCGAATCCTCCGTGCCAGAAACAGAGCGTGCCATATTGGAAATGGCACAGCGCAATAATCAGCGTGTGCTCAACATGCTCGACCAACTGCTCGAGACGTCCCGCGCCGATAGCCCGGAGCAGGCAGCCGTGCGCCAGCCTGTCGACCTGGCCCAGCTCCTCTCCGAAGCCGTCGCCGACGCCCACACGGCTGCCGAGCGTGCGGCCATCGACCTGGTCCTGGCCCCCTCCCCTCCCCTGCCCACACTCCATGCCGACGCTGCCGCCCTGCGCCGTGTCCTCGATAACCTGCTGGGCAATGCACTCGCCTACACCCCCGCTGGCGGCCGCGTCACTGTCGCCGCCACATCTCATGGCCCAGCCGATCGCAGCGCCGGCGCGCACGACACCATCGGCGTCAGCGTCACCGACACTGGCCCTGGCGTTCCCGCCGAGCACCGCGAGCGCATCTTTGAGCGCTTTGTCCGCCTGCCCGGCACCGGCGGCCATCGCCGCGGCTTTGGCCTTGGCCTCTACTACTGCCGCCAGACCATCGAGGCCCATGGCGGCCGCATCTGGGTGGAGCCAGGCCCCAACGATACCGGCAGCCGCTTCAGTTTCCTCCTCACTGTCGGCAGCCCCACCCATGACTGACGCCACATCCCGCCACGCACCCCCAACTCCCCCTGGAGCCCTCGACTTGGCCCGCGACATTGCCCGCCGTGCCGGCCACCTCCTCCTCGACTATGCCGGCCGCCCTCACGACGTCGCGTCCAAATCCACCGACATCGACCTCGTCACCGAGGCGGACCTGGCCTCTGAGCGCCTCATACTCGATGCGATCCACACCCACTACCCCGATCACGACATCCTCGCCGAAGAAAGCACGGCTCCCGGCGAGGGCACTGCCCGCCACCGGCTCCAGGCTGCCATCACGGACAACCGTCCGATCTGGCTTGTCGACCCACTCGATGGCACCGTCAACTATGCCCACGGCTACCCCGTGTGGGCCGTGTCCCTGGCCCTCACCCGCGCCGGCCGCGTCCTCCTCGCCGTCACCTACGACCCGCCACGAGACGAGCTCTATTGGGCCATGCCCGGTGCCGGCGCCTGGTGCAACAACTGCCGTCTGCACACTTCCACTACCCCCCTCCTCGGCCGCGCTCTCGTCGCCACGGGCTTTGCCTACCGCCGCGCCACCCTGCGCGACAACAACCTGGCCGAGTTCAGCCGGATGATGCCCCGCGTCCAGGGCATTCGCCGCGCCGGTGCCGCTGCCCTCGACCTGGCACACATCGCCGCCGCTCGCCTCGACGCCTATTGGGAGATGCATCTGCAGCCGTGGGACTGGGCTGCCGGCTGGCTCCTCATCTCCGAAGCCGGCGGCACCGTCACCGATCTCGACGGCGCCCCCTGGACCCTGACCTCCACCAGCCTCGCCGCTTCCAACGGCCACCTCCACGCCGAGCTCCTGGCCACCCTGCGCCCCGAGGCACGCTAGCCGCCCCCTAGAGGGGCGGGCCCCGGGGGGCTCACCCATCACGCTCTTATTTGCCCCTACCCTCAAAATATGCTACAATTCTCTCGTATCGTGTCGTTACCGTACCTTGCTCCTCACATGCGCCTCCATGTCGATCCTGATCACCAGGCGTGCGCGGGGAGGGGGGCAAACAAGCTAAAAGATGGAAAGAGGATGAACTACGAGACGATCTTTGCCTCCCTGCCCGATGCCGCCTGCATCGTCGACAACAAAGGCCAGGTAGTCGCCGTCAACCCCGCCGCTGAGTGGCTGCTTGGCTGGTGGCTGGCCGGCCTGCCTGCCTGCCCCCTCGCCGACTCCCTGCCACAGCTCATCCCCGACCCGGCCCAGGCTCTATACTGGAGCATCGCCCTGGGCCAGGCCCTCGATCAGGGCCAAACCACTGAGATCATTCCTCCTACCAACATCACAGCCGTCGGCGATCCCGGCACATTCATCCCCATCACCGGAACCATCGGGCCATGGCGCGATCCTGCCGGCCAGATCCTCGGCGCCCTCCTCCTCCTGCGTCCCGCCCCGCCAGGCGCCACACGCGACGACATCCGCGAGCGCTTTGCGGCCATGGTCGCCCACGAGATCAGCTCCCCCCTCGCCAACATCTCTGCGGCCACCGACCGCCTGTCGGACGACAGGGAACTCGACGACCCGCAGCGCCTGCGCCTCCTCCAGATCTTGCGCACCGAGACCCACCGCCTGCGCCGCCTCCTTGGCCAGTTCCTGACCCCCCCTGCCCCACCCGAGCCCACCGCCCCTCCCGACACCATCGTCACCCTTCGCCCTCTCCTTCGCCGCGTCGTCCACATCTTTGAGCTGCAAGACCGTCACCACCAGGTGGCTGTCCATATCCCTCCCGACATCCCCTTCGTCTGGGGCGACGCCGGCCGCATCCAGGAGGTCCTCAGCAACCTCGTCGATCACACCCTGCGCCTTGCGCCTCCCGGCAGCCAGGTGACCATCACCGTCGTCGAGTTGAACCACACCGTCGCCGTCACAGTCAGCGCGGCCGCCGCCGGCCAACCACCTGGCAGCAAGCCCCCGGCCCTCGCCCTCCAACTGGCACAGCTCACCACTCACGCCCTCGGCGGCGAGCTATCGCACAGCTACGACCCCACCACCGGCACCCGCTTCTGCTTCACCCTTCAATCGGTCGCTGGAGCCCGAGATGGCGAAGAATAGACCGAGTTCCCTCCCGGAAGGCACCATCCTCATCGTCGAAGACGACGAAACCTTCTCCTACCTGACCGCCAAGCAGCTCGAGCGCCAGAGCTTTCAGGTCCTGCGGGCGTCCAATGGCGAGCAGGGCATCGCCATGGCCCGCGCCCACCAACCCGATCTGATCCTCCTCGACATCCTCATGCCCGGCATCGACGGGTGGGAAACCTGCCGCCGCATCCGCGAATTCTCCGAAGTCCCCATCATGATGCTCACCTGCCGCTCCAGCGAGCTCGACATCGTCCGTGGCCTCGAGCTCGGTGCCGACGACTATATGGTCAAGCCCGTCGGCCGCATGGAGCTGGTCGCCCGCGTCCGCGCCCTCCTCCGCCGCAGCCGCACCTCTGTCAACGACAACGACGTCGTCAAGATCGACGACCGCCTCATCATCGACCGCCTCCGCGGCCAGCTTCAGGTCGAAGGTGAGGAGATCGACCTGTCCGCCATCGAGTCCAAGCTCCTGAGCTGCTTCCTCGACCATCCCAACCGCATCCTCTCCCACCGCACCCTCCTCACACAGGTATGGGGCTGGGAGTACGAAAACGAGACCGACTACTTGAAAGTCTATATCCATCACCTCCGGAAAAAGATCGAGCCCGATCCCACCCGCCCCTACTACATCCTCACCGAGCGCGGCCTCGGCTACCGCTTCCAGATGCCATAAAGCACATCTGGTACACGCCACGCCCAGGGCGTGGTGTGGGCAGCGTGGCGCTGGATACGTTGGGCAAACGGGAACCGGGTGGTGCGTGGTGAATTCCTGACCATGGTTGGCAAAATACGCGCATATGTGATATCATAGCCAGAACGCCTTTCGACGATCGGTATACACAAAGAGGTCTACCAATCATCTATCCGCTGGAGGAGTCATGAACATTGTCGTCATTGGCATGGGCTACGTCGGCATCCCATGCGCCGCACTGCTGGCCGACGTTCCCGGATTTGCCGTCACCGGCGTGCAGCGTCGCTCCGAGCGGTCGGGGTGGAAGATCGACTGCCTGAATCGCGGGCGGTCCCCCTTCGAGGGGGACGAGCCGGGCCTGGCGGACCTGCTCGAGCGCGTCGCGTGCGAAAAGAAATCCTTCCTCGTCACCGACGACTATGCCGTGTGCCGCGACGCAGACGTGATCCTGATCGACGTCCAGACACCGACCGACGGCGACCACGTACCCCATTATGAATCGCTGCGCGAGGTAGCCGGCCACGCCGGCCGCCACCTCCAGCCCGGCACCCTGGTCATCATCGAGTCGACAGTGGCACCCGGGACGACCCAGAACATGGTACAGCCCATCCTGGAAGCAGAATCGGGGCTGAAGGCGGGGAGTGGGGAATCGGGGAAGCACTTTTACCTGGCGTTCTCCTACGAACGGGTGATGCCGGGTAAATTGTTGGAATATATCACCGACTTTCCCAGAGTCGTGGGTGGGGTGGACGAGGAGAGCACCCGGCGGGCGGTGGCGCTGTACCGGCACATTGTGAAGGCAGCGCTGACGCCGACAGACGTGCTGACGGCAGAGATGGCCAAGGTGATCGAGAATGCCTACCGCGACGTCAACATCGCCTTTGCCAACGAGGTGGCCCTCGCCTGCGAGCGGATGGGCGTCGACGTATTCGAGATCCGTGGGCTGATCAACGCACGGCCTGACAGGCACATGCATATCCCGGGGGCCGGCGTTGGCGGCCACTGCCTGCCGAAAGATAGCTGGCTGCTCAACTATGGATTGGAGACATATGGCACACCCCCTGCCGAAAACAGCGCCGCCAAGGGCGATGGCCCCCTGCGCCTCATCCCCCTTGCGCGCGAGATCAACGACGGCATGCCGCGCCACATGCTCGCCCTGATCCGCCAGGCACTGGCCGAGGCAGGCCGTGCCCTGCCGGGCGCACACGTCGTGCTCCTCGGCGTGTCCTACCTGGAGAACGCCGACGACACGCGCAACACGCCCGCCGCCGCCCTGGCGCGCCTGCTGCAGGCAGAGGGCGCCGAGGTGACCGCCCACGATCCCTACGTGCGCCACGCCGACTGGCACCGCGCACTCGGGCCTGGCGCCGAGGTGCCGCTTGCCCACGATGTGGGCGAGGCACTGCGTGGCGCCCACTGCGCTGCCGTCGTGACCCAACACCGCGAATACCAGGACCTCGACCTGGCAGCAGCAACCGCCGTGATGCGCACCCCTGTCGTCGTCGACGGGCGCGCCACCTTCAGCGCCGGCCGCATCCCCCACGGCCTAATCTATCGCGCACTCGGGAGAGGAAAATGACTCACTATCTGATCACCGGAGGCGCCGGCTTTATCGGCTCGCACCTGGCGGAAGCGCTGCTGGCCCGGGGTGACCGCGTGACTGTAATCGACGACCTGTCGACCGGCCGCTTTGACAACATTGCCCCGCTGGCGGGCCGCCCCGGCTTTCGCTTTGCCATCGACACCATCACCAACGAAGTAGTGATGGACCGCCTGGTGAGCGAGTGCGACGTGGTGGTGCACCTGGCCGCGGCGGTGGGCGTGGAGCTGATCATCCGCGACCCGGTGCGCGTCATCGAGACCAACATCCTGGGCACGCACGCCGTGCTCAAGGTGGCGAACCGCTACCGGAAGAGGGTGCTGATCGCCTCGACGTCCGAGATCTATGGCAAGGGAGTGCGCGTGCCCTTTGCCGAGGACGACGACAGGGTACTGGGGCCGACCACCACGGCACGCTGGAGCTACTCCACTTCCAAAGCGGTGGACGAGTTCCTGGCCCTCGCCTACCACAAGCAGATGGGCCTGCCCGTCGTCGTCTTTCGCCTCTTCAACACCGTCGGCCCGCGGCAGACGGGGCGCTACGGCATGGTTGTGCCCCGCTTCGTCGAGCAGGCCCTGGCCGGCCAGCCCCTCGGCGTCTATGGCGACGGCACACAGGCGCGCTGCTTCCTGCACGTGGCCGACGCCGTGCGCGCCATCATCGCCCTGGCCGGCTGCCCCGAGGCCACAGGCGAGGTATTCAACGTCGGCTCGACCGAAGAAGTCTCGATCCTCGACCTGGCGCGGCGCGTCGTCGCCGCTGCCGGTGGCGTCGCCGGCGCTGACACGATCCGCCTCATCCCCTACAACGAGGCGTATGGCCCCGGGTTCGAGGACATGCACCGCCGCGTGCCAGACGTGCGCAAGATTGAGCGCTACACCGGCTGGCGGCCGGAGCGGTCGTTGGACGAGATCCTGGCCGACGTCATTGCCTATTTCAAGATGAAAAGCCCTTGAAATTCTTAACGATCTTTAACCGTCCTTTTACCACAGCTTAACCCTCACCCTCTACAATCATGCTGGGAGCATACTGCTCACCTCGGGTGAGGTGGCGCCAGGGACAGGGACGAGTGAGAAGCTGTTGCTTGTTCCCCCCTGGATATTCCTGGGAACGAAAAAGATTGACCGTGAGTGCCAACATCCTGTTCATCGACGCCGAGCGGACCACCCTGGCCCGCACCCTGCCTGTCCTCGCCCGCGAGGGCTACCACGTGATGCACGTGCCGCCGGGGCAGGCCGCGCTCGACACTGTGCGCGCCACATCCCCCGACCTGGTCATCCTGCGCGTCGAGCTGCAGGCCAGCGGCCCCGGGGTGGGAAGCTGGCACTTTTGCCGCCAGATCGCCGCCTGCCTCACGTCGCCGCTGCTGCTGCTCCTGCCCGATCACGACGAAGCAGCGCGCGTCAAGGGACTGCAGCTCGGGGCCGACGACTGCATGGCCTGCCCCGTCGGGCTCCTGGAGCTCGTCGCCCGCGTGCGCGCCCTGCTGCGCCGCAGCCGGCAGCGCGCCGTCAACCACCATGCGGCGCACTATGTCGACGGCAGCCTGGCCATCGACCTGGCCCGCGCCAGAGTGTCGCTGGACAACAACTCGATCGCACTCACGCCGGCCGAGACGTGCCTGCTGGCCTGCCTCGTCGAGCACGCAGGCCAGCCGGTGCCGATCGAGCGCCTGTGCACCGCCGTGTGGGGGGTCGAGGCCCCTGCCTCGACAGGCCGCCTGCGGCGCATCGTGCGCCGCCTCAGGCAAAAGATCGAGACCGACCCGCACCACCCGCGCCGCCTCGTCGCGCGGCGCGGCCAGGGCTACGCACTGGTCAAGGCGGCCGAGCCCACCGCCTGACCCCTTTGGCAGCCAGGCCACCCCGCGGCGGGGTCCTCGGCTGCCCAGGGCCATTGCACAAGCCGGCAGGCCTCGGCACCAGAGTCTGGCAGGGAGAAACCTGCCAGACCGGCGGAGCCTGCCCGGAAGCAGCCACCATTTGACACATTGTTCATAACCTGCTATCCTGAAAACTTGGGCCTGGAAAGAGCGAATCAAATCTTGTCAACTTGTCTGGTAACCGGCTGTGCCGGGTTTATCGCATCGAAAGTGATCGAACTGCTGCTGGCCGATGGGCACACCGTCGTAGGAGTCGACAACCTGAACGACGCCTACGACGTGCGCCTCAAACAGTGGCGCCTCGCCCGGCTCGAAGGCAACCCCAACTTTTCCTTCCACCACCTCGACATCACCGACCGCCCCGCCCTGGCCGACCTTTTTAATCCAAAATCCAAAATCCAAAATCCAAAATGGGACGCCGTGATCAACCTGGCGGCGCGGGCGGGCGTGCGCCAGTCGGTGGCCAACCCCTGGGTCTATTTCGAGACGAATGTGACCGGCACGCTCAACCTGCTCGAGCTGTGCCGCGCCCACGGCGTGCCCAAATTCGTCCTCTCCTCCACCTCCAGCCTCTACGGCGCCCACAACCCACGCCCCTTCCGCGAGGACGCCGACACGAACAAGCCCTTGTCGCCCTATGCCGCGTCGAAAAAGGGGGCCGAAGCCCTCTGCTACACCTACCACTACCTCTACGGCCTCGACGTCACCGTATTTCGCTACTTTACCGTCTATGGCCCGGCCGGCAGGCCCGACATGAGCCTCTTTCGCTTCACCCAGTGGATCGCCGAGGGCCGGCCCGTCACCCTGTTCGGCGATGGGCAGCAGTCGCGCGATTTCACCTACGTCGACGACATTGCACGGGGCACCGTCGCAGGCCTGGCGCCCGTCGGCTTTGACGTCATCAACCTCGGCTCGGACGAGCCCGTCGTCCTGATGGACGCCATCCGCCTCGTCGAAGAATACACCGGGAAAAAGGCCCAGCTCGAGTTCCGGCCCCGCCACCCGGCCGACGTCCTGGCCACCTGGGCCGACATTGGGAACGCCGAGCGCCGGCTCGGCTGGCGCCCGCAGACACGCTTCGCACAGGGTGTGGAGCGCCTGGTGCACTGGTATTATGACAACCGGGAGTGGGCGAGTGAGATCGACACCCGGTAGGACAACAGAGACCAAGCCTTGAGAAACAACAACCCGATCCACCTGCTGCTCGTCGGCATCGGTGCCATCGCCCTCTTTGCCGCCCTCTTCTGGGGCACGGGCGGGGTGCAGACCTCCACGCCGCGCGGGCTGCTGACAGGCGTCGCCCTCACCCCGACCGCCACCGCCACCGCCACCCCCACAGCCGCGCTCGCCACGCCCACGCCGCCGAGCAGCGCCACGCCCACGCCGGCCGCCGTGTTGCCCTCGCTGCCCGAGCTGACACCGCCGCCCGACGGCGCCGTGCACGCCATCGCCCCCGTCGCCGAGGCCGTCGGCTGGGCCGGGCAGGACGACCAGAAGGCCAACCACCTGGGCGATTACAACATCTATGCCGGCATCTTTGACGGCCAGGCGCGCGCCGGCCTGATCCAGTTCGACCTGGCCACCGTGCCGCTGGGCGCGCCCGTCCTCTATGCCGACCTGGCCCTCGTCGGCCTCTCCACCGAGTGGCTCGGCGCGGAGGGCACCTGGCGCGTCGCCAGCCTCCAGCCCTGGATGAACGAGGGCTGGGCCGCGCGCACCTACGCCGACGTCGCCGGCAGCAGCGGCGTCGCCGTCGAGTTCGACATGGCCCTCACCCCGGCCGACCTGCAGGTGGGAGAGGCAAACCTCTTCCTGTTCGGCGACGAGGCGCTCGCCCTGCTCGAAGAGCAGATCCTCGCCGGCCATGCCTCCTTTCGCATCGTCGGCCCCGACAGCGGCCCCGACAACCTCTTTGCCTGGGACAGCGGCTATGGCGCCCGGTCGCGCGGCTGGGCGCCCGTGCTGCGCATCGTCACCGGCCCCGCGCCCGACGAGCCGCCACCCACCTCCACACCCTTTTATATCGTGATCACCAGCACCCCCACGCCGGCCAACGTCGTCACCGCCGCCGCGCTGGCCGCCACCGCCACCGCCCAGGCCACGGCCGTTGGCACGCCCACCCCCCTGCCGCCCAACTGGGTGACGCCCATCGTCGTGGTGCCCACCGCCACGCCCGAGAACGCCGCCACCGCCCAGTGGCACGCCGCCCTGACCACCGCCCAGGCCAACCTCTACGGCACGCCCACCCCCCTACCGCCCAACGTCTGGACCGTCACCCCCACCCCCACCCCCTGGTTCGTCGTCATCACCGTGACGCCCACCCCGGCCAACTGGGCCACCGCCGTCGCCCACGCCGAGGCAGAGGCCACCCGCCGCGCCACCGCCGGCCCCCCCCCCCCCCCCCCCCCCCACCCCCCCCCCCCCCCCCCCCCCCCCCCCCCC
>JAFGIA010000187.1 GCA_016929795.1 Anaerolineae bacterium
CACGCTGGACCCAGTGGCAGGTGAGCCGGAGACGGTGCCGGTGCAGATCGGGCTGAGTGATGGCACCTATACCCAGATCGTGAAGGGGCTCAACGCCGGCGACCAGGTCATCGTCGAGTACGACACCACCTCGACGACGTCCAACTTTCGGATGGGTGGTAGCGGCCTGTTCTCAGGCCTCTTTGGCGGCCTGATGCGCAGCCGCTAGCCGCGGGAGGGTGTGATTATGAAAAAGCTGTTCATGGTGTTGCGCGTCGCGCTGCTGGCCCTGACCCGTCACAAGACTCGCTCGGTGCTGACCATGTTGGGCGTGGTCATTGGTGTAGGTGCGGTCATTGCCCTGGTAGCGGCGGGTGAGGGCGCCCAGGCCCAGGTAGTGAGCCAGTTCGAGTCGTTGGGCTCCAACCTGCTGACCGTGTCGCCCTTTACCAGTTTCAGTTTTGGCAGGGGGGGCCTGCAAACAAGCGTCACCGATCTGACGCTGGACGACGTAGAGGCGATTGAAGCCCTGGCGACGAGCGTGGCGCTGGTGGCTCCCAGCTACAGCACCAACGCCACCGTCACCTATGCCGGTGGCACCACTTCGGCAAGTGTCACCGGGGTGGCCGCGAACTATGCCACGGTCAACAACTGGGAGCTGGCGCGTGGGCGGTTCATCACTGCCGCGGATGACGAGGCCATGGCGATGGTGGTGGTGCTGGGCCCGGGCATTGTCGAGGATCTTTTTGGCAGCGCGTCGGCCAATCCCCTGGGCGAGACGGTGCGCATCAGCCGCCAGAACTACCAGGTGATCGGCGTGCTGGAGAGCAAGGGTACGACCGGCCCGCAAAACCAGGATGACGCCGTCATGATCCCCCTGCGCACGGCGCAGCTCAAGCTCGGCGGTGCGGGCACGACCAGTGTCAGCTCGATCAGCCTCCAGGTGCGCTCTGCCGAGGAGATGGACCTGGCGCAAGCGCAGGTGACGGCCATCCTTCGCGCGCGGCACGGCCTGGAGACAGGAACTGACAACGACTTTCGGGTGCAGAACCAGGCTGACATGGTGGAAAGTGTGTCCGAAACGTCGAGCACCTTTACCACCCTGCTGGCCAGCATTGCTGCCATTTCGCTGCTCGTGGGGGGGATTGGCATTATGAATATTATGCTCGTGAGTGTCACCGAGCGCACCCGCGAGGTGGGGTTGCGCAAAGCGGTGGGGGCCAAGCGGGGAGATATCCTGCTCCAGTTCCTGACGGAGGCCGTGGTACTGAGCGGCATCGGAGGCCTGATTGGCGTGGGGCTCGGGGTGGTGGCCGCGCAGGTGATCACCCCCCTGCTGGGCGGCACCGAGGCAGTCGTCACCGGTGAGAGTGTCCTCCTGGCGGTAGCCGTCTCACTGGGCATCGGCGTCTTTTTTGGTCTTTACCCTGCCAACCGGGCCGCCAGCCTCAACCCGATCGACGCCCTGCGCTATGAATAGACCATGTGTTATCATCGAGGTGCATCAGCCATAACGGGTGGGCTATGAAACGCGACCCGCTTGGGGAGGAGGAATCGGATGGAACGAAAAACGCGCGCGAACTGGATCTGGGCTCTGGCCATCGTGATGTTGCTGGCAGTCGCCCTGTCGCCCGAGTGGTCAGGCGTCGCGACCCTCGACACCTCGGCGGCCTTGACGAGCGAGCTGCCCACTGCGGCCGTAACGCTGGCGACAGAACCCTATGACGAGCAGCAGGCGGCCAATGCGCTGGAGCAGCAGATGATTGACGTGTACGATGGCACAAGTCCTGCGGTTGTGAATATTACCAACCGCAGCTATGTCTACTATCGCTTTATGGGCGCAGTGCCAGAAGAGGGCACCGGCTCCGGTTTTGTGTATGATGCCGAGGGGCACATTGTCACCAACTATCACGTCATCGAGAACGCGGAAGAGCTGCTGGTCACCCTGGCCGGCGGCGAGGTGTACGATGCCACGGTCGTCGGGTCGGACCCGGCCAACGACCTGGCTGTGATCCGGATCGACGCTGGCGCCGATCTGCCGGCACCGCTCACGCTGGGCGATTCGGACGGGCTGCGGGTAGGCCAGTTCGTGGTGGCTATCGGCAATCCGTACGGACTGGAGCAAACCATGACAACCGGCGTGGTCAGCGCCCTCGGGCGCGTGATTGAGGGCGCGGAGGACGGAAGTTTCATCGGCGAGGCGATCCAGACCGACGCCGCCATTAACCCCGGCAACTCGGGTGGCCCCCTGCTCGACTTGCAAGGGCACGTGGTCGGGGTCAATTCGCAGATTATCAGCCCGAGCGGCGCCTCGTCGGGCATCGGGTTTGCCGTCTCGGCCAGCACGGTGCAGCGTGTCGTGCCCGAGTTGATTGCCCGAGGCTATTATGGCCACCCCTGGTTGGGCGTCGACACCGTGGACCTGACCTCTTTGATCGCCGGGATGCTGCGCGATGCGGGCATCGACGTCGCTGCCGACTCGGGCCTGCTGGTGCTCGATGTGACGGGGGGCGGGCCGGCGGACCAGGCCGGCGTGCAGGGCGGCAGCCGTTGGGTGCGCTTTGGCCGTTACCAGATCCCGGTCGGCGGCGACATTATTACGGCCGTCGATGGTGAACCCACGGCGGACCTGGAGACGCTGACAGTCTACCTGGAGATGGAGAAGGCGATCGGCGACGTGGTGGAGCTGACCATCCTTCGTGGCGATCGAGAGATCACCATCCCGGTGGTCCTTGGAGAGCAAGCGCAGGTATAAGGCCGGCGCGCACCCTGTGCCTGCTGACGGGGAGGAAGAAAAGATGGCTTCACGGATACTGGTAGTGGACGATGACCGCGAAATCGTGCGCCTGGTGCGCACCTACCTGGAAGAGAACAACTATGAGGTGTTGGTGGCATACGACGGCGAGACGGCGCTGCACATCCTGCGCCGCGAACGACCTGACCTGATGCTCCTCGACCTGATGCTCCCCGAGCGCAATGGTTGGGATGTGACACGGGTGGTGCGGCGCGATGCCGGCCTCGTCGCCATGCCGATCATCATGCTCACGGCACGGGTCGAGGATCACGACAAGATTGTCGGGCTGGAGCTGGGGGCCGACGACTATGTATGCAAGCCGTTCAACCCACGCGAAGTGGTGGCGAGGGTGCGGGCGGTACTGCGCCGCGTGCAGGGTGAGCCGAACGTACCCAAAGTAATCCAGGTTGGAGAAGTAACGATTGACCTGGACGCACACAAGGTTGTGGCCTGCGGCCGCCCCGTGCACCTGACGCCCACCGAATTCGCGCTGCTGCGCGCCCTGGCCGAGCAGCCGGGCCACGCACTGACGCGCCAGGAGATGATCGAGAACGGCCTGGGTTACAGCTACGAAGGGCTGGAGCGGACGGTGGACAGCCACGTCAAGAACCTGCGGCACAAGCTGGATGAAGCTGGCGACACAGCATGCCCGATCGAAACGGTGTTCGGCGTGGGGTATCGATTGGCAGCGGAAGAGAGTCTATGAACCGCCTGCGGGTGCAGTTGATCCTGGCTTTTATGGTGGTTGTTCTCTTTGCGGTGAGTGCCATCGCAGTTTTGATCGTACAGACGACCAACACCCAGTTTCGCCAATACATCACGAACAGCAGCATGACGGCTTCCGGCAGCGGCCTGGAGCAACTGATCGCTTACCATCAAGAGCAGGGCAGTTGGGATGGTGTGGAGGGCTTGTTGCAGCAGAGTGTGTTTGTGGGCGATCCACGGAGCATGCCAGCGCCCGACACTACGCACCGCTTTGAAAGGTCGGGCACGCTCGAGGTGACGCTCGCCGATGCGGCAGCCAGGATCATCTATGACAGCGCCGGGGGCACGGAAGGCAAGAGACTCGAGTCGGCCGAGATCGCCCAAGCCCTGCCGATTACCGAGGGTGATGACGGCGAGGTGATCGGCTACCTGCTCCTCTCCTTGCCTACGGGCCCCGACAGGCTCGGCGAGCTGGAGCAGCGATTTCTCGATCGTATGCAGGAAATCCTGATCACCGGTGCTGCGTTGGCCGTAGGGTTGGCGCTCATCCTGGGAATCGTGATCAGCCGCAACCTGACTGCTCCTCTGCAGCGCCTGGCGTCGGCGGCCCGCTCCGTGGCTTCTGGCGATCTCGACCAGCAGTTACGAGTGGAGGGCAGCGCAGAGATGGCCGAGGTGGCCCAGGCCTTTAACGACATGACGGCCGCCCTGGGCGACTCGGAGCGCCAGCGACAGCACATGGTGGCCGACGTTGCGCACGAGCTGCGCACGCCACTTACCGTTCTGCAGGGCAACTTGCGGGCGATGCTGGATGGGGTGTATCCGACAGACCAGGCCGAGATTTCACGCCTTTATGACGAGACCCGCCTGCTCGGTCGCCTGGTGGACGATCTGCGTGAGCTGGCTCTGGCCGATGCAGGGCAACTGCGCCTGCATCTGCACCGCACCGATGTGCACCAGATCGTCGAATCGACGGTCGAGAGCCTCGCTCCGGCAGCCGAGTGTGAAGGGGTGAGCCTGGTGTCAGCGGTGGCTGACAATGTACCGTACGTCGAAGCCGACTCTGACCGCGTGGCCCAGGTATTGCGCAACTTGTTGATCAACGCGCTGCGCCACACTCCATCTGGCGGCTCGATCCAGGTGACAGCAGCGCTCTCTTCAGACGCAGTCGAACTAGCCGTGTCCGACACAGGTGAAGGGATTGGCCCAGAAGCCTTGCCCCACGTATTTGAGCGATTCTGGCGGGTCGATCCCGCGCGCACCCGCACGGGAGGCACGGGACTCGGCCTGGCGATTGCCCAGAGCCTGGTGGAAGCTCAAAGGGGGCGCATCTGGGCCGAGAGTACACCGGGTGAGGGCAGCACCTTTCGTTTCACGTTGCCGATCGCACCCGGGTAAGGTCGTGGGTGGGATGGCATCGCGCGGTGATGGGGTTCACTCATTCCGTCCCCTCTTCCCACAATGGCAACTGGTGGGGTGGGCGCCTGCCGTCGAGTAGCAAGTAGGGTGCTGCTCGCTCGGCCACTGCTCCCGCCTTTTTCAGATCCCCCAGATCGCGCAGCCTTCCACCACGTCGCCAGTCAAGGATACGGTTGACAGAACGCGGCCCCAGCCCGGGCACGCGCAGCAGCTCGTGCCGCGAGGCGCGGTTGACCTCGACGGGGAACTGCTCCGGGTGGGCGCGGGCGTAGGTCAGTTTTGGATCGGCGGCGCGCGGCAGATTGCCCGTGGGGTCGAATATCAGTTCGTCAAAGCCAAACCCGTAGAAGCGGAGCAGCCAGTCGGCCTGGTAGAGGCGGTGCTCTCGCCATGCCGGGGTGGGTGTTAGCCCGTCGAGCGGCGTGCCAGGCACTGGCTGGAAGGCGCTAAAGTAGGCGCGCTTCAGGTCGACCTCGCGATAGAGCCGTGCAGTGGTCGACAGGATCTCGTGGTCGCTCTCGCCGGCCGCGCCGACGACGAACTGGGTCGTCTGGCCCGCGGGCGCCAGGCGCCCTCCGCTGGCGTCGATAAAGCGCTTGGCACGCCACATCGGTGCCATCAGCTCGTCAAAAAAGTCCTTGTGTGGTGCGATCACGGCCAGGTGATCGGCGTCGGGTGCCTCGAGATTCACCGATACGCGCTGGGCGAGCTGCACGGCACGCTCGACGTGCGCGTCGGATGCGCCTGGCAGGAGCTTGAGGTGGACGTAGCCGTCGAACCGGTAGCGCCGGCGCACCAGCTCCACGCAGGCGAGCATGCGGTCCATCGTATTGCCCGGGCCGGCACACACACCGGAGCTGAGAAAGAGGCCATCGACCAGGTCGGCACGGAGCAGCCTGTCGAACGCGGCGGCGAGCTCGTCGGGTGTAAAGCTGGTGCGCGGTGCATCGCGGCCGGCACGCGTGGCACAGTAGTAGCAGTTTTTCTCGCACACGTTGGTCATCAGTATCTTGAGCACGCGCACCCGTTTGCCATCAGGCAGCGCCGCAGGATAGATCCAACGGCCAATGTCGTCGCGCTGGCGCGTTGCGGCGCCGCACGCGTTACACAAGTCGTATTGGGCCGACTCGCCGAGGGTCGAGATCTTGGTCGTGACGTCCATTTCCCCCCCACCTCCCCCTCTATTATAGTACAAATGTTCGAAATGTCAATTCTGAATAAAGGGAGGAAAGGTGGGGTGTGTGCGGGCAGCGCACACACCCCACCGGAGAGGGTCATGGACAGACACCAGAAAGTGTGATATACTCGGCTGTGTGTCCAGGGCGCGATCGGTAAGCGCTGGCTGAGTGTGGGGCAGGCACTGACCACGAGTCAATCGCCGGGCGACGGGCTCGTCTATAATCTGGAGTATATCCGATCGAACACGGGGGATGTGAAATGCTTGCCTGTCGACGCCGCCGATGCATTGCGGCGGTAGTTGTCTGCCTGATCCTGTTCGCCGCGGCCTGTCTTGTGACCTGGTGGTGGCTGTTCGCAGATCTTCCGCACCTCGATGGTGTGGAGAGCCCGGCGCTCGGCGGCTACACCGGCGTTCCCAGCTCCAAGATATACGATCGCAATGGCCGGCTGCTGTTCGAAATGCTGCCTCCTGATACAGGCCTCCATTCGCCGGTGCCGATCGACGAGATCCCGCTGGCGCTGCGCCAGGCGGTGGTTGCTACGGAGGATGCCACTTTTTACGCCAACCCGGGAGTCGACGCGTGGGCGATCGTGCGTGCGGTGTGGATCAATCTGCGTGGTGGCGAGGTGCTATCAGGGGGGAGCACGATCACGCAGCAGGTAGCGCGCAATCTTCTCTTCACGCCGGACGAGCGCTACGAGCGCACACTGCGGCGCAAGCTGCGCGAGGCGGTCCTGGCGTGGCGCATCGCCCGGCGCTACGAGAAGGACGAGGTACTGGCGCTCTACCTGAATGAGATCTATTTCGGAAACATGGCCTACGGCGTCGAAGCGGCGGCGCAGGCGTACTTTGCCAAGCCGGTGCGCGACCTCGACCTGGCAGAGTGCGCCATGCTGGCTGGCCTGCCTCAGGCACCAGCGCTCTATAATCCACTGGAGAACCTGGAAGCAGCGCGAGAAAGGCAAGGGGTGGTGCTCGACCTGATGGTAAAGCACGGCTACCTGACGGTGGAGCGGGCCGAGCTGGCGCGCAGGGAGAAACTCTACTTTGCCTCGGCGCCGTTCGAGATCCGGGCGCCTCACTTTGTGATGTACGTGCGTGGTTTGTTGGAGCGGGAGCTGGGGCTGGAGCGACTGGAGCAGGGGGGGCTGAATATCTATACGACGCTCGACCTGGACCTGAACGAGACAGCCCGCGACCTGGTTCGCTATCGCCTGGCCCGGCTGGCCGAGTGCAACGGCCAGCGCGACGCCTGCCCACCGGGGGGGCGGAATGTGCGCAACGCGGCCCTGGTGGCACTGGACCCGGAGACGGGCGAGATCCTGGCCATGCTCGGCAGTCCCGATTATTTCTCGGCACGCATCGACGGCGCTGTGAACGGGACGACGGTGCTGCGCCAGCCCGGCTCGGCAGTGAAGCCGCTCACCTACGCGGCGGCGTTCGACACGGGCGAGCTGACGGCGGCAACGGTGATGGTCGACGAGCGGACGGCGTTTGTGACGAAGGAGGGCGAGCCATACGTCCCGCTGAACTATGACCTCCAGTTCCGCGGACCGGTGCGCCTGCGTGAGGCGCTGGCGTCGTCGTACAACGTCATTGCCGTCAAGGTGCTGGATCGGATCGGCGTCGAGTCGATGGCCGCGTTGGCACGGCGGCTGGGAATCACCACGTTCGACGACAGTGACCGTTTGGGGCTGTCGGTGACGCTGGGTGGCGGCGAGGTACGGCTACTGGAGCTGACGGCGGCGTACGGCGCGTTGGCCAACGGCGGAGAGCGAGTGCGGCCCGTGGCGATCCGGCGCGTGGAAGATGCCGCCGGCAACCTGGTGTGGGCACCGGTACTCGAGGAGGCGCAGCGCGTGCTCGACGAGCGGGTGGCATACCTGGTGAGCGACGTCCTGAGCGACCCGGTGGCGCGCATCCCATCATTCGGTGAGGCGAGCGCGCTGGAGCTGAGCCGCCCCGCGGCAGTCAAGACGGGCACGACGACAGACTTTCGGGACAATTGGACCGTCGGCTACACGCCTGACCTGGTGGTGGGCGTGTGGGCGGGCAACGCCGACGGTGAGGCGATGCGCGAGATCTCGGGCATCAGTGGCGCGGCGCCGATCTGGCACGATTTCATGGAGGCGGCGCTCAAGGGCCAGCCGGTGCACCTGTTCGAGCGACCCGAGGGCCTGGTAGAGGTGGAAGTGTGCGCCACCACCGGGCTGCTGCCCGGCGAGAATTGTTCCCAACGCCTGAGAGAGCTGTTCATCGCCGGCACCGAGCCGGTCGAGGTGGGGGATAGTGGATATTGGGTATTAGATATTGGGGATTCGGGAGCCGGCGAGGTGCGGGCCGGATCTATGAATCCGGAATCCCGAGTCGCGGATGCACGCGTTTCCAGACCCACTCCGTCCCCCGCGCTGGTGCTGACCGCACCCGACAGGAACGCGACGTACCGGATCGACGCTTCGCTCGCGCGCGACGCCCAGAGGATCGCCGTGTCGGCGCGCGCCGGGATGGCACTGCGCGAGGTAGTGCTGCTGGTGGATGGGCGGGAAGTGGCGCGATTCAGCGCGCCGCCGTACGAGGCACTGTGGGTGCTGGAGCCAGGGGCGCATGTGTTCGTGGCGCGCGGGATCGATGGAGCAGGGGAGGTGGTGATGAGCGACCAGGTATGTGTGCAGGTGAAAGAGTAAACGAATACCATTGTTTCGCCAGAGGGGCAAGGTTTCGATCCAGCGGTCTGTGAGGAGAAGAAATGATGAATGGTATGAAACGCGTCGTAGTTCTATGGACATTGATCGCGCTCCTGGTAGGCGCCTGCGGCACGCCGGCAGTGCCCACCCCCACGCCGAGTGTGCCGCCGCCGCAACCAACAGCAACGCTGCGGCCCCCAACTCCTGCGCCGCCGACGGCGACGCCCCTGCCCCTGCCTGCGCCCCGACTCTACCAGGCGCCGGCGGGCGAGGTAGCCCTCGACGCACCGATCGAGATCACGTTTGACCAGCCGATGGATCAGGAGAGTGTGGAGGCGGCGTTCTCCATCTCGCCGGCAGTCGAGGGCACGCTCGAGTGGGCAGACGCGCGGACGCTTCTGTTCGTGCCCGAGCGTGGTGATGGCGGGCTCGAGCGCGCGACGCGTTACAGGGTGACGATTGGCGACGAGGCACTGAATGCCGAGGGCACGGCGCTCCAAGAGCTGGCGCAGTTCGAGTTCGAGACGGTGGGCGAACTGGCGGTGACGCAGGTAATGCCGGCCCCAGGCGCCAAAGGCCTGGACCCCGATAGCGTGGTCACGGTCGTATTCAACCGGCCGGTGGTGCCGCTGACGACGATCTCGCGCCAGGGCGAGCTGCCTGATCCGCTCACCTTCGTGCCGCCTGTGCGCGGCGAGGGGGAGTGGCTGAACACGTCGATCTATCTCTTCCGGCCCGAGGATGGGTTTTTGCCGTCGACGCGGTACAAGGCACGCGTGGCAGCAGGGCTGACCGACGCGACCGGGGCAGTGCTCGAAGAGGATTACACGTGGGAGTTTGAGACGATCCTGCCGGCAGTGACGCACCTGTGGCCCCCGGGAAACTTTCAGCATATGGGGCCGACAGAGGTGATCAGTGTCACATTCAACCAGCCGATGGACCACGCATCTGTCGAGGCGCATTTCACACTGGTAGCAGTGGACAATGGCAGCAGCGAGCCCCTGGCCGGGCGCTTTCGCTGGTCCGGGGGGCAGACGCCCACCTGGCCCGAGACGATAGTCTTCCAGCCCGCGAAGCCACTGCCGCGCGACACACACTTTGAGGTGCGAGTCGCAGAGGGCGCCATGGCTGCGACACACGGCGCCGGGTTGAGTGGAGACCATGAATGGGGATTCCGCACCGTGCGCCACGCGGGGATTGTGAGCACGTCGCCATCCGACGCGGCGCGCGATCTGGACCCCGGTCGCTATGTCGAGATCGACTTTGCCAGCCCAATGCAAGTAGAGGGGTTCCTCGACCATGTGTCGATTCGCCCGGCCGTGACCGAGGTGTACACCTACTGGTCGAATTATGACACGGAGGTCAAGATCTATTTCGAGCAGGAGCCGCAGACGCAGTACCAGGTAACGCTCGACGCGTCGACGCCAGACAGGTATGGCGAGACACTGGGCCAGGCGGCGCGAGTGAGGTTCACCACAGGCGACCTGAAACCTTATGCCCGCCTGCAGACCGTCGGCAGGGTGGGCACCTATAGCACATATACCGACACAGTGGTGTACGCTTCCTACCGCAACGTAACGACCCTGGATCTGTCGCTCTATCGAGTCGACGTGGTCGACTTTGTGCGGATGAACAACGACTGGGAAGCGATGAATGTGTATGGGCCGAGCCGCGGCGAGCTGGTGAGGCGTTGGTCGCACCAGGTGGGCGGCGACAGGAACGTGGTGCACCTGGCGCGCTTTGAGCTAACCCTCGACGGAGGAGATGCGCTGCCACCTGGTGTCTACTTTTTGCAGCTCGATGCGCCGCAGGTGGAAGCGGCCTACCCACGCAGCTACGAGCCGTCGCGTTTTCTGTTTGCCAAATCGGCCTTGAACCTGACCCTCAAGCAGGCGCGCGGAGAGGCGCTGGTATGGGCAACGGACCTGGCGACCGGCGCGCCGATGGCCGGGCTGCCCGTCAGTTTCTACACGACATGGGGGGATGCGGATGCATCGGCCACCACCGGCGCCGACGGTGTGGCGCTGGTGGAAGGGCTGGATGAGCAGAATCTGTGGGACTCCTTCTTTGCCGTATCGGGCAGGCCGGGTGAAGAGACGTTCGCGGTGGTGTACAACGGCTGGGACCAGGGGATTAGCCCGTGGGATTATGATGTGGAATCCGAGTTCTGGGCAACCAGGTACCAGGCGTACATGTACACCGACAGGCCGATCTACCGGCCGGGGCAGACGGTGTACTTTAAGGGCATCCTCCGCGCCGACGATGATGCCAACTACCGGGTGCCTGAGGATCTGGAGCGCGTCACCGTCCAGGTGTACGATCCACAGGGCAAAGAGCTGTATACAGAGGCACTCGCGCTGAATGACATGGGCACGCTGCACGACGAGCTGGTGCTCGACGCAGAAGCCGCGCTGGGCAGCTACTGGGTGCAGATCCAGGAGCCGGAGCATGAACTGTACGCCGGCACCACGTTCCAGGTGGCAGAGTACCGGGCGCCCGAGTTCCAGGTGGCGGTGCAGACGGCACAGGATGCCTACCTGGCAGGCGAGACGATCCAGGCAGCGGCGGAAGCGACCTACTACTTTGGAGGACCGGTAGCAGGTGCCGGCGTGCAGTGGAGCGCCCTGAGCAGCGACTATTACTTCCGTTACACCTGCCCACAGGGCGAGTCGTGCCCTTACTATCGCTGGAGCGATTACGAGTGGGGTGACTGGGGGTGGGAAGAATACGGGAGTTACGGCGGGCTGGTGGCCCAGGGTGAAGCGGAGACAGGCGACGACGGGCGCGTGACCTTGCGTGTCCCGACCGATCTGTCCGAGGAAACGCAGAGCCAGATCTATACGATCGAGGCCAGTGTCACCGACATCAACGGGCAGCAGGTGAGCAACCGTACGGCCGCCGTGGTGCACAAGGGCGAGTTTTACGTTGGCGTGGCGCCGCGCGGCTACCTGGCAGAGGCGGGCGAGGAAAAAGAGGTCGACCTGCTGGCTGTCGACTGGGACGGCGAGCCGGTGGCAGGCACCGAGCTGACGGTGGTGTTCATGGAGCACAACTGGTTCAGCACGCGGCGCGAGGCGGAGGACGGGCAGTTCTACTGGGAGTGGATCGCGCGCGACGAACCGGTGTTCACGACGACGGCGACGACGAGGACGGATGGGAAGGCGGTGGCCGAGTTCACGCCGCGCAAGGCGGGCAGTTACCGCGTGCGCGCCATCGGCGTCGACCGCCACAACCACGAGATCCGGAGCAGTGCCTACTTCTGGGTGTGGGGTGGCAGCGAAGTGGTGAGCTGGCGCCGCGAGAGCAACAACCGGATCGAGCTGATCGCCGACCAGGATGAGTACGAGGTGGGAGACGTGGCAGAGGTGCTGGTGCCGTCCCCCTTTACGGGGACGGTGCAGGCACTGGTGACGGTGGAGCGCGGCCACATCCTCGACGTCGATGTGATCGAAATCGAGGGGAACAGCAGCGTGCTGCGCGTGCCGATTGTCGAGGCGCACGTGCCGAACGTGTTCGTGTCGGTGGTGT
Source organism: Anaerolineae bacterium (assembly GCA_016929795.1). Next base: position 12,290 of record JAFGIA010000187.1, read on the forward strand.
TGGTGCAGGGCGCCGACCAGGGGCCGGGCGACCTGGCGAGCCAGGGGTTGGCCGATTTCAAAATGGGCCTGGTCAAGCTGCCTGTGTCTTTGGAGACGAAGGAACTTGACATCACGCTCACGCCCGACAAGGCGATGGAAGAGGATGAGCACTATGGGCCACGCCAGACGGCGGTGTACGACGTGCTGGTGACCGACCACGCTGGCGAGCCGGTGAAAGCCGAGTTATCGCTGCGCCTGGCAGACCTGGCCGTGCTGGCGCTGGCCGACGAGCCTGGCGAGACGCTGCTGAACACCTTCTGGCGAGGGCGCGGGCTGGGCGTCAAGACGAGCCTGCCGTTGGTGGTGGCGATGGAGCCATACAACCAGGAGGTGCGCGCACAGGCCAAGGGCGGCGGCGGCGGCGAGGATGGTGGGCTGGTGCGCAGCCGGTTCGCCGACACGGCGTTCTGGGCCCCCGTGGTGCGCACCGACGAGGAGGGCAGGGCGCAGGTGGAGGTGGCCTTGCCCGATAATCTGACCACATGGCGCATGCAGGCACGTGGCATCACAGCCGAGACGCTGGTGGGGCGGGCGGAGGTGGATGTGCTCAGTACGCTCGACCTGCTGGTGCGCCCGGTGCTGCCGCGCTTTTTTGTGGTGGGCGACAGGGCCGAGATTGCCACGGTGGTGCACAACAACACGGCGGAACCGCTCGACGTGCGGGTGAATATCAGCGCCGAGGGATTGAGGCTGCCTACAGAGACGAGCCGCGAGGTGCGCGTGCCGGCAGGCGACAAGGTGCGGGTCGACTGGCCCGTGGAGGTGCTGCCGGGCCAGGAAGTGAGCGTGCGCATGTGGGCATCTGCCGGCGACCTGTACGACGGCCGTGAGGACGCGCTGCCCGTGTATCGGTACGTGACGCCGGAGGTGATGGCGACGGCAGGGCGCCTGTCGGGGCCGGAGATGAGGCAGGAGGTGGTGCAGTTGTCGCCGGCTGTCGACGCGCAGCAGGGCGAGCTGACGGTGCGCATCGAAGGCTCGCTGACGGCAGCAGCCGGCGAGGCGCTCGACTACCTGACTCACTATCCTTACGAGTGCACCGAGCAGACAGTGAGCCGCTTCCTGCCGAACGTGCTGACGTGGCAAGCGCTCGACGAGTTCGAGGGGATAGAAATCGAGGGGCAAGACCGGGATGCGCTGCGCCAGCAGTTGGCGCAGATGGTGGGTATCGCCCTCCAGCGCCTCTACGCCAACCAGCACTATGACGGCGGCTGGGGCTGGTGGGTGAATGACGAGAGCAACACGTACCTCACGGCCTATGCGCTCCACGGGCTGACCGAGGCGCAGCGCGCTGGCTTTACCGTGGATGCAGACGCTATGGAGCGGGGTGCGGCCTTTTTGCGCCAGAACCTGCCATCTGTTGGGCGGGTGGGCAAGTCCTGGGAAGCGAACCGGCTGGCGTACGCACTCTACGTGCTGGCCGAGTACAACAGCCTCGCCGGCGATTCCGCCTCTTCCTCCTCGCGGGGGGGGCAGGGTGAGCTGGGCGTGGCGATCCGCTTGTTTGAAAAACGCGACCTGCTGAGCCGCTACGGGCAGGCGACGCTGGCCGTGGCGCTCAGCTTGCTGGAGCCGGACGAGCAGGAGCGGGTGGACACGCTGCTGAGCGACCTGGCGGGCGACGCGGTGATGAGCGCCACGGGCGCGCACTGGGAAGAGGGCGAGCCCGACTATTGGAACATGAACACCGACATCCGCACGACGGCGATCGTCGTGTGGGCTCTGTCGCGGCTCGATCCCGAGAGTGAGCTGCTGCCCGGTGCCGTGCGCTGGCTGATGGCCGTGCGCCGGGATGGGCACTGGGAGAGCACGCAGGAGACGGCGTGGGCGCTGATGGGGTTGGTGGAGTATATGCGGGCCAGCGGCGAGCTAGATGGCGATTACAGCTACACCGTGTCGCTCAACGGGCAAGAGCTGGCCAGCGGTGACGTGACAGCGCAAAACCTGTCCGAGGGACGCGATCTGCGCATTGACATCGCACGGCTGCTCGAAGAGGAGGCAAACCGCCTGGTGATCGAGCGCCTCGAGCCCGCGGCAGGGCAGACGGGCGAGGGACAGCTCTACTACAGCGCGTCGCTGCGCTACACCCTGCCGGCCGACCACGTGCAGGCGCTCGAGCGAGGGATCATGGTCGCCAGGCAGTACACGCCCGAGCGGTACTCGGGTACGCCCGAGAGGTACTCGGGTACGCCTGCCAGCACCACCGGCGACGAGCCGACGCGCTATGTGGACACGGCGCGGGTGGGCGACGTGATCCAGGTCAAGCTGACGATCGTGGCGCCCGACGACCTCTACTACGTGGTGGTGGAGGACCCGCTCCCGGCCGGGTTCGAGGGGGTGGACATGAGCCTGAATACGACGAGCGTGGTCGGCGAGGCCCCGGAGCTGCGCAACCTGACGGCAGAGGAAGAGAGCACCTGGTACCGGCGGTACGGGTGGGGCTGGTGGTGGTTTTCGCACACCGAGATGCGCGACGAAAAAGTGGTGCTGTTCGCCAACTATTTGCCGCGCGGGACGTACGAGTACACCTACCTGATGCGTGCTGGCGTGGCGGGCGAGTTCTATGTCCTGCCGTCGACGGCGTACCAGATGTACTTCCCGGAGGTATTCGGGCGGAGCGACGGGGGCAAGTTCACCGTGACAGGCGAGTGAGTAGCGGGGGGGGACGTGAGAACGTTGGAAGATTGGAGCGGCAGGGAATTGTGATTGAAGTAGTGGTGCCATTCTTGTTGTGGATCATCCTCGCCGCCGGGGGGTGGGTTGCCTGGCGGCGAGTCCGGGGACCGGCACGCGTGCGATGGGGTTCCGCAGCCAGGCTTGCCGCCTGCTTGTTACTTGCCGGGGCAGTGGTGGGGGAAGGGGCGTTTCGCCTGATGAAGTCGCGCACGTTCCAGCTCTTTGGTGAATTGGTGGCGCGCGTGGACGTGGCCGAGCCGGTGGTGGCGCTGACGCTGGACGACGGGCCGACGGTGAGCTATACCGGTGAGGTGCTCGACATCCTGCGCGCGGAAGGGGTGCCGGCAACCTTTTTCGTGGTCGGCGAGGCGTTGGAGCGCAACCTCGACGTCTGCCGGGCGATCGTGGCCGAGGGGCATGAGCTGGGCAACCACACTTACTCGCACCCCCACATGGTGCTGCGCTCCTATGCAGCCATGCGTGACGAGATCGAGCGTACCGACGCGCTGATCCGCGCCTGTGGCTATGAAGGGGAGATCCACTTTCGCGCACCGGGTGGCAAGCAGTTCCTGGTGCTGCCCTACTATCTGGCGCGTACGGGCAAGAAGAACATCAAGTGGGACGTGGCGCCCGAGGGGGGTGGGGCCGATGCGGCCCGAATTGTGGAGCGTGTGCTGAGCGAGGTGCAGCCAGGCTCGATCATCCTGCTGCATGCCATGTATGAGAGCCGGGAAGAGACGCGCAAGGCGCTGCCCGAGGTGATCCGTGGGCTGAAGGAGAAGGGGTATCGCTTTGTGACTGTATCAGAGCTCCTGGGAAAAAATAGTCCCTAGGGGTCTTGAGTTTTTGGCTGAGATCGGGTATAATAAGGTTGGGCAAGGGGGATGGGCAACTACGGGGAGAGATCGAGATGCTTTTCTTACCATCTGAAGAAGGGCAGGGGTTGCTCGAGTACGCGTTGGTGATCGTCCTGATTGCGATGGTCGTCATCGTGGCCTTGATGTTGACGGGCTCTGCCATTGGCAACGTGTGGAGTGTAGCCATAGACACGCTGCTGCAATATTTCTAGGGAGAAGCAGCAGGCCCGAGTTTGGCGGTTCTTGCACCGTCGATGAACGTACCCCTGTTCTGACGCCCTCAAGCGCCCGGCTGTGGTCTGTCACGGCCGGGCGTTCGTTTTCACCCGCTCTCTGACCTGCCTCCCCAAGACCTCGCCCGCAGAGTGAGCCATCACCTGCCGCATTGTATCTGCTCAATGATCAGGGGTTGGGGGGTGTGCGGGCACCGCACACCCCCCAACTTTGCCCGTTTCCCGTGGGCCCCGCCCCAGAGCGCGGCCGCGGGGTAAGTGCGCGTGACATTTGCCGTGCGCAGCGTTTTCGAGTACAATGAACGCGAGCGAGCGCGGCAGAATTTTGCAGCCGCGGAATCTGTGCCAGGAGAAACAGGATGCCAGATAACCGAGACCGATCTGAGCGCGCCACGCCCCTTTCCTTTGCGGACATTGTGCAGGGCATGTACGGCACCGGAGACTTTCGGGCTGTCGTCCTCGCTTCGGCCGACGGCCTGCCGATCGCCACGGCGCCGGCCGACTATGAGAGCGACCTGCCTTCGGCGATGGTGGCACTCATCCGCGGGGTCAGCCACGACGTGCAGTCGCAGTTGGGAATGGCCGATCTGGACGAAGTGACGATCTATGACCAGGCGCAGCAACGCCTGGTGTCGCGTTATCTCACCGTCGGCAGCGAGTCGCTGATCCTGGCAACGATCGTCTCACCAGGCCGCCCGTACCGGCGGGCCACCAACCGCGCGCTGCGCCAGATTGAGAAACTACTCGGTTGATTCGCGCGTTGGAAACGTGGAAAGGGACGTGGCATGGCCAAGAAAAAGAAAACAAAAGCCGAACGGAAGGAAGCGCGACGGCGGGCCATGGAGGCCAAACGCGAGGAGACCGGCTGGGAGCCGCCAGAGCCGGATCTGCCGCCGATAGGACCTGACGTGGAGCGCCCGCGCGTCGTGGAGGACGCGCGCGCCCTCTTTCCTGGCTTTGGAAGCGCGTTGGGCATGGAAGCAGAGATGGGCGACTACCTGGCAGCGATCGTGGACAGCGACTGGATGACCGACGAGGCCGAATTCGAGGCGATCTACCTCCCGCCAATCCACCTGGCTGGGCGGTACATCGAAGCAGCCGAGGCGGCCGGTTTCGACCCGGCCTCGTTTGAACTGCTCGACGAGGAAAAACGAGCCGATAGACACATCGATTTTCTGACCAGAGCCATCGACGACCTGCTCACAGAAGAGATCGAGGATGACATCCTCGACGCGATGGAGTGCCTGCGTGAGCGCCTGATCGAGGAAGGGGAGAGGGAACAAGCCGCCAGGGCCGGCCTCGTGCTCGACTTTATGGAGCAAGAGGAGAGCGCCACCATGTGGTCGACCGTGGGGGTAGTCCTCGCCCTGGGGCAGCGCAGCCTCGATGCCGGGTTTGCCCTGACCCAGACCGCAGCAGCGACGGGCGAGATCCTCACCGAGGACAGTTTCGAGCTCTCTCCGGAAGTGCAGGCAGTGCTGGAGCGGTATCCGGGCCTGGTCGAGTACCTGGCTGTCCGGCAGGACAGGGCGTGGGAGGATGGTCTCCAGAGCCTGTTCAGCGCCGATCTGCGGCTCGAACTCTATCGTGTGGACGAGCTCGATGCGCAGCTCGATACGTGGCAGCGCGTGCTCGAATCTGATGAAACGGACGAGGTGGAAGACGTAGAAGTACTCGTAAAAGAGATCAATCGCTACATCACCGGCCTGCTGACCGCGGAGCGGATCAACCAGGTAGTGGCGCAGATCGAGGCCGCGCTGGACAGCGGCACGTTGGGGCCGGAGGAAGAGACGTTCGTGGGCATGCTGGCAGCCGCGCTGACGGAAGAGGAAATAGTGGCCGAAGGAATCACCGCCCTGATGGCAGCTTTTTTCGGCGAGCTGAGACAACATGTGGAAGAAATGGAGTAGGGGGCAGAGAAGGGCGAGTGAGGCGAGACGTGGGCGGGTTCACCTTTTGCCCCATGGACGAGGCGGGGGCACGGGCCGTGCTGGCGTGGCACTATCCAGCCCCATACGGCATCTATAACACAGCGCCCGAGCAGGTGGACGATGATGCGCTGGCGCTGGCTGACCCCGCCAATCACTACTACCTGATCTATGAGGGCGCCGGAGCACCGGTGGCCTACTGCTGCTATGGGGCCGACGCGCGCGTCCGCGGCGGAGATTATGGCGCCGACGCGCTCGACGCGGGCCTCGGCGTGCGGCCGGACCTCACCGGGCAACGGCGAGGCGATGAGTTCGTGGTGGCTGTGCTCGAGCACGGCCGCCGCGTATTTGACCCGGTGGCGTGGCGTGTGACCATTGCGCGTTTTAACGCGCGCGCGCAGCGGGTGTGGGAAAAAGCCGGGTTCCAGCACAGGCAGGAGTTCGAGCGCGAGATGGACGGTATGCCCTTTGTCGTGCTTATGAAAGGCGCGGACGACGCATCCGGCACGGAAAGGGAGTGATGACCATGACGGGCAAAGCACGCATCGCCGTCGTTACCGATAGCACATCCGACATCCCGCGCTGGCTCGTCGAATCAGCCGGCATTCACATGATGCCCCAGATCTTGATCATGGACAATCGCACGTGGCGCGATGGGGTGGATATCGATCCCCCGGCATTTTACGAGCTCCTCCGCACGTCGCGCACGTTTCCCTCCTCGTCGCAGGCGAGCATGCAGGACTTTTACGACCTGTTCCGCAGGCTGAGCCAGGAGTATGACGGGATCGTCGCCGTCGTAGTGTCGAGCAAGCTGAGCGGCACGATCAACTCGGCGCAGACAGCGGCGGCCGAGATCCCGGATCTGCCCATCGAGGTCGTCGATTCGCGCGCCGCATCGATGCAACTGGGGCTGATCGTCCTGGCGGCGGCGCGTACCGCCGCGACAGGGGCCGGGCTGGAAGTGGTGGCGGCGGCCGCCCGCGACCTGGTGGGAAAGGTAGCCATCTACTTTATCGTCGACACCCTCGAATATCTGCACCGCGGCGGGCGGATCGGCACCGCGGCGCGGCTGTTGGGCACGGCCCTCAACCTGAAGCCGGTGCTGTCCCTGTCACCCGAGGGGGTCGTCGTGCCCGTGGCCAGGATCCGGTCACGGCGCAAGGCACTCGATCACGTGTATGGGCTGCTTGACGCCGAGTTGGCAGGGGTGGACCCGGGGCGGCTGCACATGGTAGCGCTGCACGTTGCCACCCCGCACGAGGGAGCCGAGCTGGCAGCCCAGGTGGAGGCGAGGTTTCATCCAGGTGAAATGATCGTGTGCGAGGGCGGCCCGGTCATAGGCGCCCACGTCGGCCCGGGCACCGTGGGCCTGGCTTACTACGTCGAGGGTGCGTGACGTGCCCTCGGCCACAACCCGCCCGACGATGCCGCCCACTCTGTACGACAATCCTTGGGATTGGGCAACCCCGATCTGTCCAGAGGTATCTGCTCAATAATCGGGGGTTGGGGTGTGTGCGGGCACCGCACACACCCCAACTTTCCCCTCGTTATTGAGATGATACGTCCAGTGGCTATTTATGTGGCGAGGCTTATAGAATTTTCCGGCCGGGGATGGTAGAATGGGAAAAATTGGGCGCGCATCGGCGCTCCAGACATAGAGGATGGAAAGGATCGAGATGGTAGACAGGATACAAAAGACGGATGAGGAGTGGCGGCGCGAGCTGACGCCCGAGCAGTACCGCGTCACGCGGCAAAAGGGGACCGAGCCGCCGTTTACTGGCAAATACTACCGCCACAAAGAAGAGGGCACCTACCTGTGCATCGCCTGTGGCAACGAGTTGTTCGCCTCGGAAACCAAGTACGAGTCGGGGTCGGGGTGGCCCAGTTTTTACGCACCGATCGACGAGGAGCATGTCGAGACCGAGACCGATCGTTCGTACGGTATGGTGCGCACCGAGGTGATGTGTAACCGCTGCGGTGCTCACCTGGGGCACGTGTTCGAAGACGGGCCGCGGCCTACAGGCCTGCGCTACTGCATCAATTCGGCGGCGCTCGACTTTAAGCCGATCTTGCGGCGTGATCCGGATGAATTCTAGAAAGGCCTCGGGTTAATCATGAAGGCGTTCTTGCCTTTGGTGTTTGTAATGGTGGCCGGCGTGTTCGCGCTGCTCTTGACAGGCTGTGCTGTCGGCCTTCCGTCCTTCGTGCGCCAAGGGGTGGTCGACACTGCCGTCCCGCTCGCCACCCGCTCCGAGATCCCGGCGATCGACGCCCGGGCGCCGACGGACACAGAGACGGCGACGTTTGCCCTGGGCTGATTCTGGGGACCCGACTCCCAGTTCGGGAGTTTGCCGGGTGTGATCCGCATGCGCGTGGGGTACGCGGGCGGCGACAAGGATAACCCGACGTATCGCAGCCTCGGCAACCATGCCGAGACGATCGAGATCGAATATGACCCGCAGCAGATCACGTACGAGGATCTGCTCGAGGTGTTCTGGCGGAGCCACGAACCGGCGACGCGTTCCTACTCGCGCCAGTACGCGTCGATCATCTTTTACCACGACGAGGAGCAAAAGCGGCTGGCGGAAGAGACGATGGCCCGCGAGGCCGAGCGACGCGGCCGGAGCCTTTATACCGAGATCGTGCCGTACGAGCGTTTCTGGCCGGCGGAAGAGTACCACCAGAAGTACTATCTGCACGGCGTCGACGAGCTGCTGGCCGAATACCAGGCCATCTATCCCGACGCAGCCGATTTTGTGAGATCGACTGCCGTCGCGCGTGTGAATGGCTACGTGGGTGGGCATGGCGACCTGGCCCAGCTCGAAGCCGAGATCGACGACCTGGGCCTGTCGGCGGCAGGGCAGGAGCGGCTCAGGGAGATCATATCACGATGAGGAGGTAAACCGGTGATAGACAATGACGTCGTGCAGACCATGATGCGCCGCGCATCGATCCGGCGCTACAAGGACGAGATGCCGTCGGATGAAGTGATCGAGATGGTGGTGCGTGCGGGGCAGCAGGCGCCTTTTGCCTACCAGCTTGCCAGCCTGCTCCTATCGCGCGCGGGAGCACGGCGGCCATTTGGCGCGCCCCTCCTCTTTACGGTGTGTGTCGATGCGCACCGGCTGGAGACGGTGATGGCGCACCGTGGCTGGAAAATGGCCACGAATGACCTGTCACTCCTGATCTTTGGCATCCAGGACGCCGCGCTGATGGCGGAGAACATGGTGATCGCCGGCGAGAGCCTGGGGCTGGGGAGCTGCTTCCTGGGTGGCACCCCCTACCGCGCCACCGACGTGATCCGAGAATATGGGCTGCCGCCGCGCGTCTTTCCCCTGGTAGAGCTCGCGATGGGCTACCCGGCGGAAGAGCCCCCGCCGCGGCCGCGCTACCCGCTCGACTTTTTCCTCTTTGAGGACCGCTATCCTGAGTTCGACGACCCCCTGGTCGAGCGTGCCATGGCGGCGATGGACGAGGGCTACCTGGCGCAGGGCTACTACCGCCGCCTCAACGCCCAGATCCCGATCGAGGGCGACCGGCCCGAGACCTACACCCTGGACAACTACAGTTGGACCGAGCACATCTCGCGCAAGGCCGGACAGTGGCTCCCCGACCTGCACGACATCCTGGAGCCGCTTGCCGCCTGCGGCTTTTACGTCATGCCTCCCACCCCGGAGCAGAATCGCTAATACCCAATATCCAATATCCAACGAGGAGAAGAGAATGCCATCCAACAGCTACCCCATGTCGCAGGCCGTGCGTGCCGCGTACCGTGCCGGGCAGGAGGACGAGACGCTGGAGCCGCTGGTGCGCGTGGACGGTGAGGGGCGGCCCGTGGGCAGCATCCAGGACGGCGACGCGGTGATCTTTTACGATATTCGCGGCGAGCGTGAAGTCGAGCTTACCTCTGCTTTCGTCGACGACGAGTTTCCGCACTTCTGCCGGCCCGAGATGAAGGTGTCTTTTGCGACCATGATCGAATACCATCCCGACCTCGAGGTGCAGGTGGCATTCCCGCCGCTCGCCGCGGTGGAGGGGACTTTGTCCGAGGTGGTGAGCCGCTCCGGCCAGCGCCAGGCCAAGGTTGTCGAGTCGGAGAAGGGAATCCACGTCAGCTTTTTTCTGAACGGCAAGGCGCTCGATCCTTTCCCGGGCGAGGAGCGGGTGGTGATCCCGTCGCCGCGGCCTGAAGTGCACGCCGAGATGCCGCCGGAGATGAGCGCCGCCGCCGTGGCCGAGGCGGCCATCGCGGCGATCGAGGACGAGGGAAATGCGCTGGTGACGGTGAACCTGGCGAACGTGGACGTGATCGGGCACATCGAGAACCCGGACGCGATCCGCAGGGCGGTGGAGACGGTCGACGTCCAGGCAGGGCGGATCGTGGACGCGGCGCGCGCGGCAGGCATGACGGCGGTGGTGACGGCAGATCATGGCACGGTGGAGCGCTGGTACTACCCGGATGGCACGATTGACACGGGGCACACGGACAGCCCGGTGCCGTTCTTCCTGGTCGACCCGGCGCTGGGGCGCCAAGTTGCGCTCCGGCCGGGCGGCTCGCTGATCGACGTGGCGCCGACGATACTGCAGTTGCTGAACCTGGAAAAGCCAGCCGGGATGACGGGGGAGAGCTTGATCGTCTCCCCCCCCCCAGTCCCCCCCCAGAGGGGGGGGGAGAAGAAGCGCGTGCTGCTCCTCATCCTCGACGGCTGGGGGATGGGCGACAGGAGCGCCGCGGACCTGATTGCCCAGGCACACACGCCGCGTATGGATGAGCTCCAGGCTACGTGGCCGAGCACGCGCCTGGCGGCGTCGGGGCTGGCGGTGGGCATGCCGCCTGGCACCGTGGGAAACAGTGAGGCGGGGCACCTGCACATTGGCGCCGGGCGGATCGTCCCGGCGGACCGGGTGCGCATCAGCCAGGCGCTGGCCGATGGATCCTTCTATGAGAATGAGGCATTCCTGTGGGCGATGCGCCAGGCAAAGGAGCGGGGCACACGCCTGCACCTGCTGGGCATTGTCTCTTTTTACAGCTCGCACGGCTCGGTGGATCACCTGATGGCGCTGATGGAGATGGCGCGCCGCGAGGGGGTGCCCGAGGTCTATGTCCACTCGATGCTCGGGCGGCGTGGCGAGCGGCCGGAGAGTGGGGCGATCTATATCGAGCAGGTGGAGCGCGAGGCGGAAAGGCTGGGCGTGGGCCGCCTGGCGACGGTGATCGGCCGCTTCTGGTCGCTGGACCGCGAGGAGCATTGGGATCGGATTGAAAAGACGTACCGGATGCTGGTGCATGGGGAAGGCAAGGCGGTGGCGGAGGTGTAGGGTGGTAGATCGGCGAGCCGGCAGGTCAGGCCATCTCTCCTATTTCAGCGTGAAGGACTCGATGATGCTGTTCGCATCGTCGAGAAAGGGGTCGAACCCGGCAGGATCGGCCGTATAGGTGAGAATGTACGCGTGGCCGTCACTGATGGTCCACACTTGCTGCCATCCGAGGAGCATGCCGCCCTGCGAGCCGGCATAGACCACGCGGTGTGCCGGCAGGCCGGAGAGCTTGGCTGGCTCGGAGCGAACGACCTGGAAGTTGTCAATCATCTCGGGGGCGGCGGCAAGGAACTCGCGAGTATAATCCCCGACGGTTGTGCTCGGGTCATCAAGCTCCTGGCGCAGCACGCCCATGTTCTCACGGAACAGGTCATCATCGGCCGTTTGGGGTGTGAGAAAGAGGACGCTGTTCTCCGCCGTTCTTTCCACAATCTCCCACTCGGCCGGGTATTCCAGCGTGAAAAACTCGTTGTCATCATAGACGACCCATTCCCGCGCGGCTGGGGGCGGGGTGGTTGGCCCCGCCGTCGGGGGCACGTCCGTCGGTTCGGGTGTCGCCGACGGCGCGGGCTGTGTAGCCGGTACCTCCCCACAGGCCGCGAGCAATGCAGCTACAAGGCCAACCAGCAAAACGAGAAATAACACTCTCTTCATTCGTCACTCTCTTTCCAAAGAGGCAATCCCCAACGGCCGTTTTCGCGATCCTTATTGCACATGGACGGTGCCAAGGACCAGATAGTCGCCGGCACGATTGCCGGCGGCATCGAGCAGGGGCAGCCTCGCCCCCGTCTCCAGGTCGTACATGCCGGCGATGACCTGGTAGGGGCCCTGCGGGGCGGCGCAGTCGACGTCAAGCTCGTAGCGCTCACCCACCACGTCGCCCGGCTGCCAGGTGGTCGTCGGACACGTGCCGCCACACGGCAAGCGGTCTACCTGGCCTGCCTTGGTGCCTTCCTCGTCGATCACCTGGATGAATAGGGTGTATGATGTGTCGACAGGGGCCAGGGCGCGCCACCAGAGGGTGATGGGCAAGTGGCTGCCGCAACCAACCCGATCTTTGATCGGCTCGGCGCCCAGCAGCTCGACCACGCCGCCTAACGCCCGCCCCGATCCTGGCAGCAGGGCGGGCAGTCTCGCGGCGTCGAACGCCTGCCCGGGCGCAGGGCAAAAGGCAAGTGCCACGTCGCCGGCCTGGAAGCGGAGCGGCGACGGATCGGGCTCGCCGGCAGTCACCACCCACGTCCCGTTGTATCCCGCCGGGACCGCCGCGCGGTCCTGCACCCCCCAGATCGGCAGGCGGCCATCGTAGGCGTCCTGAAAGGCTTCGGCCAGCAGCCAAGGCTGGCCGGCCAGGACGGCGGCCTCGCCGGGGCGATCGAGGGCATCCAGTTTCCGGCTGGCGGCAGGCAGATCGCCCACTGGCCCGACAGCGAGCAGGGACGGGAGCGTGTACCCGGCAAGCAGGAGCAACAACCATCCCCCGCTCAACAAAAACGGCTTGCGTGCCCACGCAGCCCAGCAGGCGAATAGGGCGAGGAGAACAGGAGGCACGGTGTACAAGATCCCTTTCCAAGCAGGCTCGAGCTGCGCCCAGGCCACGTCGAGGCGGCCAGCGCCCAGGTACCCCCACTGGCGGACGAGGGGGCTGTAGGCGGGGTCAAAGAGCGTGGCCGGGTGGTAGAGCCCAAGCTCGGCATGGACGTCCTCCAGGTAGAGGTTATAGTTGACGGCCACGCCCAGCATCTGCACCGCCACGCTCATGGCGGCGAGGATAGCGAGGGCCACGGCGAGTGGGCGATGACGGGTGGCCAGATCGATTGCAGCCGCGAGAGGCAGCGTCGCAAAGGGGAGCAGGCTGACCAGGAAGCGCGGCCCCCATCCGTGCCCCGCCCACCAGAGGTACCAGGGCGCGTAGAAAAAGAGCGTGCTCAGGACAATGGCTGCTATGAGCAGCGCCTCGGCACGGTAGCGGGCACCGTCGCTGGCGCTTGTGCGCTGGTAGAAGGTGGGCCACGCGGCGGCGGCGGCGATCAGGAGAGGATTGTACCAGAAGAGCCCTTTGCCGGCGCTGAAGGTCAGGCCGTACAGCCCTTCGAAAAAGGGTGTGGAGAAATTCTCCTCGGGCAGGTAGCCGGTGGTCAGCACGTCGCCAAAGCGGATCCAGTTGTACCAGCCGGTGATGGCGAGGGCGGCAAGCACCGGCAGGCCGAAAAGGAGCACCGGCGTGATGTACCCCTGCCAGCGACGCCGGTGGTGGCGGTAGAGATAGGCCAGCAAGAGCAGGCCGAGAAAGGGGGCAGCGAGGGCGTTGTTCAGCCTGGCGAGGAGCGCGATGCCCAGGCCGGCGCCCGCCAGGGTGACGCTGAGCGGATCGGCGAGATCGCGATAGCGCAGGAGAAAGTAAAAGCTGAGGATCAGGCCGAGGGCGGCGAGTGGCTCGCTGAAAAAATAGCGGGCATAGGGCCAGGCCATGGTGCCCAGGCCAAAGGCAAGGGTGGTGAGGGTCGCCACACCCTGCCCAAAATGGAGGCGGCGCAGTGACAAAAAAACGAGCAGGGCGGTGAGCGCCGTGACGAGGGCATTGGTGAGCATCCCCGCCTGCACGTTGCCCAGGCGCTCGAACTGGAGGGCGATCCAGTAGGGAGGCAGCGCGGCGAGCGTCATGCCGATCCCCTTGCGCGAGTAGAGGTGCCCGTCGGGGCCGAAGGAGCCCTGCTGCTGGCCCATCCAGCGCAAGAGCTCGACGTCCCAGGCACCGCGCCGGGCCAGGCTATCGGTGGCGACGAGCATGGCCTTCTCGTCGCTCGAATGGTAGGTGCCGCTAAAGGTCGCCAGGTAAATGGCGTAGAGGAGCGCACACAGGGCCAGGGCGAGGGCGCGGTCGGTGCGCCCGGCGGGGCCGGGTGGCGGCTCTGCGCGGGAACGCCTGAACCACGCGAGGGCGGTTTTGGGGCCGCGGAACTCGAGGTTCATCGAATGCGCCACCCGGTGAGCAGCCGGCCGTCGAATTCGTAACGGTCGAGCGGCGTGTAGCGCCCGGCGGCCCAGGTGTGAAATGGGGAGGCGGCCGGGGCATAGATCCAGATCTCGTCCCCCGATTCCGCGGCAGCCTGCGCCAGGCGCGGCTCCCAGGGCGGCAGGTGGGAGGCGATTTCGACGCTGTGCATGTCCAGGCGGCGGTAGAGGAAGGGGTAGACGGCCTCGAAGGTGCCCTGGTCGTCGACGACGAGGGCCGCGCCGGGCGAGGCGGTGGACAGGATCGTTTCCATGGCTGACCGGTGGGGGCTGGCGGCGTAGCGCGCAGCGTGGTAGGCGCGCGCGGCGGGCACAAGGCCGGCGATCCCGGTCAGCAGGACGACGGCGGTGACAGCGGCAGCGACTCGCCGCCACCACCGCTCTGGCACGCGCCAACTGTACACAATGCCCGCGTATTCCACACTGACCACGATCAGGATCAGCGTGCGCAGCAGCACTGTGCCGGCCAGCAGCCAGGGCTGATCGGGGAGCACGAGAAAATAGATCGGGTATTCGACGAGGTTGACGGCGCTCAGCAGCAGCGCATAGAGCACCGCGCGCCACGCCGGCAGGAGGAGGAGGAGGAAGGGGAGCAGCATGACCAGGAACTGGGGGCTGTAGCCCTTGAAGTAGAGGGTGAGCAGGTTCTGTGTGAGCGCGGCAAAGGCGACGACGCGCCGGGCGTCGCGCCAATCCACGCGGCGGGTCCAGAGGTAGAAGTAGAAGAGGATGAATCCGACCGTGATCCAGGTCCAGGGCAGGCGCGTCGGGTGCTGCGCCGCGGCCGACTGGGCCGGGTCGAAGCGGTCGGGGCCGCCAGCGATGCCATAGGAATAGTAGCCGTCGATCAAGGCCCAGGGCGATTCCCACGTCGAGCGCTTGACGGGGCTGATCAACGACTGGAGAAAATAGTCGGGACCGGTGAGGAGGAAGGGGAGGGCGATGATGAGCAGGGTCAGGGCAAGGGCGAGCAGGTACCTGGCACGCTGCCCAAGGCGGGGAAGGTGCATCAGCGCCGCGGGCGCGGCGACAATGGGCACGAGCTTGGTCATAAAGCCGAGGCCGGCGGCGATGGCGCCCGCGATGGGCCGGCGGTCGAGGGTGAGGAGGATGGCCCAGAGCAGGAAAAAGAGGGCGAGGGTGTCGAACCCGACGAATAGGGTGAGGAGCGGGATCAGGAGCGCCGTATAGATCCAGGCCAGGCGCACGGCCCGGGCCGGCGTGAGCAAGCGGCGAGCGAGGCGGTAGAGGAGGATGAGCACGCCCGCGTCGGCAAGGACCAGGATGAGGCCGAGCCACAGGAAGAACCAGGTACCGGCCGCAGGCCAGGGCGGGATGAGCAGGCTGAGGCGGTAGAGGCCGAGGGCGATCCAGGGAAAGAGGGGGGGGTACTCCATCCAAAAGTCGACGACTGGATAGAGCCCCTGGTTGGTAAAGCTGAGCAGCAGCCGGTAGTATCCGAAATCGCCCATCTCGCCCAGGTACCCACCGGGGCGGAAGGCGAGGATGGCCATGAGGCGCAGGGAGAGAAAAAGGACGAGGACGAGGACGAACTCGCGGTGGGCGTGGAAGGTTTTGCCGGCGCGTTTCGCCAGGCTTCCAGGTGGCTCGCTTTCTGCCGGCTCGCGGCGCGGCGTCTGTTGGTCCATTCTGCCTCGATCTCTACCCCGGCTTTTTGAGATGATACCGGGCTATTATACACCAGACGTGGTTTGGCTACAAAATCGGTGTTGGGGATCAGGGAATTGGGGAATTGGACTGAAGCGCGTGCTTTCTTTTTGGGGGGTTTGGAGGTACAATGGCGCCAGGAGAAAAGGAGGAGGCAATGACGCAATCGTTTACCACACAGTCGCTTCAGATGGTACTCGGCTACCCCTTTCGCGATCCAGAGTGGAAGAACAAGCTCCTGATCGCGTCAGCCCTGGTGCTCGCAGGCTCATTCGTCCCGCTGGTGCCGCTCGTCTTTGTGTACGGCTACTATGCCGAGATCATGCGGCGCGTCATCACGGGCGAAGAGCCACACCTGCCGGCGTGGGATGACTGGGGGCAGCTCGCGATCGACGGGCTAAAGTGGTGGGGGGTCAGCCTGGTGTACAGCCTGCCGGCGATCGCGGCGGCGCTGGTTGGGATGGGCGTCTATGTCGGGTTCTCGCTGATCCCCTTCTGGATGAGCACCGAGCCATCGGCGACGGAGGCACTCGTGGCGCCGATGGCAGCAATGGCCCTGGGCGCCGCGGCAGTTGGCCTGTCGGGCATCCTGTCGCTGGCGGCGGGCCTGCTCACCCCGCCAGCGTTCGGGCACGTGCTGGCCACGGGTGAGTTTGGCGCCGCGTTTCGCGTGCGCGCGTGGTGGCCGATCGTGCGCGCCAACCTGGGCGGGTTCCTGCTGTCATACCTGGTGGTGATGGGGATTGGCATGGTGCTCAGCCTGGTGGTGCAGGTATTCTACTTTACGGTGGTGCTCTGCTGCCTGGCGCCGGTGGTGGTGGCGCCGATCACAGTGTACACACTGCTCATGCGTGCGGCGCTCTTTGGAGAGGCGTACCGGATTGGAAGGGACAATATCCCGGCGGCACCCGGCGCGACAGTTATCGAAGAAGAGGTGTGAACAGGGGTTGGAGACGGGGTGGAGCATAATCTGGCGGTCGACGTGTTGGGGTGGGTGGGAGCGGCGGCGCTGCTGTCGGCGTATGGGCTGGTGTCGACGAAGCGGTTGGATGGCGATTCGGTGCGCTACCAGGGGTTGAACCTGGCCGGCGCGGGGCTGCTGATCGTGAACTCGCTCTATTATGGCGCCTACCCGTCGGTCGGGGTGAACGCGGTGTGGATCGGGATCGGGCTGCTTGCACTGTGGCGGGTGCGGCGCGTGCGTGGAAGGAAGAGTGATACGGAGACACAGTGAGGAGGCACAGAGATACACGGAGAAAAGAACCTCTGTGCCGCGGTGTGTAACCGGAAGGGGAGTGGGGTGTGAGCATGATATTTAGAAGTGAACAGATCTCATTGCGGCCTTTCGAGCCAGAGGACGCGCCGGACGTGGAGGTGTACCTGAACCATCCCGACCTGGCAGGCAGGCGTTACATTCCCGACGGCCTGCCCGATGTGGTGCCGCTGTCGATGGGCCAGGTGGCAGAGGTGGTGCGCCAGTGGCAGCAGGCGGAGCGGGCGCTGCACCTGGCGGTGGTGCAGGTGTCGAAAGGTGAGATGGTGGGCCACGTGAGCGCGGACTGGGGGTGGGATCCACACAACCCGTCGGTGTCTGTGGTGATCGACCCCACACACCAACGCCAGGGATACGGCTCGACGGCGCTGCGCCTGGTGTTGCGCTACCTTTTTGGCCGGACGCCGGCCCACTGTGTCACCGCGTGGATCGACGGCTGGAACGAGGCAGGGCTGGCTTTTGCTGACCACCTCGGCTTTCGGCACGCGGGCCAGATGCGGCGCGTCGGGCTGCGCGACGGGCACTTTTACGACCTGGTGGTAGTGGACCTGCTGCGGCGGGAGTGGAAAGGGCGAGGAGGTGAGGGCGATGTCGCTTGAGGGAGAGGTGGTGGTTTTGCGCGAGGAGCGGCGAGACGACCTCGACTTTTTGCGGTCACTGCGCAACAGTATGTACACCCAGGCATGGAGCAAGGCGCTGCCGCCGGATTTCACGGCAGCGATGTATGAAAAGCGTTTCGAGGCGCGCGAGTTTTCGTTCGACCCGGACGAGGCGCGCTTGGTGATTGTGCACAAAGAGACGGGACAGCGCGCCGGATTTATCGGCTTTAACTGGCTGGAGCGGCGCATGTCGGCGACGGTGGGGATCAGTGTAGCGGTCGAGTTCTGGGGCACGGGCGTGGCGTTCGACGCCCAGGAGGTG
This sequence comes from Anaerolineae bacterium, assembly GCA_016929795.1. The sequence continues at coordinate 30,221 of JAFGIA010000187.1, forward strand.
ATGCTGCGCTTTCTCTTTCACCAGATGGGCGTGCGCTCGGTGCGGTTGTGGACCACGAGCGGCAACCAGCCGGCGATGGCCCTCGCCACCAAGTCGGGGTTTCGGGAAGCCGTGCGCGTGCGCGAGGCGATTTTCAAGGAGGGCAAGCTGCAGGACAATGTGCTGATGGACCTGCTGCGCGAGGAGTATTACGCGCAGCACCCGGAGCTGGAGGACGCGCTGCCGCCCCTCGAGGGGGGGGCCGGGGGAGGGTGAATTGATCGCGGCGGTCGTGGTGGTCGAGGAGGCAGGCCGTTTTCTGCTGGTCGAGGAGGCCAAGCCCTCGTGCCACGGCACCTGGTTCCTGCCCGGCGGGCACGTGGAGCCGGGTGAGACGGTGCTCGACGCGGCGGCGCGCGAGGCGCGGGAGGAGGGTGGTCTCGAGGTAGCGCTGGCAGGGCTGCTCTACGTCGACCACCTCGTCGCGCCGGAGGCAGAAGGGTTCTTTAGCCGGGTGCGCTTTGTCTTTGTAGCGCGGCCCACCGGCGGGCGGCTCAAGGTTGAGCCGGATGAGCACTCGCTGCGCGCCGGCTGGTTCACGCCGGCCGAGATGGGCGAGCTGCCGCTGCGCACGCCGTGGGTGAGGCGGCTGGTGGATCTCTACAGCAGTGGGGCGCCACTGCTGCCGATGTCGTCGTTTCGGGTGTTGGGGTAGAGCGGCCGATTGTTGTTGGTTTGTCAAAGGCGGAAGAGAACCACGGATGGAGGAAATGGACGATTAGTAGCCAACTCGACCGCCGGGCGTGCCTTTCACCATAAACCAGCGGTGAGCGCCTGACTCACTTCATCCGAGGGCGCGCGCGACGAGGTAGGCCAGGCGCGTGCGCCAGGGGACGGCCTGGCCGGTGAGCTGCCCACGAAAGATGCGCTCTACCTGCGCCACCTCTTCGGCCGACAGGCGCCGGCGCAGGTGGGCGGCGTAGGAGGGGCGGTCGCTGTCGCTGCCCGGGGGGGCGAACCAGCGATCGAGGGCCGCCTGGCCGACCAGCAGCTCGCCCGGCTGCACTTCTTCGTCGACCGCTACTTCGGCCAGGCCGGCCGCCTCGGCGGCACGGCGGAGATCGCCCGCGTCCCAGGTCACCAGGGGGTCGTCGCCCGCCAGGTAGATGGCCTCTTCGGCCTCGATCAGGCGCGCGCGCACGTCCTCGTCCAGGGCCGACAGGTCGACCAGGTCGTAGAGGCGCTGGGCGCCGCGCACCACGGTCTCGGCCAGGCTGAGGCGGCCGCCGGGCCGCAGCCAGTGGGCGAGCTCGCGCAGTGCCGCCGCCTTGTCGGGCAATGGCCCGAGGGCGTTGCGGCCGACAACCGCGTCAAAGCGCAGGCCGGCCTCGCCGCGGAGGGCGAGCAGGTCGCCGAGCTCGGCGGGATCGCCGGCGAGCACGACGGGGCGCTGTAATTCAGGCAGGCGCGCGGCTTGCTGGCGGAGGCCCTCGGCGGCCTCGCGGTCGCGGGCCAGGGCCCAGGTGCCGCCCTCGGGGGCGCGGCGCAGCGCTTCCCAGGTGAGGAGGCCGGCGCCGGCGTGGAGATCGAGGACGACGTGGTGGCGCTGGACCGCGGCCGCGTCGAGCACGCGGTCGCGCACGCGGCCCAGACGCTCGCCGGCGTTGTCGACGGTGCGCTGCAGCCAGCGGTCGTGCTGGCGCGCGCCGGGGTCGAAGGTCAGGATCTCGAGGTGCGAACCGCCCTCGACCATGGCGGCGAGCTGCGCCTCGCGGCGGCGGGCCACCTGCTCGCGGATGGCGCGCTCGTAGCCCTGGTCGCCAGGGTCGTAGAAGGTGCGCCCCTGGAGGGCGGCGGGCAGGTACTGCTGCGCCACCCAATGGTCGCGGTAGGCGTGGGGGTAGAGGTAGCCCTCGCCGTGGCCAAAGCCCTCCTTGTCGCGGCTGCCGTCGCGCAGGTGGGCCGGCACCTCGCCCTCGCGCTCCTGCTCGACGACGGCCAGGGCGTCGAAAAAAGCAAAGAGCGAGTTTGACTTGGGCGCTGTGGCCAGGTAAAGGGCGGCCTCGGCCAGGTGAAAGCGCCCCTCGGGCAGGCCGACGCGGTCAAAGACCTCGGCGCAGGCGTTGACCACGCGCACGGCGTGGGGATCGGCCAGGCCGACGTCCTCGCCGGCAAAGATCAACATGCGGCGAAAGAGGAAGCGTGGGTCCTCGCCGGCATAGACCATCTTGGCCAGCCAGTAGAGGGCGGCGTCGGGGTCGCTGCCGCGCAATGACTTGATAAAGGCGCTGATGGTGTCATAGTGATAGTCGCCGTCCTTGTCATAGAGGACGGCGCGGCGCTGGATGCTCTCCTCGGCCACGGCCATGTCGACGACGATGGCGCCGTCGTCGCCGGGCGGGGTGGTCTCGACGGCCAGCTCGAGGGCGTTGAGGACGCCGCGGGCGTCGCCGTTGGCGACGTTGACGAGGTGGTCGAGGGCGTCGTGGTGCAGGTCGACGGCCAGCCGGCCATAGCCGCGCTCCGGGTCGGCGAGGGCCTGGCGGGCGATGGCGCGCAGATCGTCATCGGTCAGCGGCTTGAACTGAAAGATGCGGCTGCGGCTGACGAGGGGGCGGTTGACGCTGAAATAGGGGTTCTCGGTGGTGGCACCGATGAGGACCACGGTGCCGTTCTCGACCCAGGGCAGGAGCGCGTCCTGCTGGGCCTTGTTCCAGCGGTGCACTTCGTCGACAAAGAGGATGGTGCGCCGGCCGTGGAGGGCCAGCCGCTCCTGGGCCTCCCTGGTGACGCGCCGCACGTCGGCCACGCCGGCCAGCACGGCGTTGAGGGTCTCAAAGTGGCTGCGGGTGGTGTGGGCGATGACGGCGGCCAGGGTGGTCTTGCCGGTGCCGGGCGGGCCGTAGAAGATGACCGACGAGAGCTGGTCGGCCTGGATGGCGCGGCGGAGGAGGCGGCCGGGGCCGACGATGTGCGCCTGGCCGGCGAATTCGTCCAGCGTGCGCGGGCGCATGCGCGCCGCCAGCGGCGCGCCCTTGGCGATCCGTTCTTCACGGGCGAGATCGAACAGGTCCATAACACGCATTCTAATGGAAGAGTGGCAAACCGTCAAGGGAGGATGGGAAGAATGGAGGCCGCGGACAAGTTGTCCTTCCGCTGAATCTGTGATACACTGGCAACCAGGTTACTCTAGTTCTAAGGGAAGCGAGGTAGGAGCATGACCGTCGATGTGTTGGTTCGTCGTGAGACACGAGGCCGATACCGGGCGACCGTGCTCGGATGGCCAGAGTGCACGGTGGTGGCGCCCAATCGCGAAGAGGCGATAGAGCGCACCCGCCAGTGCCTCATCGATCTGCTCGCCGCGTCCGAGATCGTCCAGTTGGACGTCGATGTACTGCAAGCATCTTCTGCTCCGGACACATTCGCGGGAATGTGGGCAGATGATGAAACATTCGACGAGTTTTTAGGGATGATAGAGGCGAACCGCCGCCAGGTAGATGCAGACGAGGCGCAGCCTTGACACAGCTTTTCATCCTGGACACCGACCATATCACACTCTACCAGCGTGGAGATCCGCAGGTGACCGGCCACGTCACCCGGACACCCAGGGACCTGGTGGCGACCAGTATTGTCACCTACGAAGAGCAACTGCGCGGCAGGTTGGCCGTCGTCCGCCAGGCGCAAACCGCGGAGCGCCTTGCTTTGGCATATCAACGCCTGCATGAGATGCACGCCTTTTTCTGTGCCATCCGGTTGGTGGACTTTGATCCGTCCACCGCCAAGATCTATGAGGCTCTGCGCAAGGAGTACCGCCGTCTGGGCAAGATGGACCTGCGTATCGCTGCTACAGTGCTAGCCAACGACGGGGTACTCGTCACGCGCAATCAAAGTGATTTTGGACAGATTGCGGATTTGTCGACGGAGGATTGGTCCACTTGAAATAGAAGCCATGTCCCACGAATTTGGCAGCAATCACCCTAGAAAAACCGGAAGGCTGCCCAACCTTCCAGCCTTCCAATCTTCCAGCTTTACAAAAAGAGGCCCCGCACCCGGGTGGAGCCGGGTGCGGGGCCGCGGGAGACTGCCGGGGCACTACCTGTTAACCAACGGTAGGAAGAACAAGTAGCCGCCCGTGCCGAGTCGCTGGGAGAGTGGGCCGTAGGTGGCGGTGCGCATTTGGGTGTCGACGGCGATGAGCCAGTAGTAGTAGGTGGCGCCAGGTGCGACGGCGTTGTCGACAAACTCATAGGTGGCGCCGACAGGGCTGCCGGGTGCGTAGCTCAGGATGAGGTCGGCGTGGAGACGAGTGCGCGGGCCTGCCGGCGACTCGGCACGCTCGAGGTAGAAGCCGAGATTGTCCAGCTCGGTAGCGGTCTCCCAATGGAGAATGATACTCCCGGAGCCGAGCGTGCTCCAGAAGCGGGATAGGGCCACGGCGGTGGGGTAAAAGTCACGGCGATAGCCTTCCACCTCGCCGTTTTCGGCCAGGCCGGTGGGCGAGATGTAGGTCATGGTGGTGCGATCGTACAGGCGGAAGCGCATATAGATGTTGTAGCCGGGGTTGGCGGCCGACGGGATCTCGACGGTGAGGAGGTGAGTAGCCGAGATCAGATCTCCAAAGACGATCATCTCGCCCGCACCAAAGGAGCCGTCGCCATTCCAGTCGAACCAGCCGACCAGGTAGCCGTTGTCGCCCGTGACGGTAGCTGTGATGTTTACGCTCGTGCCAGCCGCCCAGTTGGCGGCTGAGAATTCGATCCCGTCGTCATACCCGTCGCCCGAGGCATCGGTCGTGGGGCTGCCATCCGCCTCAGAGTCGACCGCGGCGCCGAGCCACAGGTCGCCCAGGATGTGCCCTGCTCCTGCGCTGGCCACAAGGGTGTCATAGAAGTAGTCGTTGTCATAGTCGTCGGGCAGGTCGTCATAGTCGATCTCTTCGTAGAAGCCAAAGTCCTGGTCGGTGACGTCGGCCCCATTGATCGTGACTGTGTTAAAGCTCTGGACCTCGGGTGTATTGTTGGGGGTGGCGGTCAGGGCCATCCGATCCAGGCGGCCTCTGCGATCGACAGAGACTGTGTACGTGCCGCCGTCGGGCAAGTTGCCAAAGCTGTAGTAGCCAGTGCTGTCTGTCGTCGTCTCGCCTACGATCTGGCCATCGCGCCACAGGTAGATCGGGATGCCTTCGTATGGAGTATCCGCACCGCTGTTGTACGTATCGCCTGTGCCATCAACTGTGCTGCCGGCGTCAAAGAAGACATGACCGCTGATGCTGTAGCCGTTTTGATCGTAGTAGCGGTAGCCAAAGTCCATCTCCAGGTTACAGTCGCCGGTGCACGCGACGCTATTGACCTCGGTCACGGCCCCGGTGCTGTCGATCACGATGTCGGTGACGACGCTGTCGGGCGAAGTGGTCCCATCGTCGCGGTCGTAGGTGGCGGTGAGGCCTGCCGGCAGGGTAGCCGTATCCACACGGACACGATAGCTCCCAGCACCCAGGTCGCCAAAGTAGTAGTAACCGTCAGAATCGGTCACGGTAGACTCGGTCTGGACCCAGGCGCTACCGTTCCACCAATCCAGGTACATGGTCACATAGGCGATGCCGCCTTCGTCGTCGTCCTGGACGCCATCCCCGTTGTTGTCGAACCAGACATAGTCGCCGATGACGGCCGGCGGCTGGTAGCCAAAGTCGCGGCTCAGGTCGACCTGCCCGGTGCGGAGGTTGACACCCGAGGCGCCGTCGCATAGCCCGGTGCCGGTGCAGGGCTCGAGCCAGTCGGGGTCGCCGCTCTGCGTGTAGGTGGTGGGGACGCCGCTTTCGACCATGACCACATAGCTGCCCGCAGCCAGGCCGCTAAAGAGATAGAAGCCGTCGCTGTCGGTTGTATCTGTCGTCGCCGTAGCCGTGATGACGTCGCCGCTGTCATAGTAACCGTTGTCGTTGGTGTCATCCCAGGTATAGAGCCTGAGCGTGACACCGCTGATGCCCGGCTCATCCTCGTCCTGGTTGCCATTGCCGTTGGTGTCCAGCCACACGCGGTCGCCGATGGCGGCCAGCGGTGTGAAGCCAAAGTCGCGGTCGAGATCGGTGCTGCCGCCGCTGATGGTGGCGCTTTGGGTCGTCGGCGTGCTGGGCACGTAGGTAAAGCCGCCGGGGCCTTCGGGGATGTTTTCCGCCGCCGTGTCCACGATGACACGGTAGCTGCCGTCGGGCAGGTTGTCAAAGAGGTACTTGCCGTCGGCGCCGGTGACGGCGGTCTCGACGGTCACCCAGTTGCCGTCGCCGTTGAGGTCGATCTGCAGGGTGACCGTGACGCCGGCGATGCCGGTTTCCTGCGGGCCGGCCTGGGTACCGTCGCCGTTCATGTCACGCCAGACGGTGTCGCCGATGGCGCCGGTGCCACTCGGCGCGTAGCCAAAGTCGACGTCGGTCACGCTGCTGTAGGTGGCATTGACCGTGACGGAGGCCGCCTGGTTGTCGCAGGTGGCACAGGCATAGGGCCTTTCATCATAGTCCTCGGTCTCACCATACTGCGCCGGGATGCCCGAGCGATCGACGACGACGGTGTAGGTATCGGTGATCAGGTCGGTGAAGGTATAGACGCCGTAGGCGTCGGTGGTGGTGGTGGCGACGATCGCGCCGGTGCTGGAGTAGAGGGTGACGGTGATGCCGGCAAAGCCCGGCTCGCCCGTGTCGAGGTCGGCGTTTACGTTCCAGTCGGCATAGACCGTGCCGCCGAGGGTATAGTCGCCTTCCTGGTGGTAGGCAAAGTCGACGTCGGTGACGAGCGTCCCGCCCGACAGCGTATAGGTGCCGCTGGTGTTGTCGTCGGGAATACCACCCGGATCGACAGTCTGGTCCCAGGTGATGCTGGAGGCGTAGGGCAGGGTCGAAGGATCGACGACTATATAGTAGCTGCCATCACCCAGGTCGCTAAAGATGTAGGAGCCATCGGGATTGGTGGTGGTGGTGGCGATGAGGTTGTTGCCGCTATCGTAGAGCCACACCGTGACGCCGCCAAACCCCTCGTCACCCGGGTCGCGGTCAGCCAGCCCATCGTGATCGTGCCACACGGAGCCCATGATGGTGTTGGGGACCTGGTAGCCAAAGTCAACGTCCAGCTCGCAGTTGGCGGTACAAGGCACCCCGCCGATCGAGTCGACAGTTCCACCATCGACAACGACGGAAACAGAGTTGTCTGCTCCACCGCCGTCAAAGTCGACGGTGGGCGTAAAGGTCGAGCCAGGCAGCGTGCTGGTGTCCACCGATACGGTATAGGTGCCATCCAGCAGGCCGGTGAAGAGGTAATACCCGTCCGCGTCGGTGGTGGTCGTGATCTCGGTGCCCGGGGGGTAATCGACGCCGTCGACGGTAATCGTGACATCCGCGGTGAGGGTGATCACCACGCCGGCAATGCCCACTTCGCCCGTGTCCTGCACGCCATCACCGTCCGTGTCGTTCCACACCCAGTCGCCGAGGCGGGCGGTTTGCGTGACGGTGTTGGTCACGCTGTCGGTGGCGTCGTTGGCGGGGATGCCGTTGGTAAAGTAGGCATTGTCCACGGTGGCGGTGTTGGTGATGGTGGTAAGGGCGATGCCATCCCTGGCGCGGAAGGTCACGGTGACGATCTCGGTCCCGCCGGCGTAGAGGGGGCCGAGGTTGTTCCAGTAGATGGTGCCGGTATTGGCGTAGGGGGTGGAGCCGCCGGTGGTGACGCTCGATTGCACCGGTTCGGCGGAGTAGAACTCGAGCTTGGCCGCGTCGTAGGTATCGGTGAGGGGCAGGGGATCGATGGTGGTGTTGGGCGCGTCGCCGCCGCAGAGTTGATCGGTGGTGATACGGAAGCCGACGGCATCCAGGGCAATGTAGTTGTAGTACTGGCCTCCAGCTCCGCCTGCCACAAGCTCTACTACATAGCGGCTTCCGTTAAATGCGCTGAGCGTCAACGTGCTTGTGGCAATGTTGGAGATCTCGAGCACGAATGGCGTGTTTTCGGCATAGGTGTTGAGAGTAACTCCCGTATAGGTCTGTGTATGAACAGTAACATCATCAGTCGTCGCGGCCGTGCCCTGCGTGTCAATAACATACACGTCTAGCTGGTCAGTGGACCTGAAAGTAGAACCAGATGGGTCAACAATCTCGATCGCCATTAACACATCGACTTGCCCGAGCGAACCCAACTGTGTTCCGAGTGCGAAGTTCGTAACGCCGATTTCCTCCTGCGTGTTGGCGAATTCCGATGAGGCATATGCTCCATCAGGGCCATCTGCACCCAGGGCGTTTTGATAGGGGTACCATTCTTTGTTCCCACCGATTGTGGTGTAATTGGCATCATAACCACTGCCCCAGACGGTATACTGGCAATACTGCGGCGTAGCCGTGCCATCTCCCGGCAAGATGTTGTTGAGATCGATGGTGTAGGAAACAAGTTGATCCTCCAGCGCCGGGCTGGGGCCGATCAGAGCCTTGTCCAGCGTCAGCGCGGGGACAAAGCCAAAGTCGTTGTCGGGGCTGGTGACGGGGTCGGTGGTGACATGACCCGAATCGAGGTCGACGTAGAGGCTGGTGTCGGTGGTGTTGGTCCAGCCAGGGTGGCTATCCTGCACCGAGCCGACGTCGACGCGGTACTCGCCATCGGGCAGGTTGGTGAAGCTGTACTCGCCGGTGGTGGCGTTGCTCACCATCTCGTCCCACATCACCCAGCCGTGGGTGGTGCTGATATAGAGGGTGACGGTGATGCCGGGAATGGGCGCCTCGTCGGTATCGTACAGCTCGTTGGCAAAGTTGTTGCCATCCCCGTCATCCTCGAACACGGTGCCGGTGATGGTGTTGCTGCCCGTCACCTTGATTGGAGCGTCGTCACAGGCGAAGGGATCGGCGTCGCCCAGGCCGATGCAGGCGTCATTGATGAGGATGGCGTCGCCGGTGTAGCCGGTGGGCACGCCGGCCTCGAACCAGACACTGCCACTGCCGCCCGCGGGCAAGGGCGCGCTGAGCCACCACTGGAGCGCGGCCACGTTGCTGGCGGGGGTGGGTTCGGTGGTGACCCAGGTCGTGCCGTTGTAGTAGCGGACCGTGGCGGTGATGCCGTTGGAGATATTATAGTCGGCACTGCCAGCCACGTACTCCATGCCTTCCGGGATGGTGTCGCTGATCACCAGCGGCATGTTGATCCCGCTGCTGCTGAGGCTCAGCCCGACGGGCGTGGTGCCCGCGTTGGCAAAGGAGATGGTAAAGGTGGTGGTTCCGCCGGCCGCAATCGTGTCCGGGTCGCTGCTCTTGTCGATCGTCACTTCGGGCGCCAGGCTTTGCACCGTCGGCACACTCGTGCCATAGTCGCCGTTGAACTTTTCGTTGTCAAAGCCGGAAGCCGCTTCCTGGTAGGGGGTCAGCCCCACGCTGCACGGCCCGTCGAGGGCCAGGAATGTGTAATAGACCTCGCCGAGCACATTCGTATTGTCGTCCGGCAGGTCGGTAAAGTAGAGGCTGTTGTCGATGGGAATGATCTCCTGGGTGCCGCCGCCGCGGGTGACGGTCAGCACGCCGGTGACCCCGATCAAGCGGAAACAGCCGGGGTCAAAGTCGGCCTGGCTGATCGGCTGCAGCCAGGCGTTATAGTCGGGCACATAGTTCTCGTCGTTGTCAAAGCCAAAGCGCACGTTGCCCAGGCTGTAGAGGACACCGGTGGTGGTGACGACGTCGCCCACGTTCACGGTGTCATCTTCGGTGTTGAACCAACGCCCGAGGGGGTTGGGCTCGATCTTGTTGGCCATGGCCGAGATCTCGTTGCGCATGGTCATGGTCCAGGTCTTGGTGGCTGTGGCCGGCCCGTCGGCTGTGCCCCAGATGGTAAAGGGCAGCGAGAAATCGTCGTCGGGCTTGACCGAGGGGCCCCAGAGCGGGTCGGCGGTGCAGGGCGGTTCCTGCCATGCTCCTCCGACGTTCTCGCAGGCGGGGTATTCGATGGTCCAGTATTGGTAGCGGCACTCGCCGGCGGGGATGGTGCCCATGTAGCGGGTGGCGTCGGCGGTCGAACCGACGTGGCGGTAGTAGTAGTCGCCGGTATTGCGAAGATAGTTCCAGATTCCCCCGGTACCAAAATCGGCTGCCCCCGTGTCGCTGTCGCCAACCGCGAAGGTGTAGGTTCCGGCGGTCGTGCCGTTGCCGATGTAGCCATAGACATTGGTCAGGTCGGCGGTGGTGCTGGTGTTGCAGAACTTGCCAATGACGGTGGCCACACGGGGGGCATAGGTCGAGGGTGAGCTCACATTCGAGTCGACCACCAGGTTGTAGCCGGCAATGATGTCGACGGTCAGGGTGCCCTGTGCGTGCACCGGCACCGGCCCGGCCAAGCCGGAAAACAAAATAGTGATCAGCGCGATCACCGCCACGCCGATCTTGTACCACGAGCGCCAAGAATTGGTTGATTTCATGATCCCCTCCCTATAAGCATCCGGCCGACCGCGCGGGCGGGCCGGCACAATCCTGCCTATTCTGCCTCAATCTAGTTAAAAAAGAGCTTTACATCCTGCGCAGCGATGCCCGCACCTTGGCGCACAATTCGCCCATCGCCGGCGGTTTCAAAACATAATAATCGGCCCCACAGGCCAGGCTTCTCAGGCCAGAAGCGCCATCGTCGCGCGCCAGGGCGATGATCGGAGCCGAGGACACCTGGCGCATGCGGGCCAGGGTGTCCCACTCCTCCAGGTCGACGATGACCAGCTCGGGCCGGCTGGCCATCAGTTGGTAGAGGCCCGCAACGCCATCGCCAGCGCTCTGCACGCGAAATCCGTCCCCGATCAAAGCCCTTGCCAATTGCTCGTTTGCCGGCGGCTCGCCGCCAACAACCAGGATGGTGTGTTCCAACCGTCACCCCTGTTCCACGTTATCCCGTGCACCCTGTCTCATCTCAAAAAGTCGAGGTGAGCCCCAGGTTCTTGAGATGATCGTGCACTTTTATGATAACAGAAGCAGGTCAGAAGAACGTAGGCGAGTAGTTAGAAAACGGTTAGAATTTTCCCCGGCGTTATGGAAGGTCGGCCAGGTAGTATCCGCCGCCGCGGCGGGTGAGGATGTAGCGCGGGTTGGCAGGGTCCTCTTCGACCTTGCGACGCAGGTACCAGATGTAGAGCTTGACGTTGTCGGCGCTGTTTTCGTAGCCGGGCCCCCACACATTGTCGAGGAGCTGCTCGGGCGACAGGACGCGGCCGGCGTTGGAGGCGAGGCAGAGGAGGAGCTTGTATTCTGTGGGGCTGAGATCCGCTCGCTCGCCGCGCACGGTGGCCTGCTGCGCAATGGGATCGATGGCCAGCGCGCCGCCGTCGAAGGTAAGGGGCCTGTCGCCGGCATCGCCCGACTGCCCGGCGCGGCGCAGGACGGCGCGGATGCGTGCCTTTAGCTCCTTGAGGCTGTAGGGCTTGACCAAATAGTCGTCGGCACCTCCTTCTAGCCCACTCACCAGGTTCTCCTCGCCGCTCATGGCCGTGACCATGATCACCGGCACGTCGGAGAATTCGCGCAGGCGCTCGAGCATGGTCCAGCCGTTCATGCCCGGCATCATGAGGTCGAGCAGGATCAGGTCGGGGCGAAAATCGTACGCCTTGCGCAGCCCTTCGGCGCCATCGCTCGCCGTCTGGACCTTGTAGCCCTCGGCTGACAGCACACGCTCCAGGACGATTGTGGTATCGCGCGCGTCGTCAACGACCAGAACCTTGATCATGATAGCCTTTCTCCCAAAAGTGACTCTATTATATCATGACCGTGTAAAGTGTCAAGAATCGGGTGAGACAAACGCGGGGCTGCCGCCAAACCTGCCATTGTGAGTTATCCATGGCGCTGGCGCCACTCAGCCTGTAAGAAACTGTCATTGCGAGCGAGCACGCCGCGAGGCGCGGGCGAGCGAAGCAA
>JAFGIA010000188.1 GCA_016929795.1 Anaerolineae bacterium
CCTGCTCCTCCTGCTCCTCATCGCCCTCGATCTCATCGTCATCGTCGCTGCACTCTCCCTCGTCACCCTCCGGTCACAACCTGCCCCACCTCCCACCCCCGCCGCCCAGCACCTACCCTCCGTAACCCCTGCTCCTTCTCCCGCCCCTTCCTACACCCCGCCGCCCACATCTATCGCATCCCCTGCACCCCAATCCCCAACCCCCAATCCCCAACCCCCGTCTCCCATCCGCGCAGCCACCAAATACGGCATCCACCTCCTCCTCGACGACGGCCGCAAACACTGGCTGCCTGACGTCTGGCCCGAGCACGTCGCCGCCGCCCGCCGCATCGTCGGCGAGGGTGGCTATGTCGTCCAGTTGATCCGCCTCGACGACCTCGACATCGCCCGCTGGCAGCACTTTCTCGACCTGTGCGCGCAAAACCGCCTGGTGCCCATCATCCGCCTGGCGACACCCTACGATCACGACAACAAGTGGTGGGAAGCCCCCCCCCAAGACCCGGACGGCGAGGGCTACACCCTCGCCGCCCGCCGCTTCCGCGACTTTTTCGCCCAGCTCCGCTGGCCTGCCGAGCCACGCTATGCCATCGTCCACAACGAGCCCAACCGTGGCGACGAGTGGGGCAACCGCCCCGATCCCGCCGAGTACGCCCGCTACCTGCGCGATGTGGGCGACGCGCTACACCAGGTCGGCGTCACTGTCCTCGGCCCTGCCCTCGACCTCTACGCTCCCCACTCCAACGGCCAGCCGATCAACCGCTACGTCTACCTCGACGCCGAGAGCTTTCTCGACGGCATGGCTGCCGCCGAGCCGCGCGCCTTTGACGTCATCGACGTCTGGGCCGCCCACGCTTACCCCCTCGACCCCTTCCGCTTCGACCCGTCGCGCCAGATCTTTCAGCTCGACTATGCCCATGGCGCCTCAAATCCGCGTCACGTGGACCCGCCTGAGGGGCTCTACAACCGGGGAGTAAACAGCTACCGCTGGGAGATGTGGAAGCTCACCCAGATCACCGGTCACGACACCAGCGGCCTGCCTGTCATGATCACCGAGAGCGGCTGGCGCCACGCCCCATCCCAGGATCCTGCCGCTGCCGACCATGTGCACGCCGAGATCTCGTTCGACACCATGTCCGCCTATCTCGACCTCGCCTTTAACGGCAACGGCCTTGGCGCCACGCCCCGTTACCCCGACCTGCCCGCCACTGGCTGGACCCCCTGGAACCACGACCCACAAGTCCTCGGCGTCGTCCTCTTTGCCCTCGGCGGCTATCCCCCCGCCTGGGGCCACACCAACTGGGTCGAGGTCGACGCCCATGGCCACATCACCGCCTTCTACCCCATTGACTTGGCCCACGAAGGATGGTATACTGAGGCCGAGGTTCTCGGCAGTCGGTAAACATATCTCAGGGCACCGCACCAGCAGCGGAGACGTATGCGGTGAGGCAGTCAAAACTCGACCTGCCACGCTTCTCGACACCACATCCTGGAGCAAGATCTGCGAACTGATGACGGCCTTTCAGTTTTCCGCTTGGATACGGGAGGGAATACGCGATGTCATTGGTTGCCCGGCTCACCATTGTCGATCCAGAGGAACGGTTCACGGTTCACGATCTCGACCAGGCCAAGGGTGTCATCACCATCGGGCAGGATCCCACGGATGACCTGATCCTTGCCAGCCCTGACCCGATCCCCTTTCATCTTGAGCTCGATTATCGCCAGCAGCCGTACCGTCTGACCATACCCGGCCAGGCACAAGCGGTAACCATCAATAGAGAGTTTGTCCCATCCGGCGACAGCTACGAAATTCGCGATCGAGATGTGATTCGCGTGGCCGGCTACACCATGACGTTCAGGGCCTACGACGACGAGCCAGAGCCTGCAGTCGAGCCCCCGCCGTCTCCCCCGGCACCCGAACCCGAGTTCCCCCCTCCACTGGACGAACTCCCGCCTGTTACACCCCCGGACCACGAACTGCCCCCTGCCGGCGAGGATGATGCGGGACCATCCATTCTGACCAGCCTGCCAGAACAAGAACAGGCGTGGACCATCGACGTCGAGCAGACTGCCACCTTCCACTTGAGGGTGGTCAATGCCGGCCCGCTGGTCGCCGAGTTCAATATTGCAGTCGAGGGGGTGCCGCCGGAGTGGGTCGACATCGACCCGGTAGAGATTCACCTCAACGAGCGGGCAGACAGGACCGTCATCGTCACCGTGACCCCACCTCGCTTGCCCACCAGCCGTGCCGGCGTCTACCATCTGGCACTGGTGGTCACCTCGCCGGATCATTATCCCGGGGAACGCAGCGCAGCCGGCGCTGACATCACCATCAGGCCCTATTACGCGCTGGCGCTGGGCAACCCATCACCTCAACTGCAATCTATCTCCTGGTCCCAGCCATCGGGCCAGGTCGAGATCCCGGTCACCAACAAAGGGAATAGTGAAGCTTGGGTGGGGCTGGCAGGAGAGGACGACGCCCACGCCTGCCGCTTCGAGTTCCAGGTTCCCGACGAGATGGACGAGCCCCTCCACCTGACTCGCCAGGTCAACCTGCGCCTGCCCTTCGACAAGGCACTCAGAGTGCCGGTCCAGCTCGTTCCCCTGAAACGGCCATGGATCGGTTCAGGGGGCCGCCTGGTTGACCTCCGCCCCCGCATCCATCCTTATACCATCACTGTGACAATGGCGCAGGGCCGGCAGGGGCCATGGACACTGATCGGCGAGTGGGAGACCTCTCCTCGCTTCAGCCGGCGGGTGCTCTCTCTGTTCATCTTGGCCATGCTCTTGCTCCTGCTGGCTTGCACCTGCGTCGTCTTTACGCCAGGGATTGCTTCTCCAGATCAGGGCCGGCCTGCCTGGGTCTTGAACAAGATCCCCCCTGCCCGTTACGTGCAGCCTGCCTCGATCAGGGCCGGGCAGGTCGTCGAGCTCGATTGGAACGCCTGGCCCCCCTTCCTGGTCGGCTTCAAGCTGAACGGGAAATCGGTCGAGCCCCCTGTGATTGACCGGCCCGAGCGCACCACTACTTACGAGTTGAGAGCCGACACCTGGCTTTCGCACCTCTTGCCGGCCCTGTCGGAAACGGCACTCGACACCGCCATCGTCAGGCCTGTCGAGCCCGACATCCTGCTCTTCGAGGCACGCCCGCAGCGGGCCACTCCCGGCCAGGCCGTGGTCCTGTCCTGGGTGGTGGACGATGCCCGCGAGTTGGTCCTGATCGATCACGGCGCGGGGGTTCAGGAAACCCTTACCACCCCCTACGGGTCCCGCGAGGTGCACGTCGGGCGCGCTTCCGTCCACTACACGCTGCGCGCCGTCGGGGCCGATGGCGACGTAGTCGAGCGTGTCGTCGCCGTCCAGGTTGGCTCACCCGTGATCGACGTCTTTTCGGTCAAGCCTCCAGCGGTCGTGCCACCCGCCGACGTCACCCTCACCTGGCAAGTGCTCGGCCCCGACGCCCCGATCACGCTCACACGCCGTTCTCTCACGGGCTCGGCAGCCGAGCTCGTTGAGGCCCGCATTGACATCTCGGGCACCACGGGGCAGATCGTACAGCCGGTGCGCGGCACCACGCTCTTTTCTCTCACCGCCGGCAGTGGCATCACGCAAGTCGTCGAGACCGTGCGCGTCAACATCCTAAAGCCCGCGCCGCCGTCCCCTGCGCGGCGCGCTTCAACCACAGATCCAACCCCAACCCCACTCCCATCAGATGCCCGGGCCGGCAAGCCCGGCACGATCGTGGTCTATACAGCGCTCTCTGATCAGGAGCTGGCCCAGACACGATTGGGCGCAACGCCGGTCCTATCACTCACCGCGGTGCCGGATGGACTCGATGAGACCGGCCTGAAGCTCGACGACCTCAGGCGCGATTTTGACTACGTGGCCGCGCCGTCAGACGCCCTGGCGACCAATCTACTGATCGTGCGCGAATCCACCGAGGAGCTGATCGCCCGGCTCCTCGCCGAGAAGGAGAACCCGCGCGCCGATGTGATCTGGGTGGTGGCTGCCACCGGCATGATCCGGCTTCGGGCGGAGGGACTCCTCGAGCCATTGGCCGGCGTGTATGAACCGCAGGGGCTCGACAAGATCAAAGCCGGCTGGAGTGACCCCACACTGCCTCCGCAGTGGATCGGACTGAGTGCCTGGCTGACGACGTTCTGTGTTGACGAGGACAGGCTGCGGGACGAAAGTGGCAACCCCCTGCCGGTACCTCGCACGTGGGCGGACCTGGCAGACCCCAGGTACCGCGGCCAGATCGTGATGCCAGCCCCTGTTACCTCTGGAACCGGCTACATGGTGGTCTCGAGCCTGATCCAGAGCCAGCCATTTGGCGAGCGCGACGGCTGGGCCTACCTGGATCGGCTCCACGAGAATATCGCCTGGTATACTTCTCACGGCGACGAGCCATGCCAATGGGTTGCTGCCGGCCAGGCTGTCATTGGCATCGGTGCCAACCTTTGTGCTTCAGACGGCCACCTCTACCCGCAGGAGGGAGCCGGCTGGGAGATAGATGCCGTCGCCCTGGTCAGGAAGGACAAGATTAGCAGCTCTGCCCACAATTTTGTGACGTGGGCCATCGGCCAGCAGGCCATGGAGGAATACGCACACTTCCGGGCGGTTCTTTCCTACGAGGGATTCGAGCCGCCGCAGCCCTGCGTGGCAGGGTTTGACGACATCGAAATCGTTCCTGGCCGGTTGTTTTGGGCCAGCGCCAACTTTCAGCGCATTGCCGGCAAATGGCAGAGCCGCTATGGCAGCCAGCCCGACTGATTCCGCCTGAACCGGCCCTGTAAACCCTGTGCCGCTCCGGACGTGCCGCCCTTATCCGGCCGCCGCCCCGTCCAGCCCCAGCTCCGCCGCGATCCCCTTCATCGCGTCGAGCACCAGCGGCACATGCTCGTTCCACAGGTCCACGCCCAACACCTCGCATGCCTGTGCGATCTCTGCCCTGTTCACCGCCGCCGCAAATGCCCGGTCCTTCCACTTTTTCTTCACCGAGCTGATCTGCGTAATGTCCCGAATATCCTTCGACGGCCGCACCAGCGCCACTGCCGTCAAAAACCCTGTCAGCTCGTCCACCGCCACCAGGGCCTTTTCCATCGTCGACTCGGGCTGTACCCCCGTGTACTCACCCGCATGCGCCAATACCGCCCGCACGATCTCTTCCGGCCAGCCGCGCTCGCGCAACACCCTCGCCCCCACCACCGGGTGCCCCTCCACCGACAGGTCCGGATTCTGCTCGTAATCAAAATCGTGCACCAGGCCCACCGTCGCCCACAGCTCCTCGTCAGCCCCAAACCGGCGCGCATAGGCCCGCATCCCCGCCTCCACCGCCAGCATGTGGTGCTTCAGGCTCTCGCTGGCGGTGAACTCGGTCACAATCTCCCACGCTTCTTCCCGGCTCGCCATCACTTCCCCTCCCTCCAACTGGAAGGCTGGAAGATTGGAAGATTGGATGGGTGCACTTCCAACCTTCCAACCTTCCACTATCCAAACAGCATATTCAACACCACCACCGCCGCCGCCGGCACCGTCAGGTTGTCGATGCCCCACGGCGACAGCGCCTCGACGATCGTCGCCACGACCGCCACCACCCCGGCGTACAGGAGCATCGGCAGCCAGTCGAGCGGCGACTGGCCGAGCAGGTAAGGCATCAAGAGGAGAGCCAGAAAAGCGGCGATCCAGCTCCAGAAGAGCATCGCCACCGATCCCTCCACCGACCGCGTGCTGCCGCCGATCGAATATGTATACTCGCCCCAGCGCCGTCCCACCGTCGCCGCCATCGCATCCCCCCACGTCATCGGCATCAACGACGCCACCAGCAGCGTGGGCTGATCCCAAAAGAGATAGATAATGGCACCAAAGGCGATCGGAAAATAGACCGTGCCCAGGTTTTCCTGCTCCTCCCCCTCCATCGACT
Source organism: Anaerolineae bacterium (assembly GCA_016929795.1). The sequence continues at coordinate 5,921 of JAFGIA010000188.1, forward strand.
TGAAGGTACCGCGCCAATAGGAAAAGGCATTGATCAACACAAAGGTCACCGGCGGGATGATCGCAAACTCCCAATTCTCAAAGAGGAGGACCGTGCCCACCGACCACATGCCCACGCCGACGTGGACCAGCTTGCGCGTGAACTCGACCGGCCGCCCCCCCATCCTGTGAAACAACTCGCCGACCAGGAGCACGCCGAACACATACACGTACGAAAGAATCAGCGCTGTATAATCCTGCCGCCACTCGATCTCGAACACGCCATCTCCCTTCACATTCTCATGGAAGGCCGGAAGGTTGGAAGGCTGTAATCCAGCCTTCCAACCTTCCAGCCACCAGCCTATCATTTACGAGAGCGGATCTTGGGGGCCGATCGCAAGCGCCATCGCAATCTCTCCCGCCACCGCCGCATTATTCTCCAGCAGCGCCACGTTCGCCCGCACGCTGGCCCCCTCGGTTTCGCGGGCCACCCACTTGAGCAGGAACGGGGTCGACGTGCTTCCCTCGATGCCACGCGCCCGCGCCTCCTCCAACGCCCGCGCCGTCGCCGCTTCCAGCACCTCCGCCGGCAGCTCGTCCTTCGCCGGTACCGGCACCACCACCAGCGTCCCCCCGGGCAGCCCGAGCGCCCACTGGGCCCGGATGAGCGCCGCCACGTCGCCCGGCCCGTCGGCGCGCACATCCACCGGCAGCCCGCTGCGCCGCGAGTAAAAGGCCGGGAACTCGTCGGTGCGGTAGCCGACCACAGGCACACCCGCCGTCTCCAGCCATTCGAGCGTGGCCCGCAGATTGAGGATCGACTTGGCACCGGCACACACCACTGCCACCGGCGTCGAGGCCAGCGTCGGCAGATCGTTCGACACATCGTACGGCGGGTCGCGGTGCACCCCGCCTATGCCGCCAGTCGCAAATACCTCGATCCCGGCCCAGGCGGCGACCGTCGCCGTCGCCGCCACCGTCGTCGCCCCATCTTCCCGGCGCGCCACCACCACCGGCAGGTCGCGCCGGCTCACCTTGCGGATGCCCTTCCCTGTCGTCAGGTACTCCAACTGGTCGGCAGAGACTCCGACACACAGTTGGCCGTCGAGCACGGCGATCGTCGCTGGGATCGCGCCCTGTGCGCGCACCGCGGCCTCGACACCCTGGGCCGTTTTCAGGTTGACCGGGTAGGGCAGGCCGTGAGAAATTACGGTCGACTCGAGGGCGACCACCGCCTGGCCTGCATCCAGGGCCTGCCGCACCTCAGCGCTGATCTTGAGAGGTCTCGTCATGCTATATCACCAGTTGATCATAGAGTCGGTCCAGGCTGAGGTCGGGGCACACCGTTTCGCGGCAGCGCAGCGTGAGCGCCGCCGCCGAGCTGCCAAGGCGCACCGCCTCCGCCACCGAAAAGTCGTGCAGCAGGCCAAACACCACCCCCGCCGTCAGCGCATCGCCCGCACCGGTCAGGTCGACGACGTCCTGGGCAAACGCCGGCACGTGCCCGCTCTCCTGCGACGTGGCATACACCAGCCCTGACGCCCCGAGCGTGACGATGGCGCTGCGCACCCCCCTCGCCACCAGCTTTTTCGCCGCCTTTAACGCGCTGCCCCGTGCCGTCACGCGCACACCGCACAGCGCCTCCGCCTCGGCCGCGTTGGGCGTGATCAAGAGCATCTGTCCCAGGTGCGGCTCCAGGCGAGGCGCCAGCGTGGCCGTCGTCGGATCGGCGCACACGGGCACCCCATACTTGAGCGCCAGGCCAAAGATCGTGCGCAGCGTCTCGGGTGCCAGGTTGGCATCGAGCACGATCAGCCGTGCGTCCCGAAAGAGGACGCGCTTGCGGTACACAAAGGCCGGCGTGATCAGGTCGCGATTGACCACCATGTCGTCGATCGACATCACCAGGTCGCCCGTCTCGTCCAGCACGGCCAGGTAGGCCGCCGTGTGGTGGCTAGACGCCCGGATCACGTGGCTGACGTCGATGCCCGAGGCCCGCGCCTCCTGCACAATGCGCCGCCCCGGCCCGTCGTCGCCCACGGCCGAGAGCAGCACCACCTGCTCGCCCAGCCGCGCCAGATTCTCGGCGACGTTGCGGCCGACGCCGCCCACACTGATGCGGATGTCACCGGGCGTCGACGTGCCCGTCTGGATCGGCTGTGAGGCGCGGCCCTTGGTATCGATGCTGGCGGCGCCGATGACTAGGATGTGGGTCATGGTCAACTCCCCACGTTCTCGAGTGAAGGGATAGCAGGCAGATTGGTCACGATCATCTCACACCTCTCATATCACTTCGACCCGGACACTCCTGACTATTTGCCCGGCTCGGGCCTCGATGGTCACAAAGCCGGGGGTTGGGCCGGATTCAAAGACAGTACGGGCAACCCCGTTTCGAGTCGTGTCCGTCGGAGGCTGCAGATTGACAGTAGAAGGGCCGAACTCGACCAGTGTACCGTCAACCACCAGGTTATCGTGACGATCGGTAACGCGCGCCGC
>JAFGIA010000189.1 GCA_016929795.1 Anaerolineae bacterium
CCTTTGGGCGGCAAGGCTCAGTTCGGCGGCCAGCGCTTTGGCGAGATGGAGGTGTGGGCCCTGGAAGCCTATGGCGCAGCCTACACCTTGCAGGAAATGCTGACGGTCAAATCGGACGACGTCAGCGGCCGGGTCAAGACCTACGAGGCGATCGTCAAGGGCGAGGAGATCATCGAGCCCGGCGTGCCCGAATCGTTCCGGGTGCTGGTCAAAGAGCTCCAGTCGTTGGGCCTGGCCGTCGAGGTGCTCAATGAGGACGAAGAGGTGCTCGACTTTGGCAAAGAAGAGGTCGAGGAGCAGTTGCCCGGCCTGGGCGGCTTGGGCCTGGAGTTTATGAACCTGTAGGCTCTACACTGCTGCATAAAGGGGGGAGAGTGGATGACACTCTCCCCCTTCTTTCTTAGACTTCCATCGAAAGTCTGGAAAAAAGCCTGAACTGCCTAGTACAGCGGGATGGTCTTGACCACCGTGTTGCTCTCCCCGTCGATCACCGATAGGTCCCGGCTCTCGGCATTGCCCACGTAGATCATGTTCCTCTCCACGTCCACGTCGACACCCTGGGGATATTCGCCCACATCGATCACCGTGACCAACTCGATGTTGGCCGGGTTCAGGTCGTCCTGGATGACGCTCACCGTGCCGTCGTAGGCGTTAGTCACGTACACATAGCCGGTCACAGGGTTTACGGCAATCCCCTCCTCGGCACCATCCCCCACCGCGATCTCTTTGATCCAGCCGGCGTTGGTCCGGTCGAGCACGAACACCGGGTGGGACTCGTGGGTGATCCACCTCCCCTTGTCCCACTCGATGCTGTACGGCGCCAGCACCACGACCAGGTACTCGCCCTCCACCTCGTCCAGGGCAGTCACCAACAGATGCTGCGTCGTCGGATTGAACGCCACGACGAACGGCACGCGCGGCGGCTCCAGCTTGATCCACAGCCAATCATCAAGCCAGCCCGAGGCATCCTGGATGGCGATGATGCCCGCATCCCGGGTAGCCACGAACAGCTTGTCGGCGGCCCGGTCGACGTCGATGCCGTACGGGGCCTGCAAGCGCAGCCGCTCGTAATAGTGCTCGAACGTGTCCGTATCGCCGTCGATGACTGCCGCGCCCCTGTCGGGCTCTCCGTGGTGCGTGACGTACACCTTCTCGTCTTGCGAATCCGCCGCCACCTTGCATGGCTCCACGCCCACGGTGATGTTCGCGCCCGGCGTGTGGGTGCTGCCATCGATCGGCGTCACGTTGTGCGAGGTAAAGTTGGCGGCATAGATCTTGTTCGTGGTGGTGATCACCGCCAGGCCCCACGGGTCCAGCCCCACCGGGATGGTGGCGACAATGCTGCCCGCGCCATCCGGGTTCACGGCAAACACCGCGTCCAGCAGCGGGCTGGCGACGTACACGCGGTTGGTCTCGGCGTTCACCGCCACGTCCGAGACATACGCATCGAGGGGCGACGGCGGCGGCGGCCCCACGTACCCCTTGAGGACTAGAGGCAGGTAAGCGCCGTGTTGGCATGGCGGCAGGTCGGCCGGCGTCTCTTCGCCGGACACATTGTTGCCCAGGTTGCACTCCTCCTGTTCCCCGCCAATATACGCCCAATTGTACAGGTAGCCGCTGCTGCCACAGGCGTCGTCGTCGACCTGCACATACAGGTTCCTTTGGCCGCCCTGCTGCACCCCCAGGTCACCCACGTACCTGGTGTAGATGTTGGTGGCGCCCACCTGCGCCCAGCCATAGCCGACGTAGGTGGTGTGGGACGGCAGCGTGTCGGTCAGGACGACGCCCGTAGCCGGCACCCTGCCCATGTTGAGGTAGGTGATGGTGTAGGAATAGATATCGCCCGGCCCCACCGACTCGGCCTGCGGCCGGGGCGCCTGCTCGGGGGCCGGGTGGCCGCCACGGGCCAGCACCTGGTAGAAGCGATCGAGCTCCCGGCGCACAGATTCAGGCGGCGGCGGGCCGATATAGTCCTTCTTGATCACCCTCAGATCGGCCACCAGCGGCAGCGGCGTGACCAGGGTGTAGCAGTGCTCAGACCCCGAACCGGCCCGGCCGATGCACACGACGTTGACCGTCTCGGTTACGGTGATGGGCAGGGGGTCATCGACCACGACCACAAACTCGACGCTATCCGACGTGTTGGGGGCCAGCGTCCCATAGTCGTAACCATACTGCCCTCCACCCAACGGCAGCCAGCCGGGACTGGTGAGGTAGCTGGTATAGTCGGGCAGGGTCTCGGTCAGCACCAAGCCGGCCGCCGGCTCGCCGCACGTATTGCTAAAAGTGATCGTGTACCGGATCTCATCCCCCGGGAAGGCGCACGGCGTATTGTCGTCCTTGACAATCTCCAGGCACACGTCACATACGGGTGTGTCTTCGTACGACACATTGTCAGGCGGGTAAAGGTCCTCTTCGGCGCCGCCGATGCGCACCTCGTCTTCGATAGTCAGGTCGGGCGGCACTGCGTCCACCCGGACGATGAAGGAGACGATGCCGCCCGCGTCGGGCGCGAGGGCGCCCACCGGGCGGGTGCAAACAGCCCCGGCGCAGCTCCAGCCTGTACCGGCAAAGGTCGTATCGGCGGGCACCGTTTCGGTGAGCACGACCTGGGTGGCGGTAAAGATCCCGGCGTTGCCGTAAGCGATCGAGTAGGTGATCAGCTCGCCGGGCGACACGCACAACCGCGGGTCCGCGGGCGGCGCTTCCGCCTGCCACAGCTCAAAGGCCCAGGCGACCCCCTTGGGCACAGGCCCCACATTGTCGTTGAGCACCACGTACAGGTCGGGCAGGCACTCGACGTCAAAGGCGCTGGTCAGGGTGTAAATGTTGTTCGTCGGGTCGACGTCGCCGGCCAGGACGCCGTCGGCCACCTCCACGGTGTTGGTCAGCACGATCGGGCAGCCCAGCTCGCCCTTGTCCAGCGTAACAGGCAGCGTGACCTGGACGCTCGCCGCCGGGAGCAGAACGCCCAGCGTGCGGGTGCAGGTATCGGCCAGGCAGATCCAGTCGGCGCCGGTATAAAAGGCCGCGGAAGGCAGGGTGTCGGTGACCAGGACGTTAGTGGCTGTGATCGACCCGACGTTGGACACGGTGATGGTATACTCGACCAGGTACTCCTTGTTCGGTCCGACGATCAGCCCGCCGTCGGCCTTGACCACCGCCAGGTCGAGAGCAGCCTCTAGGGTAAGCACTTCGGTAAAGGAAAGGGTGGCGCACTGATCGGTGACCACTATCACCACAGGGCCGGGAACAGTGCTGGCCGTGTAGGTGGCGTCGGCCTGGCCGTCGTTCAGGACCAGCTCAGAGGGGACCACGCTCCCCGCCGAGACGGTGACGGTAGCCGTGTAGCCATCGGGCACCGTGCGAACGCCGCTGCTCATGGTCAGGGTCAG
>JAFGIA010000025.1 GCA_016929795.1 Anaerolineae bacterium
CTGGCTGCCCAGCTATGTCACGAGGAAGGCGCTGGACAAAAAGCTGGTGCGGGGCGTGATCTGTGAGATCGAGCTGCCTGAAGGGGCCACGCTCCAGGCCGGCGAGCCGCGCATCGATGCGGGGCAACTGGAGGGCCGTGCCTACAAGCCTCCTGCCGCCATCGGCTTTGACGACTCGGATCCAAGTGAGGATCGGGCGAAGGTGGAATGGTTCGTGCACGCACCCGCGGGCGGGCGTGTGCGCATCACGGCGCGCCACGAGCGTGCCGGCACGGTGACGGCCGAGGTGGAGCTGGTAGAAATGAGTTGACTGCCGAGAGGGTGAAAAACGGGCTCCTGCCATTCGGCAGGAGCCCGTGCATTCTGGCACCCTCGACGCGACTCGAACGCGTGGCCTTCTCCGCCGCAGGGAGTGCTGAGGCGGGGATCAACCCTTCGCTGCTCTCGAAGCAGGAGTTGGCCGGTTACAGCAAAACAGGCCAAGAGATATCGGAGTCGAAATGGTCTCACCCAGCAACGACGCCCAGTACTTCTCATTGTGGAAGCAGATGTTGCCGGCCTGGAAGATGACGTCCTGCACGACAACACCTTTGTAGCCCTTGAATTCGGCATACGCTGGCAGGCTGGCAGGGTCCAGGATCAATGTCGATTCGTGATGGGCAAGCCGGCCATTCTACACACGTGCTGACAAGATTTACCCGGTGAGCAACCTTATTCTTGTGAGTAAGCTACACCGTATTCGTCTGCCCAATCCACGCGTGAAGGCTGTTTGGGTAGCGTGTTGGATGCGGTGACAGGACAGTAGGAGAGCCATGGCGCATCTATGTATATTTGCCTCACACAACAGTGATCTTCTAGGCACCATCTTTCTCCACAAGTGCCGCATGCGACTTCTGGAGGGCACAATAGAGGTGGGCATGGTGTTACGGGACAGGGATCTGGAATGCATGTATGGCAGATTTGCTGAAAGTTTATTCGATCCCCTTCGCCAACTGGGCAGGGACCGTCTAGGCTTCCCCAATAGTTGGCGCCGAGATGGACGATTTCGCCAGGTGCGATAGCGTTGTAGGCGCCGTAAATGGAATTGCTATAGATGCAATTGTTGAATATGGAGAGTGCGGAGTCTTCTAGCCAGAGACCATAGCTGTTGGTCGCGATGATGTTCTCACTGGCGGCGACGTCTGCCCCGTCGACTACCCTGATACCTGCTTGTGCATTGAGTGTGATTGTACTATTGCTCACGCGAACCACCGAATCACTGTCCGCAAACACAGCGCCTGTGTAGAATGTAAAGGCGCGCCCACCGCCGCTGTGGTTGATCGTGCTATGAGTCATAGTCAACATGCCGTTGGCATAAATGCTGCCACGCAGCCCGTGAATGGACGGTGGATCGTACCAGTAGTAACCACCGTAGCGGATGTTGACGTGCTCCAGATCGCCAATCCCGGTGCTGGCGATGTGAACACCTGCCCAATCGCCATTCGCAGGTACTCTTCCTGCTGAGTCATTGAGTGAGGTGAGCGTGATCGGCAAAGATGATGTGCCGTGCGCGAACAGGGTGCCAGCTATCTCCAAAGTGGTCTGGTATCCGGCAAAGTGGATTGTGATGCCTGGATCGAGGACGAGCCTCGCCCCGTTGGCGATAGCAAAACCTCCAGACGAATATGGCAGGTCTGTTGGCAGAGATGCAGTGCCAGTCACGGTGCCCACAAGATCGATGGCATCAGTATCATTGCCGGTCGCCATATTACCATTCAAAGATGGTCGCCCAGCAGCCATGGGCACGAAGCGCAGTTGGGCTGCAACATCCGTGTTGCTGATGAACTGCGAGTTGCTGATCGATAGCTGGCCCATGTCATCGTGCGTATAGTAAAGTCCCCAAGAATTCCCCTGAATTCGAGAGCTGGCGAGTGCGAGTGATGAAGAATAGGCCCGGATGCTTGGCTGAGCATTATACTCAATATCACTATCTGTAATATGGACCAAAGCGGCATTGTCTGCGTAGATGGCGCCTGTGTAGGATGGGAAAGCGCGACCGCCGCCACTATGACTGATTGTGCTGTGAGTCATGGTCAGCGTGCCACCGTTGGCATAGATGCTGCCACGCAGCCCACGAATCGTCGGTGGCTCGTACCAGTAGTAGCCACCGTAGCGGATATTGACATGCTCCAGGTCTGCAGTCCCGGCGCTACTAATCCGGATGACTTCCCAGTCGCCGTTCGCAGGTACCAACCCGGTGATGTCTTTGTGTGAGGTGAGGGTGATAGGCAAAGAGGATGTGCCATGTGCGACCAGCGTGCCGGCCACTGCCAGGGTTGCTTCGTATCTGCTAAAACGGATCGTGACGCCGGGGTCGAGGGCAAGCCGAGCTCCTTCAGCCACAGCCAAGTCCGCAGACGAATAGGGCAAATCTGATGGCAGAGATGCAGTGCCAGTAACAGTGCCCGCGAGATCCACACTGTTGGAGTTGTTGCCCGTGGCCGTGTTACCACTCAAGTCGGGCCGACCGGCAGCCATCGGCTCAAAGCGCAGCTGCGCTACAAGATCGGTGTTGCTGATGAACTGTGAGTTGGTGATCGATAGCTGATTCATGTCTTTGTGAGTGAAGTACAACCCGAGGGCATTGGCATGAATTCGCGAGTTAGCAAGTGAAAGCGACGAGGAATAGGCCCGGATGCTGGGCTGAGCGTTGTACTCAATGTCACTGTCTGCAACGCGGACCGAGGCTGCATTATCTGCATAGATAGCACCTGTGTAGGATGTGAAGGCGCGACCGCCGCCGCTGTGGCTGATGGCGCTGTGAGCCATGGTCAGTGTGCCACCGTTGGCATAGATGCTGCCACGCAGCCCACGAATGGTCGGCGGCTCATACCAGTAATAGCCACCATAACGAATGTCAGTCTGTTGTATGTTTGTCATGCTACCGGTTCGAAGCCAGATTCCTGACCAGTCGCCGTTCGCTGGTGTAGTAGTATTTCCATCTCGGTTCGTGTCGCCTGCATATACGTCATCTTTTATTGATGTCAGAACGATTGGTTGACAACTGCCTCCCAGGATTTGCAGCGAACCATCCACTACGAAGACGGTCTGGTTCCCGCTAATCTTGATCACCATCGCACTCGCTGGTGCCAGCGAACTGGAACTGATGGTAAGGGTAATGCCTGGATTAACTGTAATGGAGCCCAACAACACATAGGGCAAATCCTCGTCTGAATACCATCCACCACTGATTGTGATGCTGCCTGCATCCACACGGATGCCATCTGTCCCGTTGCCATCGACTTGGTTGCCCACAAACTCTGGAAATGCCGTCCGGTCAATATAGGCAGCATAGTTGGTGTTGGATAGGATCGTGCTGGCTGCAATATCGGGACTGGACAAGCCTTCGGCCCGCAGCCCATAGCTAACGTTCTCGCGGATCTCGTCGCCAACGATCACTGGTGATGCGTTCTTGACTCGAATTCCACTGCTACCGCTGTAGCGAACGACTGTGTTCAAAACGTGCACGTCGTCGCTCTGAACAAAGAGGTTGCCATAGCCCTCGGTTGCCCGCCCGCCATACTCTACGACAGTGTGGCGTAGCCGGCCTGTGCTACCACTCTGGAAGATAATGCCTTTCCAGCTACCGGCTGTCGGCAGATTGGCATGGGATGTGAATGTGATGGGCATGGTGGCCGGCGTGCTGTCGCCAGCGTCGATCACGCTCACGTCACCTGTTCTGGAATTTGCAGCAAAGACATCCATGGTGGGGCTAAACAGGCCGACGTCGACGGGATAGGCGCCGACAGGAAAAACGTCCTGGACAGCAAAGGTGGTGCCGTCGAGCCTGGTCACGCTGTTGGTGCGCCAGTTGGCGACGTACAGCCGGTCATTGGCGGCATCGTAACTGACACCCGACGCACCCCCGGCTACCGGCACGGTTGCGATCACGGCATCCGTGTCGCCGTCGATCACGGAGATAGTGCTGTCGGCGTCGTTTGCCACAAAGATGCGGTTGTTTGTGGCATCCGTTTCGATCTTCCACGGGCCGTTGCCGACTGTGATCACACCTGTGACCGTCACGACCGGCGAGGTGTCAATGACCGACACCGTGCCATCACAGTAGTTGGTGATATACGCCTGACCATTGGCGCTGTTGAAGGCAACCCACCTGGGACTGCAGCCCACCGGCAGCAGGTGGGTCGTCGTTAGCGTGGTCGCATCCACTACGGCGACGGCCTCGTCGGCCCCGAGGGCGACAAAGATTCGACCTGTTGCCGGATCGATGTCGATCCCTGTCGGTGCGCCACCCACACGATAATCGGCGAGTGGGGTAAGAGTATCTCGATTCAAGGCAAGGAGGTGGCCACTGCCGGCGAGTGTGACATAGATCCGGTCGCGGGGTGCATCGACAGAGACGTCGACAGGATGGTGGCCGACGGGCAGGGTGAAGAGCCGGGTGTGCGTCACCGCGCTCATGACCGACAGGGCGTCGTCGCCACTGGCCGCGACGTATACCCGCCCGGCGTCGCTGTCGACGGCCATGCCGTAGGGGCGGTGGCCTGCTACGACGTCACGACTCTGGACGCCATCCGCGATGAGTGCGCCCTCGACAAAGAGCCCGGTCCCCGACTGAAACTCAACCTGGCTGCCTGCTTCAATGGTCAGGATCGCGCTTGCCTCAACAGTGACATCGCACGTGACGATGTATGGGCTGCCCAACAAGGGCCAGGTGGTGTGAGTGACAACGCTGCCGCACACTGGCGTCGGCCCTGTCACGGTAACCGTCACGGGGCCACCGAGGTTGTTCGTCTCGTCTTCTTCGTCAACGCCGGAGGTAGTGATGGTTGTATCTGCGTAGGCATAGAGTGGATAGTAGCCGGGCCAGCCCACGGTGTGTGTGTCGGTCAGGGTAGTGGTCATGCCTGCTGCGAGGCTGGGCACCGTCCAACTGCCCGCGCCCTCCAGCGTGGCAGTAGGGAGAATAGAAGGATCGAGATACCAATCTGCGCGGAATGGTTCATCAGCGTCTCCTGCTCCCTGGTTGGCGAGGATCAGCTCCAGGGTGAATGTTTCTGTCGCCGTCACGGTTGTGGAGACTACGCCGACACTGTGCACGACAAGATCCGGGTAGGTGTTGGTAATGGGCAGCGTGCAGCTCTGCGTGGCCAACAGCCAGTATCCGCGCCCGGGATCGAGGCTCAGGAGATCGCTGTCACTCTCTCCAACCTCATAGCTGGACCATGAGCCGGTGGGGATGCCGGCCTGATAGCCATAGACGGTCGAATAAAACCCATCAATCGGCGCCAGGACGTCGCTGATAGCGCGCGTGTGGCGGATCGGAAAGCCCACCAGGTTCCAGCCCTGGTGCAGGGGGATTTCGGCGGTTAGGGGGGGCGTGCCAGTGAACGGCAGCAGGACGTTGTCGGTGGCGTGCACCCACAGGCCCATCGTGGGGTCAATGACCGCGAGATCGTTCAAATACGTGGCTGTCCCTGGTCGGTAGCCACGCCACGGATCGTCGGGGGTGGAAGGGGCAAAGGCCAAAGCTGTGTCGTACATCCCTGCAGCCGGAGCCAACACGGACGCCAGATGCATGTCGGAGGAGAGACGGGGCCAGGCCACCAGGTTCCAGCCGGAAAGCAGGTAAATGCCTCCGGTCTGCGGGGCATAGAGCACAAAGTCATCTATGACATGATTGTTATTCAGCCCGCCCGTGGCGGCTGAAAAGCCGATCCCTGTGTAGGTATAGTCCGGGTTTGGAATGGTGTAGTTGATCACGCGACCACCGTCGATCCACACTTCGATCTGGCCTTCGTCGAAGGTGACTCTGGCATCGTGCCAGACATTGTCCTCGACACGGTTGTCGTTGACCGCCGCCAGGTGGTTGGCCGTAGTATCCTTGATCAGGCCGATGTGACGTGCCGATGGATCGTTCTCTGTAGTGCCATAGTAGTTGTCGAATTCGATCCCATAACCCGACACCGGCCACGATTGGCCGTCGTGATAGACCTTGAACCCGAGCGTACCGCCTCCACCTGGACTGCCGTAGGCGGACTTGTCTTTGTAGAACATAAAGGTGAATCCATCGGCGCCAGAGCCGCCGCCAGCGCGGAAGCGGAACTGGGCTTCCCAGCGATGAGCCAGCAGGTCCACGTCGGCAAAGACGGCCGACGCACGCCCGTTGGTCGCCGTCGTCAAGTAGAGTACCTGCTGTGTCGGATGCCAGTATGCCTCGCTGGCGGGATCGCCGGCGGCGCGGTGGATGGTCCATTGGCCGTTGGTGTTGGGATCGGTAGCGAAATCGTCACGAAGAATGGCGGGGAGATCTTTGTCGATGCCCGATGTGTGTTGCCCGATCTCGGGCAAGGGGAGATGGCCTGTGGATGGCGGCACAGGAGGAGAAGGCTCCTGTGCATGGCCAGGGGCGGGGCAGAAACAGGATACCAGCATGCACAGCGCAAACGCCAACAAAGCGGCGGTCCACACGCCAGCAAGGCGTAGAGCTTTGGTGTTGCCCGACAAGTTCATAATCGATGCTCCTTCTTGTTTGACAGTGGTCCGATGGAACCGCCGCTGCGTAAGTGAAAAAAGAACCATCTCGATGTTGAGACACCATTGACGATCATGGTATCGTCTCAAGGACTGACAGCAAGTGTGCACGGTGTTGTGACATAGATCCAGTAACCCTGTCCCGGGACCAGGGTAACCAGGTCGTTGGCATAGGCCGGAGCGGTGACATTGTATTCTTTCCACGGATCGGTGGCGTCTGTGGCATCGAAGGTCCGAATGCGTGTGTAGCTGCCCGCGATGGGCGACAGGGCGTCGGCAATTGGCTTGGGCGTCGACGACGGGTAACCGACCAGGTTCCAGCCGGTGCAGAGCGGGATCGCCGTCGTCGCCGGTGGTTTGCCGGTGACGGTCAGGGTGACGGGGGCGGTGGCGTGTAGCCACACGCCGATCGTTTCGTTGATCTGGAGCAGGTCGTTGTCTCCGGGGGGCCCGCCGAGGAGGTGCTGCTTCCAGGGATCGGTCACGTCGCAGCCATCGTAGGCGTACACCTGGTCGTAGCTGCCTGCGGCCGAGCGGAGGACTGTGGAAAGCGACGAATTCGTGGGAGCAACCGGCAAGGAGATCAGGTTCCAGCCCGCCCGCAATTGAATCTGGACCGTCTGCCGGTCAGCCCCCAGCGACGTGGCCCAGAAGCCGGATCGTACACGATAGCTGTCGCTGCTCGCTCCACCGAGGCTCGTCGTCTGGCCGTGGGTGCCGTTCACCTGGTAACTCGCCGACGTCTTGGACCCGCTACCGCTGCCGATCACGCTGCTGGCGAGTCGATAGCTGGATGAGGAGGGCCTGGCTTGCTCGATCTCGAGGCGGACGCTGGCGCTGAGAGGGTCTGAGACGTTGCCGGCCGCGTCTCGAATCTGGGCGTAGATCGTCTGCGCACCGGTTTCGGGCAGGAGCGCCCACATCCGGGTGGGACGATACGCTTCCCACGTGCTCCACTGCACTCCGTCGGCGCTAAAGCGCATCGCCGTGGCGCCGCTGCCCTCGTCCTGTGCGAGCAGCGACAGGGGCACGGCGGCATGGCGCGTGGTGGGCTGCCCGTTGTTGGCGGTGAGGGTGCCGGTGGGTGGAGCGGCGTCGTAATGGAAAGAGAAGAGCGTTTCCCAGGGAGCCTGGTTGCCGGCCTGGTCGACGGTGCTGACGCGGAGGTGCCAGGTGGCCGCTCTATCTGCCGCGGTGGTGGCGGTGGGCGCCTCGAACCGCGCCTGGTCGATCACGGTAGTAGATGTGCCGGTAGTGTCGGTGCCCCAGTATACACCATACCTGGCGATGGCACTCATCTCATCCACAGCACCGGCCCACGCGAACGCGGGTGCAACGATCTGGTTGTGCCAGGCACCGTCCTGGATGCCGTGGGTTTCGGTCACGGTGATGGGGTTCGAAGGGGCGGTGGTATCGATCAGGAACGGGCCAATGTGCGCGGCTTCACTCGCGTTGCCGGCGGCGTCGACGGCGCGCAGGTGAAAGTACCAGCGGCCGTCGGGCAGGGGTGGGTCGGTGACGCCGATTGCGTTGGCGGGTAGGGATGCCTCTGAGCCTGGAACCGCGGTAGGAGACTGGTCCCAGGTGTACGAGTAGCCGACCAGCCTGCTGCCATCAGGCTCATCCTGCCCAGATGCCCAGCGGATGGCGATCGTGCCCAGGTTGGACGGGGTACCGGGCCGATGGCTGGTGCTGGAGGGCGAGGCGGGGATGGAAGGTGGCGTGGTGTCGATCAGGAAAGGCCCCGCGTGCGCAGTGTCGCTCGCGTTGCCGGCCTCGTCGATGGTGCGCAGGTGCGCATACCACTGACCGTCTGCCAACGGAGGACTCATGGTCTCGACCGTCATTGCTGGCAAGGTTGTTGCGCCATTCGGCTGAGTGTCTGGTACCTGATCCCAGGCCACGACGTATCCAGTGATTGATCCTGCATCGTCCGATGCTGGAGTCCAATGGAGATGAATGCTATGTATCGTGCTCCAGGAGTCAGACAAGTGGGTATCGCTGTGAAGGTTGGCCGGCGGGGAGGGTGGCGCGACATCGGCAACTGGAGTCGGCTCGTGGATCGGTTCCGACGAAGGTACAAGAAGCAAGGTTGATTCTTGGTTTGGGGTGGAAGACTGAAAGCCGAAGGTGAAGGTTGATGGAAAGCTGTCGTTCGACAGGATGTACGGCGTCGGTTCGGTGGCGCCACACTGCGCTGCTTGGGTGGGGCAGCCGCAACAGTCATTTTTGTAGTAAATGAAGGTGATGCCTGCAGTGAGCGGGCATGAACGAGTATTGTAGCAGCTTTTGCAGTAACTCTGCTCTGAAAAGCTAAAAGATGAGCCAGCGACACTCGTAACGATGGCTACGTGGCCGTTCGCTGCATCTGCCCAGCAGACATTGGGCTCAAAGACAGCGATAGCACCTACTCTTGGAGTGGTCCCAGTCGGAAATCCGTCTGCTTGTGCTTCTCCCACCCAGTGGGTTGGGGCACTCCAGTTGTCACATCCGATATCGCTCCGCATATAATTGGCCCACCAAACACAATTGCCTGTGTCGCTACAACACCCATAAGGATTACAGGTATCAGTGTAGTTACAGCAGCCCAGCTCCAAAGGCATGGGTGCAGATAGGGGCTGATCTGGAATAGGTGGCAGCTTGTCAGACTTGTCGGGTATGCTCGACAGGGAGAAACTTGCCAACATCTGGCGATAGGTTGCCTGAGCCAGGCCTCCATCGAAAAGGAAGTAGCGCAAGCGATAGACGAACCGTGGTGTAGCGAGAATCGTGATAAAAGTCATCGGGCCATACTCATCCTCTGGCTGGGCGACAAAAATCGCATCAACTCCGGCTATTCGTGAATCAGGCCTGTCTGGAACAGATTTGATTCCAGGCAACGCCCGAGGATAAAAGGCTTCCAGCCAATCACTCACAGAGAGGTGATCTCGATTATTCCAGACATCGACCTGGACTACAGCACGATTGGGGCCGACAAAGCGAGCCCGCTTGAGGATCTCCCAATCCGGTATACCGTCGTTCCGTAGGGTGATCTCAAAAGACCATCCGCTCGAAGGATATTCCATCTCGAACTCGTAGTCTTTATCGACATAGCTGTGCCATGTTTGTGTGTCGATGCTGGATAGTGGAGCGCCGGTCGTTTGCATCGGACTAAGCAGTTGTCCATTTTCAACTTCGTAGTTTCTGCCTGCGAAACAGGGGCGAAAGTACGAAACTGTTTCTGGACAACTCCTAAGTGAAACTACGGCACTACTTGGTATAGTGATCAAGAGTAAGGCAAACGCAGCACCTAGGCTTTGCCAGGCTTTGAGAAATTTCTTTCTCCAGCTTTTGTTCATAGTAGCAATCCTTTCTAGTTCAACAAACTGATCACCATTTGCGGATCATGGCCTTGATCAGCCCGCGCTCACCCTCGAAATCTTCCAGCGCCTGGGCAATCACACTGCCGGATACCGGATCGTTGTTGACCATCGCATAACCCGGCACGTCGGATGCGACCAGGATGTCACCTCGCCTTACCGGTCCGATGACCTTGATGACCTCTGCGCCGAGGACGATGGGCCGGCCCTGCGCGTCGGCAACGGCCTGCACCAATCGGTCGTTTGCGACGGAGCAGATCTCTAGCCGGTCGATGCCCCAGCACAGGATGTCGCCCTCTTTGAAGCGCTCCACAGTCTCGGCATCTCGCTCTTCCTCTGTCTGCAGGTTCGATTCGATGTATGCCCCGGCCTCGCAGCTTCCCTCCAGGCGCATGCTGCCTGCGACGTGCAGCTTGTGGGTGGGGGCAGTAGTTCCAATCCCAACCCGACCGTTCGAAGTGATCCGTACTTTTTCTGTCCCCTGCGTATAAAGTCCCATGTCGTCAGTGGAATTGCTATAAAGTACTTGTCCGGCACCAGGCGTAGCCGCGTCACCAAAATAGACAGCGCCCCATTGACTCACAGGGCTTCCAATCTGCAGGATTGAAGGAGCTGAATTCTCGATGAATAAGCCTGTGTTCTGATATGCAGAAGTATAGCCCGCGCTACCCTGCTTGACGTGTATCTCGGCAAACGGGTCTGTGGTGCCAATGCCCACACTTCCGGTTTCTTTGACTGTCATCAATGCCATCGCGTTGGCGTCTCCTGATGTCTCGGCATTCTTGAGAAAGTATATTGCGGTATCGTCGTCCTGATTGTTGTCGGCATCTATAAAGAACAACAAATTTGACTCTGCCGCCAGCCCGCCTGCGCCGTCGAAAAACAGATCGCTTTCGATCTCACTAACGTTACCCGAGCCGCGCAATAGCAGTGTGTTGTTTCCCAGACTGAGGGTGGCTTCTGGCTGTGTCGTCCCGATGCCAACCCGTCCGTTTCGATCCAAGATCAGGATGTCGTTCGCGTCACTCCGTGCCCCAAATACGAGTGTAGTAGGCATTTCATAACTTGTGTAACCTGCCGGAACAGAGCCTGGCGTGATATCGATCAGGCTCCATCCCCATCCGGAGTGTTTGTAGACCTCGATCGTCAGCGGAGTGGCCGCGGCGCCACCTGTCTGATCGTACGCTTCGATGTACATTTGATCGTCCGACTCGTGCATAAGTAGACGGATCGCAGTGACAGCCGTGCCAAAACTGGAGCTATCGAGCACAGTGATGCCCATCGCCGCATCATAGCCATAGTCCGCGCCTACGGCGAATCGCACGTGGCCATGATAACCCTGTCTCTGCCAGCGGATTTCAAAGACGCCCGAGTTGTGCGAGACATTCACGGGGCTTTGGGCGAAACGGAACCAGCGTGGCATGTCATCGGTATAGGCTATCGTCTTGTGCTCTTCATAGATCTCGCCAGTGCTGCTGATGTCACCCACAACTGCAAGGTCGCCGTCTGACAATGTGCCTGCCTCGATTGCGTACGCGACACTCGTTAGCAACTCGCGTGGGCTAAGCGCCTCGTTGGTGACCGTGAGCTGCAGGTAGGCATCCGCCGTCAGGCCGGCGGGGTCGATCGGCACCAGGCTACCGAGCAGCACGTGGAAGATGCCGTTTGTGACGCTGATCGCCTGGGTGCCGGTGTACGTCTCGGTCCAGAATGCCGTACCGCCTGCCGGGACGTCGTACAAAGCAAAGGTCATACCGACGTACCCGTGCACTGGCACATCCTGCGCATCGAGGAGCTGGCCCTGGTAGCTAAAGAGCGTCGCCCCTGGCGACTCGATGCCGGCGCTTGCATCTCCCGGGTCAGTTGTACGATTCGTGGGTTCGATCGACGCCTGTGGAGCACTTGGCCGCGCTGCCACGCCTTCTGACGCGAGTAGCAGTGCGGTGACGATCAAAACGAGTGCGACAAGTGGTAGATATCGAGCAACGTTCTTCATTCTTCCCTCCTAAAAAGATGATGGTGGCTGCACAATTGGGTCCGTTTCATCCGGCTACATCTTGCGGATCATGGCCTTGATCAGGCCGCGCTCACCGTCGAAATCCTCGAGCGCCTGAGCGATGACGATGCCAAAGGTTGGGTTGGCGGTGGCGACCGCATAGCCGGGCACATCGGAGGCGACTAGATAGTCTCCTGCCTTGACCGGGCCGAGGACCTTGATCACTTCGGCGCCGATGACGATCGGCCGGCCCTGTGGGTCGGCGACAGCCTGTACGAGCGGATCGGCACTCCTGGCACACTTTTCCAGCCGCGATACTTCTGGCGACCAGCAGAGCACGTCTCCTTCCTCGAACCGATCGATCTGACCGGCCTCCAACTCATCCTCGGTCTGCAGGTTGGCTTCAACAAGCGCGCCGCAGGTCACCGGTCCATTCAGCTTGACTCCGCCGGCAAAGTCGTAATCATAGTTAATCGTCAGCATGTCGTTGACGTCGTTTACCATGGCCCGACCGCCTCCACGCCCGCCGTACTCGTCCATAATAAAGTCGGTGCCACCCAGGTGGAGGAATCCACCCACTTTGACGTCACTTCCCGTCTGAAGCTTGTCTTTTACCCACAAACTGCTGCCACCGAGTGCAGTCAGTTTTGTATCGGCATTCGCATAGGTATTGTCAATGCCCAGGCTGCCGGCGCGTACACTCTGAGCCGTGGCAGTAGCAGTTTTGTAGAAACCAATGTAAGAGGTGTCGCTCCTCAATCGGCTTACGTTGCTCAGGTAGCCATCCGTCAGATCAATATTGCCTTCTACTCGGACACTGCCGTTGATGTGCAGTTTTTCCGTAGGGCTTGCCGTCCCAATACCGACCAGTCCACCAGATGCTTGGAGTGCCAATGGCCCCCAGTGGTCACCTTCTCTCAAGTACTGGATGCTCGCGTATTCGTCGTCTCCGTCGATGCCAACGTACAGCTTTTGGTTGGGGTCTGAAGCGTCGGTGACATAGATGTGCGTCGTCCGAGCGTCGGTGTCGTCGTAGCTCACTTGTAGGCTGCCCAGCACGGCGGTGTCTCCAGCAACCTTGAACTTGTAAGCGGAATCGTAGCTGGTGTTGAGATATGCCCCACCGGCCTGCAAAAGCGCATTGCCGGTGACTCCGTCGACGTCGAGTGAAAAGCCCCCGGGTTGGGGGAATATGCCACTGCCACCGTCGTCGAAGGAAATGTAGTCGTTGTTGTTAAACTTGATCTGGGACATTGGCACGTCCGCATCACTGTTGACATGGAGGAGGCTTCCCTTGATACTCAAGTTGCCATCGGCGCCAAGATCTCCCGCGACGGTGATCGCCCCGCGCGTGACTGCCCCCGCCGGCAGCGTCCGCGCCTCTACGGCATACGCCACGCTCATCAGCAGCTCGCGCGGACTGAGCACCTCGCCGTTGACCGCCAGCTCCAGGTACGCATCCCCTGTCAGGTCGGCGGGATCGATGGGCGATAGGCTGCCGAGCAGCACGTGAAAGATGCCGTTGGTGACGCTGACCGCTTCGGTGGCAGTGTACGTCTCGGTCCAGAGGGCCGTGCCTCCTGTCTCGGCGGCGTACAGGCTGAAGGTCATACCCACGCCTCCGTCTACCGGCTCGCCGGCAGCGTCCAACAATTGGCCCTGGTAGCTGAACAGCAGGCTCGACGGGCTGAGAATGCCGGTTTCGCCGGAGGGTCGCGCCGCTTCCGCCTCCTCCTGGAGTGCTGGCCTGGCGGAAGCGTTTTGCACTGCGAGGAACAACCCGATGACCAACAAGGGGGCAACGCCGGGCAACAGGAGACTGGCCCACTTTTTCATCTGATATACCTCCTCTGTCAAACTGCCGCAGGGATGTTTTTGTTCTCTGGAGCAGCCGAGGTGGCCTGTCTGCCGCCTCGGCTGCTCCGCTCGATGTTCTACTGTGGAACCAGCCAGGTACAATCTTCGGTCACATAGATCCAGTAGCCGCGCTCTGGCTCGATCATTGCCAGGTCGTTGGCATAGGCCGGGGCGTCGACGTTGTATTCCTTCCACGGATCGGCAGCGTCGGTGGGATCGTAGGTCTGGATGCGCGTGAACTTGCCAGCGATCGACGCCAACGCTTCTTCCACAGTGTGGGGCACCGGCGACGGGTAGCCGACCAGGTTCCAGCCCTGGCGCAGCTCGACCGCCGCGCCGGCAGGGTACCAGCCGGAGAGCGTGAGCGTCACCGGCTCGGTGGCGTGCAGCCACAGCCCTGCCGTCTCGTCGACCTCTGCCAGGTCGCCAGGCCACTCCTTCCACGGATCGGTGCTGTCCCAAGCGTCATATGTCCACGCCGCGTCGCACGTTCCTCCCAACAGAGAGAGGGTGTCGGTGAGGTTCGTCGAGACGGGCGCCAGCGGCCACGAGATGAGATTCCAGCCCGGCGCCAGGGCCAGCTCGCTCGACAGGAGCTGCGCGCCGGCGTAGGCGGGGTATGGCTCGCTGGCGTTGCCCACGCTGTCCTCTACCTGCACCCAGACGACCTCGCGCTCGTCAAAGGTCCAGGTGACGACCTCGGTGTAGGCCAGAGTGACGACGCCTTCGATCATGAGCGGGTCGTTGCTCAGGTAGACTGTCGCGACGTCGACGAGCTCGTCGTAGGCCAGGACGGTGACCGCGCGCGTCAGCGTGTCGCCGGGTGCGACTTTGGCGTACACCAGTGGTGGCGTCGTATCGACGACGAACGTATCGCTGGTGGTCTCGGACACATTGCCCGACACGTCGCGGTATTGGGCGTAAAGCACGCCTTCGGTTTCCGTCGTGAGCGAGATGGGCAGGGCGAGGGTCCAGGTGTACGGCTGCCACACGGCATCGGCCAGTGTGGGATCCTGCCCAACGCGCATGTCGGCGACGCCGCTCAGGTCGTCGATCGCGCCAAAGTAGGCGGTGACGGTCAGGAATGCCGGCCCGACGATCTGGTCGCCGAGGGCGATGCCGCCCAGGGGCGGCGTGGTATCGACCATGATGCTGGCATCGGCTGGCTCTGAGATGTTGCCCGCATTGTCGCGGAAGCGGACGTGCAGGGTCTTGATGCCATCCTCGCCGTCAAAGGTAAGTGGCACGATGGCGGCATAGGGCTCCCATTCGGTGCCTACAAAATCTGGATACTCGCTCACCTGGATGCCTTCCAGCCCGCTGCTGTCGTCGTTGGCGCTGAGATAGAGGTCAACCGTGTCCTCGTTGATCACGTGCAGCGTCACCGACCCCTTCTCGCCTTCCACTTCTATTGTGGCACCTTGTGCC
Organism: Anaerolineae bacterium; assembly: GCA_016929795.1. The sequence continues at coordinate 15,172 of JAFGIA010000025.1, forward strand.
TGCTGGGTGCCGGTCAGCAGCTCCGTCAGGTCGAATACGGCCTCGCCGCCCCACGCGTTCGGGTCATAGACGATGTCGTCGACGAAATCACCATAGACAGCGCCCGAGCTGTCCTTGAAGCGCGCGTGCACAAAGCGGGGCTGCACCGACGTGCCGCTGATCTGGAGCGTCCAGGAGATGGTCTGAGTGTAGGGCTGCCACACGGTGGCGCTGAACTCGCCTGTGTTGCTGAGCATCACCTCGACCGGGTCAGGCCCGCACAGGGTGAGGGTCACTTCCGGCGAGTTGGTGAAGGGGGCGTCGTCGTTGATCTCGACGCTGTAGAATTCACACTCCGGCTCCGGCGCAGGCGGCGGCGGGGGTGGGGGTGGGGGTGGCTGGAGGTCGTAGCCGGTACCCCCCCAGAAGCCGGAGAGCATGACATAGTTGGTGCTGGTGATGGTGCGCACGTGAGCGGGCTGGCCGAGGGTGCCCCACATCTTGTGGTCGGACGACTGCAAGGCGGTGGCACCCGTGCCGCCACCGGCCATCACAGAGCCTGTTTGCGTGTAGGTGATGTAGGTTGGCTGGACCACCGGCGCGGCCTGCGCCCCTGCTTCAAAGCCCGTCTGCAGGAGGTAGTTGGGGCTCGCCGCGACCTGGGTGTTTGTCGACTGTCCGACGGTCGCGTGCGCATTGTAGTTTGTCGACGTGATCACTCCGCTGCCGGAGGCCATCTGGTTGTTCCACAGCCAGTAGTTGTCCGATTGGGGGCGTGGTGGGTTGACGTCGAGATAGACGGTGTCGGACACGACGCTGGACAGGTTCCCGGCGGCATCCGCCACCTGCAGGTAGACGGTGTGGGTGCGCCGGCCGAGGGCCGGGATCTGCCACAGGGTCTCGGTCAGGATATCTGTCCAGTCGGCCCAGCGGCTGCCGTCGTTCGACAGCCGCATCTGCACCACGCCGCTGCCTTCATCATCACTCAGGATGCTGAGGTGGATATCTGTTTGGTGAGTGACAGTCAAGCCATAGTTGGCGATCACGGTTGCTGTCGGTGGGGCGCCGTCGTAGGCGAGGGCATAGTCGACCCATGGCGACTGCCAGCCGACGTTGTCCTGGGAGCGCGCTCGGAGATAGTAGACCTGGGCTTCGTCCTCGGCGCAGATGGGTGTGGAGTAGACAAAGCCGGGCTCAACGCGCAGGGTGTCGCTGATGCCCGCGGGCTCGGGCCCCCAGTAGACGTGGTAGCCGGCGATGCCGGAGCCCTCGTCTACAACCTCAGGCCAGGAGAAATCGGCGGTGCGCACCTGGTTTTGCCACACGCCGCTGGCGACTTGGTCGTTGTTGTGCACAGCAGGCGAGCGGGGTGGCGTGCCATCGTATTTGAAGGTAAAGAGCGCGCCCGTTGGCCCGACGTGGCCCGCCCAGTCGACGGCGCGAGCGCTGAGCTGGTAGGTACCGGTGCGCACGGCAGGCGGGTCATAGGCGGCAGTGGTGACGACCTGGAGCGTGCCGTTCCAATCGACCCGGTAGTAGCGGACGCCCGACGTGGCGTCGGTCGCCGGCACCCAGGTGAACGCCGGGTCGCTCCAGTCGCGCTGCCACTCGTCCGAGACGGCGCCGTGCGTCTCTGTCACAGTGCCGGGCGCGCCCGGCGGCGTGGCATCGATCTTGAAGGTCGCCTGGCGCGTCGCTTCCTGGTTGCCCACCTTGTCCCTGGCATAGTACTCGACGGTGTGGGTGCCATCGCTGCTGACGGGGAAGTTCGTGTCGGCGCCGGTGCGTGTCTGCCACGCCCCACCATCGAGGCGGTAGTGGATCTCTTTGACGCCAGCGCGGGCGTGGCCAGTGGCCTGGTCGCTCGCTTGCAGCCGTACCTGGACAGGCACGGTGGGGAACCACGTGGGCCATTTTGCCGCGTTGGTGGCGCCGTTCAGTGCCAGAGTCGTGATCGGGGGCTGCAAGTCGATGCGCAGATTGAGGTGCTGGCTGGGGGTGACGGCGCCGTCGTCGTCGTAGGCACGAAAGTGGATGTCGTTGCGGCCGGCCATGCTGCTCCTCGTGTGGGTCCAGGTGTTCAACCCGCTCTGACTGGTGTAGGAGCCGCAGCCGTCGCCTGTGCAGCGGTACTCGATCTTGGTCACCTGCCCGTCGGAATCGGCAGCCGTGCCCGCGAACGTCCACCCTCGCACGTTGCTGTCGATGGATCGGGAAGAGGGGATGGCGCTGCCGTTGGCCGTGGTGAAGGCGATGGATGGCGGCTGGTTGGGCGGCTCGATGGAGAAGGTGCGTGTGGCGCTCCAACCGCTCTGCGCCTGGCGGGGCAGGTCGCGTGCCTTGACGTGCCAGTTGTAGGTGTGGTAATCACCGTCGAGTGAAGCGGGCCGCCAGCACGTTTCATGGATCCAGCCGCTGTTGGCGTTCACCGGGCTGTTGTATACCTCGGCATAGTACTCGACCTCGTTGCCTTCGGGGTCGACCGCGCGGTTCCAGCAGAGGGTAGGGGCCTTGCCATCCTGAGCCACGTAGCCGTTCGCGGGACTGCTGGGGCTGGGCTTGGCAGGGGCCGAGTTGTGACCACAATCGGGGACATTGTAGACGCGGAAGGAGGTGATGTTGTCGTTGAGGGTCACGCCGTTGTTGAAATAGTCGCCCCAGAAATTGGGGTCATCCCCGCTGCGGCAGGCCGATCCGCCAGTACCGTTTTCGTGTTGATAGAGCTTGACCGACCAGCCGGCCGGGACGCGGACAGAGGAAGCCTGATCGTTAAAGTCGGCGCCGACGTCGTTGTAGACTCCCGGGTTGTCGAGGCGCACGTAGCCAGAGCCATACTCGCCGCCGCCGCAGTCATAATTCTCGTGTTTGAAGAGGATGACGCCGCCGCTGGATGGGCAGGTGGGCGGATTCTGAGGGGGATTGCAGCCGTCGAACTCGATCCCTGATTCGTTGGCTGCCCGTACTGCGCAATAGGTGTTGGCTTCCAGGAAGATAGGGAGTGCGATGGCTATCTTGTTGGCTTTGACGTTCACCGTGCGGATGCCTGCTTTGTATCCTTCGGCCGTCGCCCACACCCTGGCACTGCCGGCCGGTACGCCAGGCAGCAGGTAGGCTGCAATCTCGTTTGTCTTGACCCATGGTGCGCCTCCGCCTGAAAGAGTCCTTACCCAGGCATCAGGAACAAGATCAAAAGGTGGATCCATCACAATGCCAAAGATCGAGCCGGTCCTCTTACCTTGGCAACGTGGGTTGTCAAAGACCTCGATCGAAGACACGTTGTCGTTAATCGCAACCTGAGTTCCTGGAAAGGTGCCAAGAGTAGAAAAGTCGTTGACATCGACATTTAGGCAAGCACTCGCTCCTGTTTGATCCGCATGCTCGAAAAGTAGCACGGACCAACCTGAACGGACTAGGAGTGCGGATGCTCGATCGTTGAGTTCCGCAGATATGTTCTCTGGCCCTACACTGTCCCGCCAGAAAGGTTTTGTATCTTCACAGCCCCAAATCGCGTGCTCGAAGAGTGTGACACCATGCATCGGGCATTCGATATCTTCGTCGGGTTTGTATCTTCGAGTGCTGACGATAGATGTCGAGGGGAGTTGGGTCCTCGACCCGGCTGGATCGTTAACATAGTACGTATCTCGGTCCACTCTTCCAGTAACGACGAGGAAATGCCCGCCGATGGAGGCAATGACCGGCCGGCATTTTCGAAGATCACAGTCGATCTTGGCCTCGGTTCCTGAGCCAACGTAAGATAGCCCGGCGGGTCCACATGACGAGGCGGCCGTTGACCAAATAATGTCGCACCCCGAGTAGCCTCCATTACTCCGCAGACAAGTGTTCAGTATCTTGGGATCTGTTGCCGCACCATAGAAGCTAAATACCATGGCTGCAGAAGTCATTGCGCATCCAGCGCCACAAATAGTGTATGAGCAAGCCCCAGGCGCCCCCAAAGTCAAACTCCCCCACCGTGAATCACATTGCAGAAAAGTGGGAACTGAGAGCGGCGGGATCTCGGTATCAGGACCGCTGAGGATTGAGTCAAAGCCAACACTTCTGGTAAATGCCCCAAAGGTCAGCGAGTCCACAATCAGCAAGAACACTTTTTCGTGTTCAGCGCTCAGAATATCATTGGGATTGTCAGCAGTGCTAAAGCTAATCTCAAAGATCTGCTCTTCAACGGAAACAAAGAAATGATATCCCGAGTGGTCTAGTTCATCTATGGTCAAGACCAGGGCTGGCTGCTGGCCTACCACTGCCTCGCGTTGATCCAGCACGGACCACTGAGGGAATTCGCCTTGTTCGCCTGGCTCTGCCCCGGACTCGATATATCTTTCCACCCAGTCTGATAGCCCCAGAGCCTGCGGGTTATTATATGGACGAACTCGGAAGGGCAATGCACCATCTGGCAGGGTGATGAGCAAGATGCCTTCGAGGTCGTAGCGTTGTGCGGTCGCTTCTGGTGGATATTTCAAGGAGTAGCCATAATCTGCGTCTCGCAGTTCGATCCAGTCAGATATGGGTTGTGTCCTTACTTGTGTAGGAGCCTCTGGCTCAAGTGCTGTGCGTCTCAGGCTTCCTTGCAGCGTATCTGCCAAACTCTTGCCTTGGATTTGAGCAGAGGATATGACTGTGTTTTCATCATCCAGCCTATCGAATGCAGCCAACTCGGGTCCAGTATTCGCAGTGCTGCCTCCCACCGGTAGCAGTATGCCAAAGACAAATATCAAGCTAATCAGCCTACGTACTTTGTTCATGGGCATTCTCCATCAACCTCTGGACTGTTCCTCTCGTCGAGCGGTCAACTGCTTACTGAGAAGTAGCCGACCTTCAGCTGCTCCTTTGCTATGATAGGCGCCAAAGCCGCTTTGGCAGAGTGCTAATCGCCAATCGCCAGCCACATGAAACACCACGTGCCGATGGCATCACTGATAACCCGAAAGCCTGTTGTGGTTTTCGCGGAAGTACCAGCAAGCGCAGCAGCGTGCATTCCCCCCGATCCACTGGTCCAGTTTTGTGTCAGGAAAACGTGATAGTTTGTGTTCGCAAATGACTCTGGCAACGTGATGTCAGCATAATAGAATCCGCCGGACAAGGTGGTCCCGATACAACCTGTTCCGTATTGGATCTCGCGACTGTCACCATTAACCGATCGGATCAAAGAAGGGGCGTGCGTATGCGTGACGGCTCCACTTGCCAGCTCGCTGCCCGTGACTGAATTGGCCGCCAAGTCATCGGCAGTCAGCGAATTGTTATACACTTCACTGCTGCGCACCGAACCCTCACCCAAGTCGCTGTTGGTAAGGCTGTTGTCGGACACTTCGCTGCTGCCGACAGAACCGGCAGCCAGGTCGCTGGCAGTCAGCGAGTTGTCGGACACTTCGCTGCTGCCGACCGAGCCGGCAGCCAGGTCGGTGGCGGTGAGCGAGTTATCCGCTACTTCGCTGGACCCGACCGCCCCTGCCGCAACTTCGCTACTGCCGACCGAGTCGGCCGCCAGATCGGCTGCAGTGAGGGAGTTGTCCGCCACTTCGTCGCTGCCTACGGCGCCGGTCGGGATCTTGGCGCTGGTAACTGCATCGTTGGCCAGCTTGGCCGTGGTGATGCTGCCGTCGGGCACGGTCAGCGCCTGCATCGAAAAGGGCACGCTGCCCAACTGCACGCGCGGCACCATCTCACTGTCGGCGCCGACCGTGATGCCCAGGTAGAGCTCGTCGTGTCCCTGGATGACGCCGGCCAGAGAGGAATTGATGCTGCCCAGCATGACGTTGAACAGCCCGTCGGACACCTCCACGGCATTGCCGCCCGTCCAGAACTCTTCCCAGAGGTAGGCGGTGGTAAGGGGGTCGGGGTAGATGCGGAACTCCATGTTGTAGACGCCGGTGAGGGGATTGCCCGTCGAATCGGCCAGCCGTCCCTGGTAGCTAATGGTGGTGGTCGAGGGGGCCTGGATGCCGGCGTGCTGGGCCAGTGAGGGCACTGTGAACAACAGCGCGACAACCACCAGGATGGTGCCGATGTTGGGCACCATCTGCCGGACCATCCAGCCGCGCCAATTCCGTCCACGTGCCGGCTCCTGCTCGGCCGCGCCTTGCTGCCGCGCGGCGCGATATCCATCCAACGTTTCGCCCAATCGTGTAACCAAACCTTTTTGCTCGTTCATGGTGTTATCTCCTCTTTGTATTCCATAAAATTTCGTCATCTTGGTTTTGACGGCCTGTGAGCCCGCGCGCGGACTGTCGCGCCTGATTCCACATGTCGCGCCATGTGCTCAATGGCGCGTGACGATGGGCAGATAGTGCCGGAAAATCGAATCGGGCAGGGAGACGGGCCCGTGGAGCGTGCGGGCGTCGTGGTTGTCGACGCCTTCGAGCCAGTAGTAGTAGGTCGTGCCTTCTTGCGCCGTCTCGTCGAGAAAATCGTAGGCTGCCCCCGCCGGGCTGC
>JAFGIA010000190.1 GCA_016929795.1 Anaerolineae bacterium
AGCAAGGGGTAGCTCTTGGTGCGCTCGAAAAGGACTATGTCCTCACGCTGATCTTGGAACGCCTGTATTCGGACTCGGCTTGTGCTGAAACCCTCGTATTCAAAGGTGGTACTGCACTGAACAAGGTCTACAAAACCCGCCGGCTGTCGTTGGACCTGGACTTTACGGCACGGCAACCCGTCAGCGTGGATGCCCTTCGGCCGGTCCTCGAGATTCCCGAGATCCAGGGGCAGATCAAGGACGTGCACGAATTTCATGATGCAGTGACAATCGGCCGGTTGGGCTTTATGGGTCCTTTGCAGCATGCCAACTCTGTCAAGGTAGACATCAGCTTCCGAGAGAAGGTGCACCTCCCACCGCTGGCGGCAGTGGTGGAAACTCCATACGATCTATCGTTCACCGTTACCTGTATGGCGTTGGAAGAGATCCTCGCCGAAAAGGTTCGGGCTGCCTTGATGCGCCGAGCATCTCGCGATTACTATGACCTGTGGTTTCTGTTGCAGCGGGAGGATATCGACTTTACGCTCTTGCTACCTCTACTTCGCACAAAACTGGACACGGTGAAGCGAGCTTATGAGCCGGAAGTGCTCTGGAAGCAACCCGACGTCTTGCAGCGTCTTTGGAACGATGACCTGCGACAACTGCTGAGTGACGTGCCACCATTTGAAGAGGTTTTTCAGCAATTGCGCGCGCTGTTCGAGTCCAAGCTCCCTGACAGGTTGGAAAAAGATTGACGTGCTTGTCAGGGTTGTAGCCGTGCACAAAGCGTCAGCCGCGATGTCAGCACAAGTCTGGTTAGTCGATTGCGTCCCATACTACCTTGGATATGGCGTAACTCATCCCATCGTCCTGGAAGGTGCGCTCAAGCTCAAAGAGATCACCTACGCCCACTGCGAAGGCATGTTCAACAGCGAGTTCAAGCACGATCCCCTCTCCGCCGTCCACGACGGCTACCCGGTCGTCTTTTTCACCGCCCCCGGCGACGAATCGATGATGATCAATCACGTGAACGAGGTGACCGTCCGCGGCGGGCGCACCATCGCCGTGGCCGTCGAGCATGAGGCGCTGCGCAAGAACGTCCACGATTACCTCGTCCTCCCCGAGGCCGACCGCTTTATCGCGCCGATCTTGGCTACGATCCCGGCGCAGCTCATCTCCTACCACATGAGCGTGGCGCGCGGCATCGAGCCGGACTTTCCGAGGAATCTGAGCAAGACGCTGACGGTCGATTAAAGCTTGTCCTTGATGTGCAGGCATAGCCGCGTTATAACGTTTGAACGCCAGGCCAACTCATCCGAGAGTAAACTGCTTGCTCTCAGACCATAAATCGTTATACGTTCCCACTGATCGAGTAGCGTACTTGTGAACGAGGCACTGCGTGGCCTACTGCCCACGCAGTGCCTGAAGCCCTGGTCGCAACGAATGCTTGCGCGCGTGTTTGTCGATCAAGGTCTTCAGATAAGCCTGCCACTCGGCCTCACGATTGGCTGCCCGGTATGCCTGGCGGGCCTTGCTCAACCAACGCAGCGCGTGGTGATAGTATCGGGCTTTGCCCTCGTCCATAATCGGCTCTGCCTGTTTCTTGCAGGCCCGAATAGTCCAGTCAGGGTGGGTCTGCCAAACAGCATCTACTACTTTTTCCACTGTACCATACCCGGCATATGCTTCTTTGTCGACCGCCTGGATCGCCTGGTCCAGCATCCCTTCGTGCAAATAAATGTCTATCTTGGTAGAGGCCCCAAGGTTCCGACTTGCCAGGTGTTCGAGCAGTTCCTGCTTGAGCTGTGGCCATGCATCTTGAGCCAATGGTTGAACCGACTGATAGTCCTCCAAAGCCAGAGAGGCGCGGAATGCAGCTCTGGAAGCTTTTAGAGCAACGTCGGTGTTTCCCATGCCTGCCGCCAGATCTCGGAGCCAACGAGCCAACACGGTTACATTGTCGTCCAACGCCAGACCGTGCTCGGCGACGCGCAAGGCCTCCTCTAAAGCGCCATGTTCCCGCAATGCCGTGGCCAGAGCGAAGGCTTCGCCAGACGTATCGAGCGATTCCAGGCCATAAGCCACAGCTTCCTCGACCCGGCCAACACGAACGAGCATGGTAACATAGCGTGTCGTCTGTCCCTCGGCCTCAGCCAGATGAATGTACTCCTGAAACCGGCCTTGTCGCTCCAGCACGTTGAGCCGTGCCACGGCCAACTCGTCCGCATACCAGGGCGCTTCGCCTTCCCAAGCACCTGCGCGGGTGACCTGACCTTGCATCACGCGTTGCAAGGGCGGATAATCCCAGCCGAACTCGAGGGCACCGAGGGCCGCATCAAAGGCCTCGTCGATACCGTACTCTTCGACCTCTGCCTGCCAGCGGGTCAGCTTCTCCTTCCAAACGTGCCTTTCGTCGGGGGAGAGATCGGCGCTGAGGATCGCTTCGGCACAGGCAGACCCCAGATCGACGAATACACCTCCCATCTCACCATCCGAATCATCGAACTCGAACCACTGATCCACATAGACTTCGGTGACGGCTTCCAGAATGACCAGCGCATTGCGGCCATCCCCAGCAGCCAGGAAGGGCTCGACCCGGGCAACAAGCTCCTGGAACTGACTGGCAACGCCACTCACGGCTGCCCAGTCTTCTGCGCCCCGCAGAATGGCCTGCGCCTGGTGGCGAAAGGGGGTGGGATCGAGCGGTGTCTGGCGTTCACGGGGACGAGCATTGGCTGTTTGGCTCACCTGCTCTTTCAGGGCAGCGACCTCAACTTCTAGCCAATCCGCCAGGTGAGGATGCTCGTCGATCAAGTCGGCCAACAGGGCGACCACCACGTCTCGATCCAGACCCGCCAGAAGCGCTGCGACAGGTGGGCGTTCTGTTACTTGGTCCGGGCGGTGGATATAGGCCAGCACTGCCGCCACGATATGTTTGCAATATCCTCCCCAATCATAGGGACATGTGCACTCGGCGTCAACAATACCACCCGCGTCCAGTTCCACAGTGACCTCATAAGGCTGGTATTCGCTGCCCTCGATGCGGGCGAGCAGTGTATCGCCGCGTTTCTCCAGGCTGAAGACGGCACCTCTGTCAAAATACTCCTGACCCCGGCTAAAGGATTGGTCCGAGGCCAGACTGCGAAGAATCGCTTCATTTAGTTGCGGCTGAGGCATGGTGTGCTTTTCACTCCCTGATTGATTTCTTGGCAATAAACCATATGCAGTATACAATGGGCAAGCGCTCAGGTCAACATGGATCATGGAAATAACTTGGATGACGAAGAGCGATATGTCTTGACTGGTGATTGGGGAACTGGTATAATTTGCTCACCACTAGAGTTCAGTCGCGGGTTGAAGAGGAGACACGATGTATGAAGAAGTCGCTTTAAAGTTGCAGCTATCACCTGAGGAATTGGAGCGGGAGAGCTTGCGCTTGTTCCTGAAACACAGGATACGGCTCGTCGAGACACAGCTCCTGGGGCTTGCGCGCAGATACGGCGTCCAGAACGTTAACGAGCTTGATGCCTTGGTCCAAGCGGGACAGATCCACGAGGCCGACGCATTTGAAGACTATTTTGAGTTCGACAACCTGGAGGCGGAACGTGATGCCTTGCTCGATTCGCTGAGGGAGCTGGCTTGACCACTCTCGATCAGCTCCGCCGCATCGCGGAGGTTGAGTTTGCCAAAATCGTCGTGCAGACAAACAGGCTCGATGCCAAGCTACGGATCCTGTTGATCGATACCAGCTTTGTGGACGTGTGGGTCTCGCGAAAGCTGAGCGGCCGTTTTGGTTTTCATTGGGAGCGCCGCCATCTCGACGGCCGCATTTATCGCTATGACAATTTTCCTGACACAAACTGGGGCACCGTTCCGACGTTCCCCTTGCATTTTCACGACGGCGATCAGGGCAACGTGACTGCCGCTCCTTTTGCGCCAACTCTCGAACAGGGCTTTCGTGAGTTTATGGCTTTTGTGCAGCAGCGTATGGGGCTCTGAACGCCCTCCCCCTTCTCAGAGCACCTTCCGTCAGTCTGATCCGAGTCGTCAGAGTGAAGAGGGTTTGTGCATCGCTTCCTGTACTACCTTGGTTATGGGTTGACGCACTCAATCGCCCTTGAGGGCGCGCTCAAGCTGAAAGAGATCATATATGCCCACTGTGAAGGTATGTTCAGCAGCGAATTCAAGTACGGGTGCTGTCGGCACAACGCGGCCCCGACCCGGTGGGCCCGGTCACGGTGTCCAACACCGGATCGGCCGCCACGATCGTGGGCAATCCACAGAAGATGTTGAGCGGCGAGGATGGATATGAACAGCGATACAAGTACGATCCTGGATGGCATTGGTGGCGTGATGGTGATTGCGGGCACGGTGGTACTGTCGCCCGTGCTCGCGCGTTGGTACCGACGGTGGGGGGCGACGGGCGAGGAAGTAGAGAAATCTCTGCCCGGTGATGACCTGGTACCCGAGCCCAATTCGGAGATGACGAGTGCCGTGACGGTGCGGGCGCCCGTCGAGAAGGTGTGGCCCTGGCTGGTCCAGCTCGGCTGCCGGCGCGCTGGATGGTACAGCTACGACCTGCTCGACAACGGCGGCGTGCGCAGTGCCGGGCGGATCCTGCCTGATCACCAACAACTGGCAGCCGGCGACAAGGTGCTGCTGACCCCTGACGGCCGGCTCGGCTTTCCCGTAGTCTCACTGGAGCCGGAAAAATCACTCGTCCTCGGAGGGACGCTGAACACAAAAACCGGTGAGGGCGTAGAGCCCGGCGAGTCGCTGCCGGAGGCGTACTACAGCGGTATCAACGTATTCGTCCTGGAGCAGACCGGGGGCGCGACGCGCCTGATCTTTCGCCAGCGCCTCGGCTGGAACCCGGCTTTTGGCAACACGTTGATGTATCGCGTGTTCCTGGAGCCGATCTCGTTTGTGATGGCGCGCAAAATGCTCAAAGGCATCAAGCGCCGGGCGGAAGGCCTGTAACATGCTCCGTTCCAATCTGACCAGGCGGCAAGTCACGCGAGGAGGTGCCGAGTGGACGTAGAGCAAGTGGCGGCGCGGATGGCAGAGAGCGCGGCGGCAATTCAGGCAGTGGCGCTGGGGATCACGGACGAGGAGGCACGCTGGAAGCCGGATGCCGATTCGTGGTCGGTGCTCGAGGTGGTGAATCATCTGTGGGACGAGGAGCGCGAGGATTTTCGGCAGCGGATCGACTACACACTGCACCGGCCTGGCGAGATGTGGCCGCCGAACGATCCGATGGGGTGGGTGACGGCGCGGCGGTACAACGAGCGCGACCTGGCGGAATCGTTCGAAGGGTTCCTTTCGGCGCGCGAGGACTCGCTGGTGTGGCTGCGCGCACTTGGGGCACCCAACTGGGAAACGACCTACAAGGCGCCTTGGGGAGCGATTTCAGCCGGCGACCTGCTGGCATCGTGGGCGGCGCACGATCTGCTGCACCTGCGGCAGTTGGTGGAACTACGGTGGCTGTTGACGATGAAGGAGTTGACACCGCGCAGCGTGCGATACGCAGGGGAGTGGTAAACTCGTGTTGGAGTGAACCCGAGAGGACAGGGCGTACCTCTGAGGTGCAACTCACTTGTAAGGGCAGAGTGAGGAGAGGGAGGAACAGATGGGACGAGGAAATGGTCGCATCGCGCGGCTCAAAGAGGCGTACAACAAGGCAGAGCCGTCGCTGTCGTTGGAACGGGCACTGCTGTTTACGGAATCGGACAGGGAGACGGGGGGGCAGCCGCTGATCCTGCGGCGGGCGAAGGCGTTCGCGCGTATCTGCGAGATGCTGCCGGTGGTGATCTTTGACGATGAGCTGATCGTGGGCACGCCGGGCATGGCGCGGCGGCCGGCGTGCATCAATCCCGAGGTGTCGTGGAAGTGGGTCGAGGAGGAGCTGGACCGGCTCGAGGTGCGTGCGCAGGACCCATACCGGGTCACGGCGGAGCAGAGGGAAGAACTGCAAAAGACAATCTTTCCCTATTGGCACGGGCGGTCGCTGGAAGAGGCATACCTGTCGCGGCTGCCGGAGGAAACGTTTCGGGTGACGGTGGACACAGGGGTAGTGGACAACGACTCGAAGTGGCGTGCCTATGTGGGTGAGATCACGCCCGATTACCAGGACGTCATTTTCAGAAAAGGGTTCGCCGGAATCCGGAACGAGGCGATGGAGCGGCTGGCGGGGCTCGAGCCGACGTCGGCGGAAAAGATACGAAGGATCGACTTTTACCGGTCGGCGATCGTAACCGGTGATGCAATCATCCGCCTAGGTGAGCGGTACGCGGAAGAAGCAGAGCGTCTGGCAGCAGCCGAGGGCGACCCGGTCAGAAGAGAAGAGTTGCTGCAGATCGCAAAAGTGTGCCGCTGGGTGCCGGCGAATCCGCCACGGAGCTTTTGGGAAGCAAGCCAGATGGTGTGGTTCGTGCAAGTGGGGCGGGTGATCGCCGAGAATGCGGTGGCGCTCAACCTGGGGCGGTTCGACCAGTACATGTGCCCGTATTATGAGCGGGACGTGGCAGCGGGGGTCCTCACGCAGGAAGAGGCGCAGGATCTGATCGAGTGCTTGTGGATCAAGCTGTCGGAGTGGGTGTGGGCCATCTCGACGAACACGGCGCGCTACTTTGCCGGCTATTGCTCGTTTCAGAACCTGACGGTGGGTGGGAGAAAAAGAGATGGGATGGATGGGACCAATCCGCTCTCGACGATGTGCCTGCATGCGACGGCGAACGCGCGGACGCACCAGCCAGGGCTGAGTGTGCGCATCCACCCCAACTGCCCGGACGAGTTCCTGATGGAGGTATGCCGGCTGATCCAAGTCGGCACGGGCTTTCCGGCCGTGCACAACGATAGAACGGGCGCGGCGATGCTGCTGACGGCAGGCCTGTCGCCGGAGGATGCGCGAGACTGGAATAATTGCGGATGCGTGGTGCCGCACTTTCGGAAGGTGGGCGAGTGGACATCGGCGGCGAACATCAACCTGGGGTCGGCGATCGAGTTTGCATTGAACGATGGGCGGGGACAGCTCGATGGAGTGGTGCGCGGGTTGCGCACCGGCGATCCCGCGTGGTTCGAGTCGTTCGAGCAGTTCAAGGGCGCGTACTATGCACAGCTCGCATATCTGATCAAGCAGGCGGTGATGGCGACCGTCACTGCGCAGTCGGTGCACGCCGAGATGGCGCCGCGGCCTTTCCTATCGACGTTGGTCGACGGGTGCATGGAGAAGGGACGGGACCTGAGCCACGGCGGGGCGCAGTATAATGTCGGGCCGGTGCTGACGGGAATCGGCGTGGCGGACGCAGCGAACTCGTTTGCGGTGGTTGAGAAGTTGGTGTTCAAGGACAAGTCGGTCACGATGGAAGCGCTGTGCGAGGCGCTGGACAGAAACTGGGAGGGACACGAGGCGCTGAGGGCGATGGTGCTCAAGTGCCCCAAGTATGGCAACGACGACGATGTTGTCGACCGGTTCGCTGTCGAGATCAGTGACTTTTACCACCGCGAGATCCGCAAGTATGACGACTATTTCGGCCAACCATTCAACTCGGCCTTTATGGGTATCTCGAACTATCTCCCGGCAGGGGCGGTGGTGGGGGCTACGCCTGACGGACGGTTCGCCGGAACACCGCTCACAGAGGGATGCTCGCCACACACGGGGACGGACGTGACGAGCCCGACGGCGGCGATGAAATCGGTGGCTAAAATCAACCACGAGAGCCACGCCGGTGGGACACTGCTGAACATCAAGCTTTCGCCAGACGCGTTGAAAAGTGACCGGGATCTGAGAAATCTGGCGGCGCTGATCCGCGCATACTTTGAGTTGGGCGCATTTCACGTACAGTTCAACGTGATCTCGGGGGATACACTGCGTGCGGCACAGGCACGACCGGAGGAGTACCGTGACCTGCTGGTGCGGGTGGCGGGGTACAGCACGCGGTTTGTGACACTGTCGCAGGAGGTACAGGACGCGATCATTGCGCGGACGACGTATGAGCGGTTATAGCGTGCGATGTGGCCTGTGAGTGACAATACGGTGGGCGCGGCAGCCCAGCGCGACGAGACAGAGGGGGTTGTTTTCGAAATCCAGCGCTGGTCGGGCAACGACGGACCGGGCATCCGCACGGTCGTCTTTTTCAAGGGGTGCCCGCTGCGCTGCGCTTGGTGCTGCAACCCCGAGTCGTGGTTGAGAGATCCACAGATCGCGTTTTTTGCGAGCCGATGCAAGCAGTGCGGGCAGTGCAAGGAGGTGTGCCCACAAGTGCGTGAGGGCGACACGTGGGACGAGGTGACGATGAAAGCGGCGTCCTGCAGCGCGTGTGGGCAGTGCGTGGAGGTTTGTGCGGCGGGAGCACGCGAGCTAATGGGACGGCGAATGACGGTCACCGATGTGCTGGAGACCATCGAAAAAGACAGGGTTTTCTATCGGCAGTCGGGCGGCGGGGTGACGTTCTCAGGTGGGGAGGCACTGGCGCAGGCAGGGTTTGTCAGGGAACTCGTGGATGTATGCTGGGTGCGCGGGATCGCGATGGTGCTGGAGACGAGCGGCTACTTTTCGTGGGACGCGGCGAGTGAGATCCTGGCGCGGATGGATCTAATTTTCCTCGATTTGAAGCACATGGACTCTGTCGTCCACCAACGCCTGACGGGCCGTGATAACAGGATCATCCTGGAGAACGCAGTGCGCATCGCGAGCCAGGGCTGGCCCCTCGTGATCCGAGTGCCACTCGTGCCGGGGATGAACGACGGTGTGGAGAACCTGGAGGCGACAGCAGAGTTCGTGGCGTGCCGCCTGGACGGGGCATTGGGGGTAGAGATCCTGCCGTACCACAGCCTGGGGCAGGCCAAGTTCGCGGCGTTGGGAATGGCGTATGGGCTGAGTGAGCTAGATCCCCCGCAGGCGGAAGCGGTGGAGAGGGCGCGGGAGGTGTTTCGGAGAAGAGGGGTCATTCATTGTTCAGCCTCCAAGTCCGTGTAGCTCCGGAGGACTGTCACCGATCTTGGACCAACCACAAAAAGCAGCAAGCAGCAAGCCTTGCTGCTTGCTGCTAAAATCTAGTGTGCTCGGTCCGGGTGATGATCTCATCCTGCAGCGCCCGCCCCAGGTCGCAGAAGTAGTCGCTATAGCCGGCGACGCGGACGATGAGGTCGCGGTATTGGCCGGGGTCGCGCTGGGCAGCACGCAGGGTGGCGGCGTCGACGACGTTGAATTGGACGTGGTGCCCGTCCAGGCGAAAATAGGTGCGCACGAGTTGGACCAGGTGGTCGAGGCCGGCGTCGTCGGCCAGGATCTGGGGGGTGAACTTTTGGTTGAGGAGCGTGCCGCCGGTGCGGGCGTGGTCCATCTTGGCTGCCGACTTGAGCACGGCCGTCGGCCCGTGGCGGTCGGCGCCCTGGACGGGCGAGATGCCCTCCGACAGGGGGGTGCCGGCGCGGCGACCGTCAGGTGTGGCGCCGCACACGGAGCCAAAGTAGACGTGGCACGTGGTGGGCAGCAGGTTGACGTGGTAGTGGCCCCCCCGGGTGTTGGGGCGGCCTTCGACGGCCTCGTAGTATGCTTCGAATACCTGACGCATGATGTCGTCAGCGCGGTCGTCGTCATTGCCATAGCGGGGGGTACGGTTCAGCAGCGCCTGGCGTAATCCTTCCTGCCCCTCGAAATCGGCGTCGAGGGCGTCGAGTAGATCCGCCATGGTCATCGTACCCTGGTCGAACACGTGGTGTTTGATGGCAGACAACGCATCGGCCATGGTGCCCAGGCCAACGCCCTGGATGTAGCTGGTGTTGTAGCGCGCGCCGCCGTCGTGATAGTCGCGGCCGTTGGCAATGCAGTCGTCAGTCAGGAGTGACAGGAAGGGGGCGGGCATGTGGGCGGCGTAGAGGCGCTCGATCACGTTGTTCCCGCGCACCTTGACGTCGACGAGGTATCCGAGCTGGGCGCGGTAGGCGTCCAGCAACTGGTCAAGGGTCTCAAAGGTCCGCGGGTCCGGCGTCTCGATTCCCACGCGCTGCCCGGTACGCGCATCGATGCCGCAGTGGAGCGCGAGCTCGAGCACTTTTGGCATGTTGAAGTAGCCAGTCAGGTTATAGTTCTCTTTGCCGAACGCTCCCACCTCGACGCACCCACTCGATCCTCCATCACGTGCGTCGGATACAGACTTGCCCATGCGCACCAGTTCGTGCACGATCAGGTCGCTGTTGAACACCGACGGCTGGCCAAAGCCAGTGCGGATGATGCGCGCGGCGCGCTTGATGAACCGGTCCGGGTTCTTTTTGCTGACCTGGATCGACGAGCTGGGCTGGAGCAGGCGCATCTCTTCGATGACGTCGAGGATGAGGTAGGTGATGTCGTTGACGCCGTCAGACCCGTTGGTGCACTGGCCGCCGACATTGATCTGGGCGAAATCGGTGTAGGTGCTGCTCTCGGCGGCGGTGACGCCCACCTTGGGTGGGGCGGGCTGGTTGTTGAATTTGATCCAGAAGCAGTGGAGCAGCTCGCGCGTCTGCTCCTCGGTCAAGGTCCCGTCCTCGAGGCCGCACCGGTAAAAGGGATAGAGGTGTTGGTCGAGCTTGCCCGGGCAGAAGGCGTCCCACGGGTTGAGCTCGGTCGTGACGCCGAGGTGGACGAACCAGTAGGCCTGGAGCGCCTCCCAGAAATCGCGCGGCGCGTGGGCGGGGACGTGGTCGCACACCGCGGCGATGCGGAGCAGCTCCGCCTGGCGCAGGGGGTCGGGCTCTTGCTGGACAAGGGCGCGGGCGCGGTGGGCGTGGCGCTGTGCAAAGTGGACGACCGCCTGGGCGACGATGCGCATCGCTTTGAGCTGCTCGTGTTTGGCGTAGGCACCGGGGTCGTGCAGGTGGTCGAGGCGGGTGATGGATGCGTCGATGTCGGCGATGAAATCGAGCATGCCGTGGTGATAGATCTTGTCATCGAGCACGGTGTGGCCCGGGGAACGCTGCTCCATGAACTCGGTAAAGACACCGGCCTCGTAGGCGGCGAGCCACTCGGGTGTCATGTGGGTAAAGAGGCGCTCGCGCATGGTGCGGCCACGCCAGAAGGGGATGATGCTTTCCTCGTACACCATGCGCGCCTCGGGGCTGACCTTGAAAGGAATTTTCTCGCGCGAGTCGAGGAGGTCGAGGTCGTCGAGGGTGTGACAGCAGAGCTCGGGGTAGGTGGGCGTGGCCTTGGGGGCGGGCCCCTTTTCACCGACGATCAGCTCGCCGTCGCCGAGGTAGATGGTCTTGTGCTCCATCAGGTGGCGGAAGGCGAGGGCGCGGCGCACGGGCTCGGACCAGAGGCCACGGTCGTCACGGTAGAACTCGGTCATCAGCTCGGCGCGCTCGGTGGAGATGCGCGGCACGGCGTCCAGGCTTTGCTGTCTGAGTCGAGTGACTCGGTCGGTGATTGGCATTGATTCGGCCTCCCATTGTCTTGGCGCAAGCTCGGGTGGATAATTGATGTCGGTCCCCGGTTCGCAAGCTATCCTTGGCTTTGCCTTCTATACAACCCAGGTCAGAACCTACGAAGGTCGGGCTTGCCCTGACGTCAGATACGGCTTGATGCGGCGCGCGGCATGGCGACAGGCCTGCTCGAGAAAGGCCATATCATCTTCCGTGTGCGCCGTGGAGACGGCGCCGTGGCTGTGCAGCATAAACACATCTTCCAGGAGCAATACCAGATCGAGTACCTTCTGACTCAGGGTTACGTCGCACACGGCCGGGTTGCAACAATCCTCGGGCAGCGTCGGCCGCCTTCCTTCCTGATAGGGGAAGTGGAGCATGAACAACGAGCTGCCGGGCAGCACGCCCTCGCCCCCCCCGGTGCACACGGCATGGATTCCCTCTTGCCGGAACGTGTCTTCAAAGATCTGACGCGTGCGTGCGCCCAATTGTGCCAGCCGTGGATAGATCTCGTGCTCGTGCTCTACGAGGTAGTTCATGGCGGTGCGTGCGGCGAGCATGGAGATGGGGTGGGCAGAATAGGTGCCGCCGGAGAACTGAACCTGAGATCTCCCATTCCTAGCTACTAACTTGAGCACATCAGAGCGCCCTGCCACCGCCGCCACCGGCATGCCCCCTCCGATGCTTTTGCCATAACTCGTCAGGTCGGGCTGGATACCATACACAGCACCCAGGTTGCCCGCCCGGAAGCGAAAACCGGCAATCACCTCGTCAAAGACGAGCACCACGCCATACTGCGCGGTCAATTCGCGGGCCGTCTGGAGGTATTCTTGGCTGGCGGCCATGTTGCCGCCCACACCCATAAAGGGCTCGACGATAAAGCAAGCGAGTTGGTCGCCATACTCGCGAAAGTGGTCTGTGAGCCGTTGCGGATCGTTAAAGTTGCTGACTATGACCCGGTCGGTTACCCCTGCCGGCACGCCTGCCGACTCGACTTTTTGAAATCCCAAATCCTCAGCGACAAAGTGGATGCCCTTCAACGCCCAGGGTTGGGCGCCGTGCCAGCCGCCGCCGACTTTCATGACCATCCGCCGGCCCGTGTAGGCACGGCTGAGCATAATGGCGTACATCGTGCACAGTGTGCCGCTGGTGGTAAAGCGTACCTTTTCGGCGCCTGTCTGCCGGCATAGGATCTCGGCTGTCTCGATCTGGATCTCGTCGGTAAAGCCGGTCTGCAGACCCCAATGCTCTTCGAATGCGCGGGCCAGCGGCTCGGTGATTGGCCTTGGGTTGTGGCCAAGTACATTGGCGAGGTGACCCTGCCAGAAGTCGAGGATACGGTGTTGGTCGACGTCCTCGATCCACGCACCGCGGCTGGTGACGATGCGAGGCGGAAAGGGTTCGATCAGGCGCAGCGTATGACTGCCGCCATCGACCATCGACTGTTGGGCACGCTCGTGGAATTGTCTCGACTTGGGAGAATACGCCGCATACTCCTCAAACAGCTCGGCCAACAACCGGCTGTAATCTCTATCTATCACGCCATCCTCCTCTTCTCGCCATCCTGCCGGGTTGTGTACACAACCGAGGAGCAGGGAACAAATCAGGCGCCATTGTATCCGATTTTGGGAGATTGCGCAATCGTTCTATGGGGTGTGGATGGGGAAATTGGCGGGCTGGCAGCTTGGAAGGTCAGCCTGCCAATCCCAGATTATACCACGCGGGGCACGCGTGCCAGGATCTCACTGACTACTTCGTAGTTGATCGTGCCCAGGCGCTCGGCTACCTCTTCTGCTGTGATCTGATCCTCGCCCTGGCGACCGATGAGCACGACCTCATCGCCCTGGCGCACGCCGGGGATGGTGCTGACGTCGATCATGGTCTGGTCCATCGACACGCGGCCGACGATGGGCGCGCGCTGACCGCGGACGAGCACCTCACCCCAGTGGCGTGGGGCACGGCGGAATCCATCGGCATATCCCACGGGCAGGACGGCGAGACGCTGCGCTGCCTCTGTGCGGTAGGTGTTGCCGTAACCGACGTAACTGCCAGCAGGCAGCGTCTTGACCTGCGCCACTGTTGTCTTGAAGGTGAGGGCCGGGCAAAAACCGGGCGGCAGTGGCACTTCGGGCGACGGCTGGAGGCCGTACAGGCCAATGCCGAGGCGGACCATCGAAAAGTGGGCCGCGGGCAAGGTGAGGAGCGCGGCTGTGTTGGCTGCATGGACGAGGGGAACTTGCAGCCCCGCGGCGGTCAGGCCGTCGATTACCTGGCGGAAGCGGGCCAACTGCCAGCGTGTGTATTCGGGATCAATGTCCGCGACGGAAAAGTGGGTAAAGATGCCCTCAAGAATGAGGCCAGGCACGTCGCGCAGCGCAAGAAGAAAGGGGATGGCGTCTTCGGGCAACAGGCCCAGGCGGCCCATGCCGGTATCGACTTTGACGTGAACGCGCACGCGGCGGTCAAGCTCACGCGCCGCACGGCCCAGGGCAGCGGCGACATCGAGGTCGAACACGGTTGCCGTCAGGTCGTGCAGTGCCAGCTCGCGCCCTTGCCACGCCGGGGTGTAGCCCAGGACGAGGATCGGAGCAGTGATGCCCGCCGCGCGCAGCGCGGCCGCCTCGTTGATGCTCGCCACACCGAGATAGCTTGCTCCGTTGTTGAGCACCGTGCGCGCCACACGCGTGGCGCCGTGGCCGTAGGCGTCGGCTTTGAGCACGACGAGCAGACGCACATCGGGCCCGACGCGCTCGACGATGCGCCGCGTATTGTTCGCCACCGCGTCAAGGTCTACCTCGACCCAGGTCGGCCTGCCAGGGTGCAGCAGGCGCACCTTCTGCCAGCCAGCGGTCTGGCGTACGAGCAGATCGCCTGCTCGCTCCGGATGGGCGAGCAGGCCAGTGACGACGCGCTCCATGCGTGCAGCTACTGCGCCCTTGACCAGGACTGTATCGCCAGGCGCCAGACGGCCTTTGAGCCCGCGCAGGGTTTCGCCAGCAGTGTAGGTGACGGCGATGCGGCTGGCTGGCAACCCGGCAGCGCGCGCCTCTTCGGCTACGCGCCGGGCGGTGTCACCCTGGGCAACGAGCAGGTCGACGACTGCGGCGGCGCGCGCCCCGATCCGGCGGTAGGCATCGGCTGCAAAGGTGCCCTGGTCGGGTGCGCTGCCCGACGCCGCGTCGAGGGGCGCGCCGAGCACGGCGACGCGACGCCGACCAAAGAGGGAGAGGGTGTCGAGTGCGGCGAGGGTTGAGGCCGGGCTGGCATCAAATGTATCGTCGAGGATGAGCGTGTCGCCTGCCCCAGGCAGTGGGTTGAGCCGTCCGGACAAGGGGGATGTCCCTGCCACTGCCGCAAGCGCTTCTTCCAGCGACACTCCAAAGGCCAGCCCGGCAGCGACGGCAGCGAGCGCGGCATAGACGGCGTGGCGGCCGAGGATCTGCAGGTGGACACCCAGTTTGCGCTTGCTGTGCCGCACTGGTGTGGGATAAAAATCTTTGACAAAGACGGTAAAGGTCACGCCATCGGGACCGGCGTCTACTGCGCCTGCCACCAGGTCGGCATCTGGATCGAGGCCGTAGGTGATGACCCGCGCGCGGGTGCGCGCGGCCATGGCGCGCACGCGGGGATCATCGTAGTTGAGGATGGCAAGGCCGCCCTCTGACGCTGGCGGCAGAGCCTCGAGGAGGCGCGCATTTTCCGTGGCGATGGCCTCGATCGAGCCGAGGTAGGCGACGTGTGTCTCGTTCACCGTCGTTACGATCCCCACGCGCGGGCGGGTGAGTGCGGCCAGATCGCGAATCTCGTCGAACCCGTCACACGCCAACTCGAGTACCGCGAGGCGATGTGATGGATCGAGGCGACCGAGGGCGATGGTCAGGCCGTAGCGGTCGTTATAGTTCCCTTGGTTGCGAAACACAGCATGGTGACGGCTGAGGATGGCGGCCGTCAGCTCCTTGGTCGTCGTCTTGCCGCTGGAGCCAGTGATGGCGACGACGTCGGGCGCCTGTTTGCGCAGGATGTAACGCGCCCAGTCAACCAGGGCGGCGCGCGTGTCGTCGACGACGATGCAGGTGGCGCCATAGGGCGCCAGGCCTAGGGGGCGCTGGCACAGGACGCCCGCTGCCCCCCCACGGGCTGCCTCAATCGCATAGTCGTGCCCGTCACCCTTTTCAGTGACGACGGCGACAAACAGCTCACCAGGGTTGAGCAGCCGGCTGTCGTAGCAGAAATCGGCAAAGGTGTCGGCGGCGACGGGCCCATGTACCGTGCCACCGGTGGCGGCTAGCAGATCAACCAGGTGGATCAAGTCTGCACCTTGCTCTCGATCGTCGCTGCCTGCTCTGCAGGCGTCAGGTCTGCCTCGGTGGCGCACGCCACTGGGTAGGGCCGGTTCGACTCTTTCTGCGCGCCGGCCATCCTCAACATAACCAGTCGCTCCGGCATACTCCCTCCTGATAACTTGATGCCTGGATTATAACACGTCTGGGGGCATGAGGCAAAAGGTCTGCCGGAACCGTTACGGATTAGGGACATCCACGTCCTCCGATGTGACCGGCCACACCAGGCTGTAGCCGCGACACAACCAGGTCAGGGGCA
>JAFGIA010000191.1 GCA_016929795.1 Anaerolineae bacterium
GATCTCGATACCCATTTCGATCAGGGTCGCCAACGCATCCTCCAATTGCTCAATATTTAGCTCTGCTTCAGGCACCGCTTCCATGACATCATCATACGTGACGAATCCTCGGGTGCGCCCGAGCTCAATTAAACGCTCAATCGCAGTCGGCTCCCCCTCCTCTTGTTCTGCCGTAGAGGCACTGACTTGCCCTATCCTATATTCCACTACCGTCATCCTGACCCAATCCCCCAATCTGTCTCGGCTCCGCTTGCTGCCGGAGGGCCACGACCGGCGCTGCGGGCATACACTTCACTACATGGTTCCGGCTCTGTTTCTTATGCACGTACCCTGGATAGCTGGCTGCGGTGGGGGGAGGCCCGGCAGTCGACACCTTCCGGTTTCTCCACAGAAATGGCCGCTGCCAGAGCGGCCGGACTGTGGTGCCTGTTGGTCACCTTCTTGACCGGGTTCATAAACCTTTCTCGCGCGATAAATTCCCATGTGGCCGGGACGCGCCAAAGTCAAAGGTATTATACCATAAAATCTCGAAATGTGAACCCCCCAATTTGACCAATTCTGAAATTCCTTTCCTTGCTGTGTGACCCCCATCATAGCGCGGTAGGCAGAATCTGTGTTATACTGGGAACAGAAAGTGGGGAAGGAGGCGCAGATGGACACGATGGCGCGCTTGAAGCAGATTCCGCTGTTCGCCGATCTGCCTGTGGACCAGTTGGCTTCTCTGTCCACGACGGTGCAGCGCCGTAGCTACGACCGGGGTGAGATCATCCTCCACCAGGGCGAGCCAGGCGACAGCCTGTTCGTGGTCGTTTCGGGCCGGGTGCGCATCTACACGCTCAGCCCTGAAGGGCACGAGCTATCGGTATGGCTGTGCGACGAGGGGGACTTTTTTGGCGAAATGGCGCTCTTGAGCGGCGAGCCACGCTCGGCATGCGTCGAGGCGATGGAGCCCACCGAAGTACTTGTCCTGCAGCGCCACGCCTTTCGCGATTACCTGCTGGCCCACCCGCACGCGGCGGTGCATACCATCGAGACCCTCAGCCGGCGCCTGCGCCGCACCACAGAGAGTGCGGGGGACCTGGCCTCGCGCAGTGTGGGGCAGCGGATTGCCCGCACACTGATCGATCTCGCGCAGCGCTACGGCGTGCCCGAAGGCGACGGGGTGCGCCTCGACCTGGACCTGTCGCAAGAAGCGGTGGCGACCCTGGCGGGCACCACGCGCGAGAGCGCCAACCGCACGCTCAGCCAACTGCGCGACCGTGGTGTCGTCGAAGTGGACAGGGTACGCATCCGCATTCTGCGCCCCGACGTCTTGCATACGATGCTCGAGTAAGGAGGCGAGTGGTGTTCTATCGCCTGCTGTTGGCGCACCTCGTCGGCGACTTTGTGTTGCAAACCCGGTGGATGGTGCTGAAGAAGCGCACCCCTTCTGGGCTGGCGGCGCACGTGGCAGTCGTCACACTGACCATGCTGCCCGTGGCATGGGTTCAGCTCGATCTCTGGTGGCCGTGGCTGCTCGTCATCGCGGCGATCCACGCCGGGCTCGACGCGGCCAAGGTTTACCTCGAACCGCGCCTGCACGTGCCGCCCATCATCCCCTTCCTGGTCGACCAGGCACTGCACATCTTGACGCTGGCGGCCGTGGCCATCGTGGCCGAGCCGGGCGGCGCGCTCGTCGGGGCGGGCGCTGCAGAGCCGGTGTGGTGGATCGCGAGTGTCTATCTCGTTGCGACATTCGCACTCTCTATCGCCCTGCCCCTGTGGCTCGATCCGGCCAGCTTGATGCACCGCCCCGCTGCCGCACGATGGACGGTCATGGTTGCATCGGCCTTGGTGCTCACACTCGCCTGGCGTGGCTGGCCCGCGTTCATCCCTGTCGCCGGCATCGTCTTATACCACCTTGCTGCGCAGCGCCTGGGCCGCCGCCCGGTGACCACGACCTTCCCCGTCGAATTCTGGGCGGCCATCAGTCTCACTGCTACACTTGGCTGGAGCCTGCGCTAAATTGCCTGGAAGGAGCAAAATCTGATAGGTATTTCAAGACCTGTCAGATTTGCCGGGGTGGACACTGCCGTTCTGCCTTTGACACGCCCCATCACCTGTGTTATCCTGACTCCATCTGACGACAGCCGAGGAGGAAGGATGAGCCACCAGACGGCGCGCCTGCTGCCTGCGGCCAGCCTGTGGGTCCTGGCCTTTGTCGCCATCGTTGGCGTCGTGCCGGGCAGCGCACTGCCCGGTACCGCACCCGGGGCTGTCCTTATTCACGAGCTCGAGTACGACCCGCACGGCAGCGATACTGCTTGTGAGTGGATCGAGCTCTACAATCCGCTGACGACAACCGTCGATCTCGCCGGCTGGCGCGTGCGCGATAACTATGCCGCCGACTCTCTGCCTGCCCTTACCCTCCCGCCCGGTGGCGCCGCAGTCGTCGCGGCCAGTGCCAGCTTCTACGACAATTATCCCACCTTCACCGGCACGCTCGTCCTCCTTGGCGGCTCGATCGGCAACGGCCTGCACAACGAGGGGGATTGTCTCATCCTTGAGGACCCGGCAGGGGCTCTGATCGATGCCCTGTCCTACGGGGCCGACGCGACAATTTTCAACTGCGCCGGCTACCCGTGTGCCGGTGTGCCGGAGGGATATTCGCTGGAGCGCGATCCGCCCGGACGTGACACCGACGCGCCTGGCGATTTCGTCGCGCGCCAGGCGCCCACGCCCGGGCGAATTGTGGCGCCGTCGCCGGCCATGGCCGACCTGCGCGCCGGCAAAACCGGCCCTGCCACCGCCCAGCCGGGAGCGCTCATCACCTATACCCTCACGCTCAGCAACACGGGCCAGGTCCCGGCAGCCGGGGTGTGCCTCACTGATACCCTGCCCGCAGGTGCCGCCTTGATCTCGCACAGCGCACCCTACCCGCTGCTGCAGCCACAGCCCGGCACCCTCGTCTGGACAGTCGGCACCGTGCCCACGGGGTCAACCACGCCGCCGCCGGTGTGGTTTCAGGTGACCGCCCGTCTCCCTGCGGATGCCGCCGGCGAGATCCGAAACGTGCTCACCGCGACGACGACGACAGGGGAAGCCAATCCAATGGATGACCGCGCCGTGGCTGCTACCTGGGTCGGGGGCACGTCCCCCGTCTCCCCTGTCGTCCTCGACGCGGTCTATTACGACGGCTATGCCGCGTACGACCGTGACGAGGCAGTGCGCCTGGTGAACGTGCATGACAGCAGGGTGGATCTGGGTGGGTGGAGCCTGGGCGAAGTGCAAGCGCGCGCCGGGGCCGTCTTTCCTGCTGGCACGGATCTCGCGGCGGGAGAACGGATCTGGTGTGCACGCGAGGCCACTGCCTTTGAGGCACAGTTCGGCTTCAAGCCCAACTTTGAAACAGACGACACCGATCCCGCTGTACCTGAGCTGGCAGGTGCCTGGCCTGGGCTGGCGAACGACGGGGGGGCGTGCGTGTTGCGCAACTTTGACGGGGAAATCGTCGACGCCCTGGTGTATGAAGATGGGGACACCAGCACGCCCGGCTGGAGTGGCCCGGCACTCTTCCCCTGGACGTCGGGCGGCTATTTTGGCACCGAAGGGCAGATCCTCTACCGCAAGCGCGACGAGGCAACCGGCTTGCCCTGGTCCGGCCCGGCGACCGGGACGGCGGCTGCCTGGGCGCAGGACCCGACCGACCCCCGCCTCGGGCGGCGCGTCCTCTATCCCGGCTGGGACCTGGATCGCTTCTTTCACACGGCGCGCGTCACCGAAACGGCCAACCTCGTCGTCGCCATCGCTCCTGACCACCTGCTCGACGCGGTCGTGGCCCAACTCAGCAGCGCGCAGGTGTCGATCCTGATCGAGGCCTACACGATCGAAAGCTGGCCGATCGCCGAGGCGCTGATCGACAGGCTCGGGGCCGGGGTGCAGGTGCGCCTGCTGCTGGAGGGCAGCCCGGCTGGCGGCATCGACAGCGCGCAGCGCTGGATCTGTGCCCGGCTCCGGCAGGCAGGGGCCGATGTCTGGTTCATGTACGCAGGCGCCGGCCCTGCCCGCTACCGCTACCAGCATGCCAAGGCGATCGTGATTGACGATCAGCAGGTGCTGATCGGCACCGAGAACCTCAACCCCACGGCTATGCCCGCCGACGACAAGGCGAACGGCACGGCCGGCAGGCGCGGCGTCTACCTGATGACGGATGCGCCAGGCATAGTCGATCACGTTCGTGCGGTGATTGAAGCGGACCTCGATCCTGCTCACCACGCCGACCTCGTCACCTGCGCCGACGTGCCAGATCTGTGCACCGGCACGGCCCCGCCGGTCGAGCCCGACTGGGTGACCTACACCGTGGCCTTTTCATCTCCCCTCGCCGTGCAGGGCGAGATGGCCTTTGAGGTCGTCCAGTCGCCGGAGAACGGCCTGCGCACGTCGGACGGGCTGCTCGGACTGCTGGCGCGCGCCGGGCCGGGCGACACCGTGCTCGTCGAGCAGTTTTATGAACATGCCGCGTGGGGGGACGCTGGCGCCACACCAGCGAACGATCCCAATCCCCGCCTGGAGGCGTACCTGGCTGCCGCCCGGCGCGGTGCCCGGGTGCGCATTCTCCTCAACCAACACACGTTCGACGACTATCGGAACGAAAACATGGCTACGGTTGCCTATTTACGCTCTGCTGCCAGCGGGCTCGACTTCCAGGTGCGCCTCGGCAACCCCACGGCGCTTGGTCTACACAACAAGATGGTGCTGGTCCGTGCGGGCGGCGAGGGGACCGTGCACGTTGGCAGTATCAATGGGAGTGAGGTGTCGTCCAAGGCCAACCGCGAGCTGGCGCTCCAGGTGCAGAGCGACGCGGCGTACGATTATCTCGCCGCCCTCTTTGCCCAAGACTGGGCTGCTTCGCCTGTTTCGTTCTATCTGCCTCTGGCCGGCAAGGCATGTGCCTTGCCCGCGCCCGCCAGCTACCCTCTCATCACCGAGCTGTTCTATGCCGCCTCGAAGGAGCAGGAATGGGTCGAGATCAGCAACCCCACATCTGAGGCGATCGATCTGTCGCGCTTTATGATCGGCGACGCCGAGCGCCCAGGCATCTACGAAGGAATGTACATGCTGCCGGCCGGCACGCTCCTCGCACCGCATCAGGTGCTCGTGATTGCCAGCTCGGCGGCTGCCTTCCGCTCGGCGTATGGCGTGGCACCCGACCTGGAGTTTTACGAGACAGACAGCACCGTGCCCACACTGGCGCGGGTGCCACTGTGGGGCGAGGGCGAGTGGGAGCTACGTGGCGATGGCGACGAGGTACTGCTGCTCGATGCGGGAGGCAGGTGGGTGGACGTGGTGGCTTACGGCGATTCGTCCCTTCCGGGCGTGGTGCCGCACCCGGGCGTGGCCTTTTTCACCCACTCGCTTGAGCGTTTTCCTGCCCGGTTCGACACGGACGACTGTGCCGTCGATTTTCGCGACCAACCCTTCCCCAACCCGGGAACGGTGCCGTAACGCCAGGGGGGGGGCAGGAGGGCCGATGACAACGTACGATCCTGTTCGAGCGGAAAAAGAGAAACGCGGCGCCGCGATCGATCTACCTGCGCCGGCCACTCCGCCGGCGCTTTGACCCGCCCTTTTGTTGCGGCTTGGGCTCCGGCTCTTGGCCGGGCTGGGGAGGTGGGGCGTGAAGTGTCTCCTGGTAATCGTCGTCCAGGAGCATCGTGAGCAGCGCCCGCCCTTCTTCACTCTCCACCAGCTCCTGGATCAGGGGCTCGAATCGCTCCATGCGTTCGATCTGGAGCTTGTCGCGGCCGCGCAGGCGCGATTCGAGCAGGGCGGTCACGCGCTCCGACACGACAGCCGCCACGTCCTCGTCCGTCGGCAGCGGCCATTCTTCCATCTCGATCTTGTAGCGCTTGGCGATCCGCTCGAGCGCCATCTGCTCCAGCACGTCCACGAGCGAGATGGCAACGCCACTGCCGCCCGCCCGTCCCGTGCGCCCGGCGCGGTGGATATAGATCTCCATGTCGTCCGGCGGCTCGTAGAGGATGACGTGCGACAGGTCAGGCAGGTCGATGCCGCGCGCCGCCACGTCGGTGGCGACCAGGAAGCGCAGCTTGCCCTGGCGCGTGCGCTGCATAATCTTTTCCCGTGCCTGCTGTGACAGGTCCGAGCTGATCTCGTCCGCATCGTACCCGAACCGCTGCAGCACGGCCGTGACATAGTGCACGCGCTGGCGCGTGTTGCAAAAGATGAGGGCGCTGGGTGGGTTCTCCACCTCGATGATGCGCACCAGGCTGCGGTCCTTGTCCATGCGTGGCACCACGTAAAAGACGTGATCGACGTCGGTGACGTGCACATGGTCGCGGCTCAGGCTCAGGAACTCGGGCTGGCTGAGGAACTCGCCGGCCAGGCGCATGACGTGAGCCGGGAAGGTGGCGGAGAACATGCCCCCCTGCACGCGGCGGCGCGGCAGGTGCTCGCGGATGGCGCGCATGTCGGGGTAAAAGCCCATCGACAGCATGCGATCGGCCTCGTCGAAAATCAGCAACTGCAGGTCGCTGAGCGACAGGTTATGCTTG
Source organism: Anaerolineae bacterium (assembly GCA_016929795.1). The sequence continues at coordinate 6,555 of JAFGIA010000191.1, forward strand.
AGGAGGTGGTCGAGAATGCGCCCCGGTGTGCCGACGACCAGGTGGGCGCCGCGGCGGAAGGCATCGATCTGGGGCTTGTAGGACACGCCGCCATACACGACGGCGGTGCGCAGGCCGCCGCCCGAGGGGTACTCGGGTCCGCCCGAGAGGTACTCGGGTCCGCCGGCGAGCAGTTGTGCCTCCTCACCCACCTGGTGTGCCAGCTCGCGCGTGGGGGCGAGGACGAGCGCCTGGGTGGTGGCGCGCTTGACGTCGATCCTGTCGAGGATCGGCAACAGGAACGCGGCAGTCTTGCCGCTGCCCGTGCGCGACTGGACGAGCAGGTCGCGGCCCGCGAGAAAGTAGGGGATGGCGCGCGCCTGGACAGGCATGAGCTGCGTCCAGCCGGCGCGGGCCGCCGCCTTCTGAAGCGGCTCGGGCAGGTCGGCGAGCGCCACCGGGGGGAGGGTGCTCTCGGGCTCGACCAGGCTGTCGTCTGGGGTTTGTTCACTCGTATTATTGGTCATTGGGTATCCTTTTGGGTTGTCTTCTCACGCTCCGACTCTCAGGCCAGGACCTGCCTCAGTAGTGGGCGCAGCTCGACAGGCACCGCCAGCCACAGCTCGCCTTCGACCGTCGCTTCCACCAACAGCCCGCGCATCCGCAGGCGGCCCATCACCGATTTAGGCTTGTGCCACTGCCAGTCTCGTGATTCGTCGAGGTCGTTGTCGTACAGCTCGTCGAACGCCTGCCACGGCATGTGGCCATCGCGGGCCATCAGTGCCCGCAGCGCGTCGCGTTCCTCGTCGCTCCACCTGGCAGAGAGTTCCGCCAGCCAGGACAGGTCGGTGAGCGCTGACACGATTTCGTTTACCAGATCGGCCTTGCGCAGGGCCGACCACCCGCCTGTGGGAAGGACGACGTCGGCCATGCCGGTCAATCCTTCCTTGATGTAGAGGGGCAGGGCTTCGGCCAGGGTAGGCTCAAGGGTGGTGAGCGCCGCTTGCAGCTTTTTGCGCTTGGCCAGGTCCCGCCTGCGCTGGGCTTTGGCCCAATCGTCCCAGGTGTCATACGTCTTTCGGATGTGCAGCCACCTCAGCCAATCACTCGCCTCCTCGTATTCAGGCCACATCTCGAGCGCGTGCTCGAGCCTTTCTTTGGCGCGCTCGTATTCCTCCTGGGCGATCAGGATCCGGGCCTGGGCGTACGAGTAGAGGGCCATGTCGCGCGGGCTAAAGTGGGTGGCGTCGGACAGGGGCTTGAGCATCTCGATGGCGCCCTCGATGTCGCCCGCATCGAGGAGGTAGAGGTTCAAGTTGAGGCGCGGAATGACATAGAGGGGATCGAGCTCGATCGCCCTCCGGAACAGCTCTTGGGCTCGGTCGTGCTCCTCGCGGCGTGAATAGACGGTGGCCAGGTTGTTATAGATGTCGGGGGCATTGGGCTCGAGCTCGATGGCACGGCGGAGCCTCTTTTCGGCGCGTGCCAGGTCGCCGGTCTCAAGCGCCTCCATGCCCTGTGCGTGGAGGGCCATCACCGCGGGCGAGTAGGGAGGGCGCTCGCGCTCCGAGATCTCGATCTGGCGCATCTGGACATCTTGCCATTTGCCCCCGTGCCACACGCGCAGCGTCTCGTCGGGGGGGAGCTGGCCCGCTTTCGACAGGGCGGCAAGCGCGTCCATCCGGTCCTGGTCGCTGCCTGCCTGGCTGAGGGCGAAGCGGCGGATGGCGGCGTAGGCGGCCGGCGTCGCGATCCGCGCCAACATGCCGACGCCCGCGCCCGGCTGCATGTCTTCCCAGATGATCTTTTCGGCGACGAGCACGAGCTGGGGAAAGCGCTCGACGAAACGCGCCACCTCGCGCGCGAAGCGTTGGGGCGGCATTCGTTCCTCGCGTCCAAAGAGCTCGATGAACTCCTCGAGCCGTTCTTTGGAGATCAGGTGATCTATGGAAAAGTATGGAAAGCGCTCGGACCAACCGAGGCCGCGCCGCCCGGCGCGCACTGCCTGCACGAAAGGCTCGCTTCCAGGGAATTCGGATTGGAGCGCCGCAAAGTGCCGGCGCGCGTCCTTCATGCCGAGATTGGCCATGGCGACGGCGAGGAAGAAGCTGGCTTGTGCGCCGAGGCCCTTGACGTCGGGGCGGACGGCACCGGCCCGGTCGATCCCTGCAAGCATTTTGTACACGCGCTGGTCGTCGTCCATCACGGCGAACGCCTCGGCGGCTTTCAGGCGCTCGTCTGGATCGCGCGGGGTGAGATCGCACAGCCTTCGCCACGCGTCCGCGGCCTCTTGCTGCCGGCCCGACCAGGCCAGGAAGCGGACGGCGTTGCTGAGGGCCTGCAGGTTGTCGGGGTCGCGGGCCAGGACCTGGCGCGTCTCGGCGATCGCCTGCTGCGGCTGGCCGTCGAAAAAGAGGGCGAGGGCCAGGTTGTTGCGCGGCGGCGGCCAATCGCCGAGTATGCGGATCGCCTGCCGGTTGGCGCTGATCGCCCCGCTATAGTCGGCCTGCTGGAGGGCGCGGGTGGCGGTGTTGAGGTGGCGCACGGCGGTCTCGACCTGGCGCGGCGGCACGCCATACTGCTCGGCGACCAGCCCCATGTCGCGCTCCAGGGCGGAGATCGTTTTGCGCACCATCTCGGCCAGGGTGCCCTGAGGATTCGTGCGCGCTACCTCGCGGAAGGCGTGCAGGGCGTAGCCGTGCATGCCCAGGTCGTGGTAGATCGACGCCAGGGCAAGGGCATAGACCTCGTTGCGGCCGAGCTGTGCCGCACGCTCATAGTGCGCCAGGGCCGGCCACGGCTCGCCGGCCTGCAACTGCGCCAGGCCGAGGGCATAGTGCAGCTCGGGCAGGCGCGGGTGCCTGGCGGCGAGCGGCTCCAGGAGTGAAACCGCCTGCCCTGGCTGGCCGGCATCGAGGAGCTGCTGTGCCTGGGCCAGCGCCTCTTCCAGGGCGGCGACAGGGCCCCGGGGCGCCGTACGCGCCCCGCGGGGCGGCGTGGGTTTCTTTTTGCGTTTGCTCATGGTCCGATCCTAACCCGGGTCCTCGACCAGGGAGCGCAGCACGCGCAGGTTCTCCCGGTCCTCTTCCAGGTCGGGTCCCTTGTCGGTTTCGAGGGTCATGGGGATGCCGCGAAAGCGGGGGTCGTTGAGCAGGAAGCGGAACGGCTCCAGGCCCAGTTGGCCCTGGCCGATGTGGTCGTGGCGGTCGACGCGGCTGCCCAGCTCGCGCTTGGAGTCGTTGAGGTGGATCGCTTTCAGCCGCCCCAGCCCCAGCACGGCGTCGAAGCTGGCCCAGGTGGCCTGGTAGCTCTCGCGGGTGCGCAGATCGTAGCCGGCGGCAAAGGCGTGGCACGTGTCAAAGCAGACGCCCAGCCGCTCCGGCTGGCGCACGCCGTCGATCATGGCGCGAAGCTGCTCGAAGGAGTAGCCGAGCTGATCGCCCTGGCCGGCCGTGTTCTCCAGCCACACCTGGGCCCTGTAGCCGGGCAGCCGGGTGTGGACGGCGTCCAGCCCCTGGCTGATGCGCGCCAGCCCGACTGCCTCGCCCGCCCCCTTGTGCGAGCCGGGGTGGATCACCAGGCCGGGCAGCTCGAGCCGCTCGCACCGCTCCAGGTCGTCTACCAGGGCCTCGACCGATTTGTTCCAGAGATCGTCGTCGGGGGTGCCCAGGTTGAGCAGGTAGATGGCGTGGGCAAAGACAGGGGCGATGCCCGTCTCGGCGAGCAGGGTGTGAAAGGCGGCGATCGCCTCGTCGTCGAAGGGCGGCGACTTCCAGCGGTTGGGGTTTTTGACAAAAATCTGGATGCAGTCGCACCCCACCTCGCGCCCGCGCTCGAGCGCCTTGTCGAGGCGGCCCGCGATCGACTGGTGTGCGCCCAGGAGCAGCTTGTGTGTGGTCATAATCCCTCTCCTCTCAACGCCGATCGGGGGCCAGGGTGAGCGGGCCCCCCGTGGCGGTGTCTTCGCACAGGGCCAGCACGTAGAGCAGCGACGACAGGCGGTTCAGATAGCGCACTACTTCGCGGTTGCGCAGCAGCCCCTCGTCGGCCAGGCGCACGGCGCCACGCTCGGCGCGGCGCACGACGGTGCGCGCCAGGTGGAGCGCCGCGCCGGGCAGGGTGTCGCCGGGGAGGACAAAGTCGGCCGGCATCTCGACCCCGGCCTCGACGCGCGCGATCCAATCCTCCAGCCTGGCCACGTCGGCGGCCTGGACCCGCCCGGCAAAGGGGCTGTCGTCGTGGCCGGCGGCGGCCAGCTCGGCCATGAGGGTGTAGAGGTCGCGCTCGAGGGCGAGCAGGATCTGGCGCGTCGTCGTCGACGCGCTGGCGGCCCGCGCCAGGCCGAGGGCGGCCTGGGCCTCGTCGACGGTGCCGTAGGCCTCGGGGCGCAGGTCGTACTTGGGCACGCGCCCGGGGCCGAGCAGGCCGGTGCGGCCGTCGTCGCCACGGCCTGAATAGAAGGCCGACCCGGCCGCTGCCGCGTTTTCCATGGCCGGCCCTATTCGCTCAGCGCGGCGATGATGGCGCGGCAGAAGGCGGGCAGGTCGGCCGGGGTGCGCGATGTGATCAGGTTGCGGTCCACCACCACCTCGCTGTCGACGTACTCGGCGCCGGCGTTGACCAGGTCGTCCTTGATGGCGTAGAAGCAGGTGGCCCGCCGGCCCTCGAGGATGCCGGCCGAGGCCAAGACCCAGCCGGCGTGGCAGATGGCGGCCACGACTTTGCCCTGGTGAAAGGCGTCGCGCACCAACTGGAGGAGGGCGGGGTGGCGGCGCATCAGGTCGGGGGCATAGCCGCCGGGCACGACGACGGCGTCGACGTCGGCGGCGCGCACCTGGCCGGCGGCGACGTCGACCTGGACGGGGTAGCCGTGCTTGCTGGTGTAGGAATCGGCGCTGCCGGTGCCGACGACAAAGGTCTCGGCGCCCGCCTCGCGCAAGCGGAGGAGGGGGTACCAGAGCTCGAGCTCCTGGTACATGTTCTCGGCCAGGACGGCCACGCGTTTGCCTTCAAGGGCCATGGATAACCTCCCGGTGTATGTGGTGATGATCTCGGCGCCCCGGATCGGTGGGCCGCACCGTCAGGGTGCCCGGCTATGAGTATAGCAGGGAAGCGGGGCGGTGGCAAGTGCCAGGCGGCCGCATACCGGGGGAAGGGCGGCCGCGCCGGACAAGAGCGGGCGCCTGGCTGACAAGAGGGGCGATCTGTGGTATAATGGCGCGCACGACGGTGAGTGGGGGGGGGAAGGGGCGCCGGGTGGGGCCTGAGCCGGCCCTGTGGGGGTTCACGAGGATGAGCAAGCGCAGCATCGTGGGCAGGCGGGCGTGCAGGTAGGCGATGGAAGAGCGGACCGCTGTTTCGGTTGAAAGGGGTTCGCCGCGCGACGGTGTAGCGTCTGCAGGGCAGTGCCCTGGCTGCGGGTGCTTTGTTGGGCCGTACGATGCGTGCCCGCACTGCGGGGCAGAGATGGGGCGGCGGCTGGGCGTGCGGATTTTGCGCTACGGCAGCCTGGCGCTGGCCGTGTTGGGGCTGGTGGTCCTCTTTGGAGTGGCAAAGCAAAGTGTGGTGCCGAGCGTGCCCGTGGGCGGGCTGGGCGCCACGATGAATTGGGCCTACGTCCAGATCGAGGGGGTGGTGTCACGTGAACCGGCGCATGACACGGAAAGTGGAGCGCTCAAGTTCTGGGTGCGCGATCCGACAGGCGAGATCATGGTGACGGCCTACCGTGCCCAGGCCGAGGTACTTGCTGCCAGCGGGCAGGTACCCGCCATGGGTGACAGCGTTTCGGTCGCCGGCACTCTGCGTGTCCGCGACGATTTTTCCTATCTTGTCCTCGACGTGCCAGATCACCTCGCGGTGCAGCGAGCCGCCGTGCTTGACCTCCCTATCGGCGATGTGACGCACGACCTGCTCTACCGTCGCGTGCGTGTCTGCGGCCAGGTGCGCGCCGACCGCACCCCCTACGCAGGTCAACGCATCCTCACCCTGGTGGACACGACGGGGCAGATCGAATTGCTCCTGCCGCGCGAGGGCGCGGCGCCGGAGAGGCTGGCGATCGGCGAATCGGTGGAAGTGGTCGGTGCCGTCGACGAGTATCGCGGCCTGCCACAGTTGTCGGTTGGCGGCTGGGAGGACGTGCGCCTGCTGGATCACGACGTGGTCGTGGCACCGGCGCGCACCATCGATGAACTCGGTGCCGGCGACGTAGGCCAGATGGTCACAGTCGAGGGAACCATCGCGTGGGTCCAACCCTTCTCCGCGGGCGTCAAACTGCTCCTGGCAGAGCGTGGAGGGTCTATCACGCTCCTGTTTTGGCAGGATGTCTATGCGCTCCTCCCCGCTGCAGCTTCCCTGATGCCGGGAGCGCGTGTGCGTGTCGTGGGTGAGGTGGCCGAATACCGCGGTGAGATCGAAATCATTCCCTCTCTCCCGTCCGACGTGACGGTCGTGGCGCTGCCGGCTGCCACATCCACGCGGACGCCACTGCCCACCACCGCGCCGACCTGTGAACCAACGCCCGAGCCCACCGTCCAACTTGTAGCCACGGCTTGGTTGACCGCCACCATCCAGCCAACCGCGCCCGCCACCGACACGCCCACAGGTCTGCCCACCCCCGCCCCCACGGCCACGCCCACGGGCCTGCCCCCCGCCCAGCCCGCCAACCTTCCGACGCTGCGGCTCGGCGACATCACGCGCGACCACCTTGGTACGACCCTCACCGTGGCCCAGGCAGGCATCGCCGACGTCGTGTACCTGAGCAAGGGGGTCAAATACACGATCACCGACGCGACGGGCACGCTGACGCTGTTAGTGTGGCAAGATGTGCTGGAAGGTGTGGCGGGGCACCTCGACTTGCTGCCCGGCAGCCGGGTGCAGGTCACGGGCGAGATCGACGAGTACCAGGGGGAGATCGAGATCGTGCCGGCTGCCGGCTCGGACGTGGTGGTGCTCGATCGCGGCCCGCGCCTGCCCGTGGAAGCATGGCCCGTGAGCCGGATCAGCGCCTCAGATCAGGGGCGCGTGCTGGTCGTCGCCGGCCGGGTGGTGCACATCGAGGGAGACCGGTGGCTCAACGTGCGATTGAATGATGGCACAGGCGAGATCGTGGTCTATCTCCCTGAGCGCTTGGTGCCTTACCTGCCGCCAGGGATCGGCCCTGGTGCGACGCTGCGTGTCGCGGGCCAGGTAGACGTCTACCACGGCACCCTCGAGCTCATCCCGCTTGCCGCGGCGGACGTGCAGGTAGAACCATGATCGACAGCCTCGGGGCACTGGGTGCGGCGTGTGCCGGGACAATCCTGGCCTCGCTGCTGGCCTGTGTGCCGGGCCTGCACGTGTACAGCGTGGCAGGGTTGATCGTGGTGCTCGGCCTTGAGTTTGGCGTGGCGCTGCCCGGCGAGCTGCTTGCGGCCTTTATGCTCGGCTCGATGGTTGGCTATGCCGTCGTCAATACCATCCCGAGCATATTCTGGGGGGCACCCGACGAGAGCACGGCGTTCGTCGTGCTGCCGGGACAGCGCTTTCTGAGTGAGGCGCGAGGGTACGAAGCGGCCGTGCTGACAGGGGTCGGGTCGCTTGGTGGGCTGGCGCTACTTCTGGCACTTGCGCCAGCCGCGCCGCGTCTCCTGCCTGCCGTGCGTGCGGTGGTGGCACCGCATCTACACTGGATCCTGGCCGCCATCACGCTCTTTATGCTGATGAGCGAGTGGCCCAAGAGCCACGACAGGGCACGCAGCCCAGCCGGCCGGCTGCGCGACGCATGGCGGTCGCCGGGCATGGGGCTGCTAACCTTTCTGCTGTCGGGCTTGCTGGGCATGGTCCTGTTCTACAGTAGCGTGCTGCCGCCAGAAGTCGCTTTTCAGAACCTGATGCCCGCGTTTACTGGTCTCTTTGCGGTGCCGTGGGTGCTGGGGGGGCTGCTGGCGGGTGTGCGCCTGCCCGAGCAGCAGGTCACGGAGGCACTTTCCGTGACGCCAGGCATGGCGGTGCGGGGCGTCGCCGCCGGTACGCTGGGCGGGCTCTTGGCCGCTTTCTTCCCGGCTGTGACTGGAGGGCTTGGCGCGTTGATCGCGGGCCACGCCACCGCGCAAAGGGATGACCGTGTGTTCCTCGTCAGCCAGGGGGCAAGCAAGCTCGTGTACTATGTGGGTGCGCTGCTCCTCTTTTTTGTGCCAGGGCTGCACCTCACGCGGGGTGGAATGGCCTCGGTGATCGGAGCGATCTGGCAGCCGCATGGCCCGCAAAGCTATTGGACGGCAGTAGGTCTCGTGGTGACGAGCGGCGCGCTCGCCTTTGGCCTGCTGCTTGTCCTGGGCCGCGCGGCGGCAGCGATGGTCAGCCGCGTGGATTCTCGTACCATCGCGGTCGCGACCTTGTCGATCCTGGTAGCGCTGGTCGTGGGGCTGACGGGGCCGCGGGGGCTGCTGGTGGCGCTGCCGGCGACGGGGATCGGGCTGATCCCGGTGGCGTGGGGGGCGCGGCGGACGAACTGCCTGGGGGTGATCCTGGTGCCGCTGACGGTGCAGATGGCGGGGGTGGGGCCGGCGGCGGCGGGCTGGCTGGGGTTGATGGGATAGCAGGCGGGGGGCAAAGGGGCACAATCCAGAGGATTGTGGCACGGGTAGCGAACAAAATAGAAGGAGGAAGGATGTCACAACCGTTCGAGGTGGGAAAGCAGTATCGGAACCGGGCCGGGCTCTATGTGGTGGAGGCGATCGACGGCAACGCGATGAAGATCCGCTACGTGGAGAGTGGGCAGACGCTGGAGACGAGCGTGAGCATCCAGGCGCGCATCTGGGAGAATATCCAGTTTGAGAAGCAGATGGCGCGGAGCGAGGAGCGGCGGCAGCAGGCGCTGGAGGCGCGGCAGGCGCTGCGGCGGAGCCCACGCCAGCGGGAGGCGGCGCCGCGGCCGGCGTTCGACGGCTTTCAGGAGGGGGATTTCGAGACGAAGGAGCGGGGGATCGCATGGGCCGGGCGGCGGGACCTGGGCCGGCTGCTGGCGTACGAGCTGAACAGGCGGAGCGGGGAGCCGTTCGGGCACTGGATCGTGCCCTACCAGTCGGAGGTGCACGTGGCGCGGAGCGACCGGTACAACCGGGAGGCGCGCGAGACGAACGCGGCTTTTTTTGTGAGCACGGGGGAAGGGGGGGTGTCGTACGGGTTTCACGTGGGCAAGCCGGGGGGCAAGGCGCGGCCGGGCTGGCCGTGGGCGGCGCTGCTGAGGGCGCTGTCGGGCGGCGAGGAGCTGCGGGACACACTGCGCTCGACGATGGAGCAGCGGGGGCTGAGCCTGGTAGTGTTTGGGACGACGACGAGTTATGGGCAGGTGGGGCGGGTGACAGTGGAAGAGGGCGGGTTCGTGTGGCGGCACGAGGACGCGGAGCAGGAGGTGACGCGCGAGATGAGCGGCAAGCAGCTCGCCGATTACCTGGAGACGGTGACGCCTGAAAAGCGCGCCGATATTTACGTGGGGCAGCAAGTGGCGAAGGGGGAGGCGATGGCGGCGGGGGCCAAGATCGTGACCCAGATCCTGACTGTGTTTGAGGCGCTGCTGCCGCTGTACGACGCCAGCGGCGGCCAGTAGGGGCGATGAGACAGCTACGGGGGACGCCGCTGAAGCGTTTTCTGCGCACGCTGCCGCCGCCGCCGCGGCCGGTGGAGCTGGTGTTGGTGTGCCAGAGCGTGGCCTACCCGGTGAACGTGGGGTCGATCTTTCGGATCGCCGACGCGGTGAAGGCGACGCGCCTGGTGCTGACGGGGATCACGCCCACGCCGCCCCACCCGACGATCAGCAAGGTGGGGCGCGACAAGGACCGGCAGGTGACGTGGGAGTATGTGGAGCGGCCTGAGGAGGCGCTGGGGCAAGTGCGCGACGCGGGCTACTGGATCGCCGCGCTGGAGATCACGGCAGAGAGCGAGCCCTACTATGCGGTGGATTACCCGGAGCGGGTGGCGCTGGTGGTGGGGAATGAGGACCATGGCGTGACGCGCGCGTCGCTGGCGTTGTGCAACCGGGCGATCTATGTGCCGATGTATGGGAAGGGCAAGTCGTTGAATGTGCATATCTCGCTGGCCGTGGTGGCGTATCATATACTACACTGCGCCGCCCCGTGACAAGCGGCGAGCAACCAGAAGTGCACCCGGCGCGTAAAGGGAGTATGACCAGAAGCGGCGGATTGTGATCCGCCGCGAGCGGGCAGAAGCAGGTGAGGGGAAAAGAGGGACGGCGGGTTTGACCTCGTCTGTGGGCGGGACAGGGCGAGGGCTGAGGGCGAGGGTGGAGCAATGAGCGATCTGATCGATAGAATTGTAGAGAGCGCCGGGCAGATGATCTCCAAGGTGGACGAGGGGGGCAAGATCCAGTCCACCCTCAGCGGGCTGCGCCACCAGGTGGCAGAGGCGGACCGGAAGCGGAACATCAGCCGTGTGAAGCAGCAGATCCAGGAGCTGGAGTCGAAGGAGGCGCATGCGATCACGGCGCTGAGCGCGCAGGTGTTGGCGATGTACGACGCGGGCACGCTGACGCAGCCAGAGCTGGTGGCGCTGTGCCGGGGGATCGACGAGATCCGGGCGGACATCAAGGCGAAGGAGGCGGAGCTGGCCAAGCTGGAGCCGCCTCCGCCCGCCCCGGCGCCCGCCGCCCCGTCAGCGCCAGCTGTTGCGCCGGCAGCAGGCGCGCCTGCCCCGGCGGCGCCGGCGCCGGGTGAGGAGGTGCGCTGCCCGAGCTGTGGGGTGGCGGTGGTGGCGGGGGCTGCCTTTTGCCAGACGTGCGGCAAGCCGCTGGCCAAACAGGGGCCGTCCGCGCCGGTACTTTTTTGTGTGCACTGCGGCGCGCAGTTGCGGGAGGGAGCGCGTTTCTGCCCGAAATGCGGGCTCGACTTGCCACAGCCGTGAGCGGGCGCGCCTGAGGGGGGCGGGGCGAGGCGGGGATGAAGGGGATTGCCCACTTTGCGGTGGGGGTGGCGGTGGCCACGTTTTTCCCCGAGGTGGTGCAGGCGGCCGCGAGCCACGGCGGGCTGGGGCCGGCGCTGGGCGGGGTGGCGGGCCTGCTGCCCGACACGCTCGATTTCAAGCTGCTGCGCTATCTGCACCGCGCCGACGTGGTCCTCGATCCGGCCCGCCTGGCGCTGCCGTCGGGCGAGCCGGACGCGCAAGCGCTGGCGGAGGGGCTGGCGGCGGCCGCGGAGCGGGCGCACGCGACGGGCGAGCCGGTGCGCGCCCGGCTGCACACGCTGCAGTTGGGCGGCGACAGGTGGCGGCGGTGGCGCGTGCGGTTCGACGAGGGGGCGCGGTGTGTGGTGGTGGAGGTGGGGCCGGTGGTGACGACGGGCCAGGTGGCGGTGGCGGGCAGTGGGGCGCGCGTCGAGCCGGGACGTGCGCCGGTGACGGCGCCGGTGCATGGAAATTACGGCCAGGAGATCGTGGTCGATATCTTTGCCGGACCCGACGTCACCTTCCGCCCACGGGGGGAGTGGGTGGAGGCGGATTTTCTGCCGTGGCACCGGGCGTGGACGCATTCTCTGCTGGCCGCCCTGCTGGTGGGGTTGGCGGGGTGGCTGGTGGGGCCGGTGTATGGGTTGGTGATGGCCCTGGCGCTGCTGGCGCACGTGGCGGTGGACCAGCTCGGGCAGATGGGCAGCAACTTGTGGGCGCCCTTGACGCGGCGGCGCACGCCAGGGCTGGGGCTGGTGCACTCGGGCGATCCGCTGCCCAATTTGCTCACGGTGTGGGTCAGCGGGGCAGTGGCGCTGCTCAACCTGGACCGGTTTTCGGGCAGCCCGCTGCTGCCGGTGTGGCCCTACCTGATCGTGAGCGTGGGCATGCCGTGCCTGGCGGCGATGGGGTGGCGGGGGTGGACGAGGCAGCGCGGCGCGAGCGCCCACTTGCCGGCTACTCTCGACCCGGTAGAAGAAGCGGGAGCGCTCGATATCTGATGGGGGCCTGGCAGGGAAAGGTTAGCCGGGACGGTCGAAGCGGCGTATCCGCCACACCACGACCGCCAGGATGCCAAGCGTGCCAGCGAACACGACCCCCAGGCGTGTGGAGAGCGCTCCCCAGGCAACGCGGGCCGCAAAGCTCATCTTGAGTGCGTCCAGCATCAAGATCGAGGGGTTCCAATGCAGAATGTCGCCGGCCAGGCCGGGCGCGTTGGCGGCGAGGTAATCGCCCAGGAGCATGGGCACCAGCAACACCATCAACCCGGCGCCGAACCAGAGGCCGATGCTCTGCGCGTTGTCGAACAGGGTGCCCATCAGCAGCCCCAGGGCGACGGTGAAGGAGGCGGCACACACCGTCGCCAGGGCGGCCACCTCCCAATGCACGACCAGGCCATGGTTGAGGGCATGGACCACGCCCGCCGCCAGGAGACCGTAGAAGGTGCCGGCGATGGCCTTGCCGGCAATCACCTGGCCGATGCTGGCTGGTGAGACCAGCAGAGCGTTGAGCGTACACGTTTCCTTCTCTTCGATGATCAGGTAGGGCACGACGGCGCCGCCGATGACCAGGATGGTGATGAGCAGCATCATGGCAACCATGCCCGGCCATCCTCCCGTGTCCAGAGTGGGATAGACGGCATGGCCGCCGGTGCGGACGCGCACCTGCTGCCCTGCCAGCGCCGTGAGCCTGTCCTGGAAAAAGCGTTCGAGCGCGGCGGCCTGAGCGTCGTCGACCCAGTGGGCCAGGTAGCCGTCGATCTCTACCGGGCCAGTGGCCAGCCGCTGGTCCAGCTCCGCCGGGAAAAAGAGGCCCAGTACCGCCTCGCCCGACTCGGCCAGGGTCCGCTCCAGCTCCTGGGGCGAACGCACGGCGTGCAGCCGGAGGTCATCGCTCTTTTTGAGCGCCACAGCCAGGCGCGACTTGGCCTCGTCATAGACGACGACCTGGGGCCTCGCTTCGAGCCTGAGCAGCCAGGGCATTGCCTGTCCTGAGAGCACGAGGATCGCCACGCCCACGATGATGGCCAGGACAGTCCTGTTCTTGACGGCATCCACTATGTCCTTGGCGGCGATGGCCCATACCACACGCAGTCGTTCACCTAATTTGAGCATCTTGCCCCTCCTTCATAAATCACCCCGCGCCAGCCCAGGGCGCACGCCGTGCGCCCCGGGGCCTCGGCCCCCCATTTTCATTCATCTGTGCCCGGACGGGCATGGGCACTCTGGAAAACAACCCCCTGGGATCGCCGGCACCCTGCTAGCGATCTGAGCGGCGCACGGCCCACACGACGGCAGCGCCCACCAGCAGCGCACAGCCCGCGACCAGCGCCAGCTCGGGGCCGAACTGGGCCAGGGGTGCGCTGTCGGAGAATGACACACGAAAGACCCGAGACAACGCGACGGTGGGCACCCAGCGGATGACCGACACGGCGGCCTGGGGCAGGATAGACTCCATCATCGACAAAAAGACGGGGATCAACAGGGGCAGGATCAGCAGCCAGGCCCATAGGCTCACCTGCTGCTTGACCTCGATCGTGCTGCCCAGCAACAGGCCCAGCGCCACACCCAGCGCCGCGCCACACAGCGTCGCCAGCAGGGCGAGCGGCCAGTTGACGATGAAGGCCGCGTTCAAGGCGAATACGACGCCGACCGAGAGGAGCGTGTAAAAGAGTCCGGTCAACGCTTTGCCCAGGACGATCTGGCCTGCGCCAGCCGGCGATACCAACAACGCAGCCATCGTCTTGTTCTCCTTTTCCTCGATCATGAGGTGTGGCACGAGCGTCATGCCCACGATCGTCGTGACATAGATCAGGGCAAAGGCGGTCAGAAAGGCGCTGCCCGTCGAGTCGGCGCCGGGGTAGGCCCGGTTGCCTTCCAGGCTGATGTGCACCGTCTGGCCCGTCAGGTCGTGGATCTCGCCCTCTACCAGGGTGCGGAGCGCCCCGGCGTCCTCCTGGCTGACCCAGTGGAGTGTGTAGCCTGCGAGCTCGACCGGCTGGCCCGCAGCGAGGGCGGCGTCAACCCCCACCGGGATGACAAGCCCCAACTCTGGTACGTCCCCGCTGCGCAGGGCATGTTCCATCCTGTGCAGAGAAGGATACTCATAGACCTGCAGGTAGAGGCTCTCTTCCAGGGCGGCGACCAGCCTCGAGTTGTCGGCATCGTAGACGAGCAGGTTGGTCAGATCGTGGTCGCCGGTGAGGAGCGGGAGGAAACGGTAGACGACGACCACGAACAGCGTGGTGAGCAGGACGCTGAGGGTGGTCCGGTTCTTGATCGCGTCGACAATGTCCTTGGCGCTGATGGCCCAGATGATGCGCAGCGCCTCGCGCACGCGCTGGCCGAGACCTGGTTTCATGGCCTTCATGCTCACTTCCTCTCCTCTCGCTGCTGGCGCTCGTACAGGCCCTCGCCGAGGGCGAGGCCCACGGACACGCCAATGGCGGGGCCAAGGCCGAGCATCCCCGGATTATCCAGCACGATGAACAGCACAATGCCCAGCGGCATGAACAGCAACGTACCGATGAGCATCCCGAGGCCGTGGTAGTATTCTTTCTCCTGCCTTTGTTTTCGATCCTGGTCTGCCATGAGCTTTTCTCCCTCCCATCGCCGAACGGTGGCTGCCGTTCACTTTTGCTCCTACTATATCAGACCGGGATCGGATTTGCAACAAAAAAGCGCCAAACCGCGCCGGGGAGCGTTGAATGGCGCCTCATGATGGTTGAATGGAGCAGGCGCGGCCTGAGAGATCGGTTTCAGTAGCCCAGCAGATCTCTGAGCTCACGAGCGGCTCCCTTGCTCAACGGGATCTCGGTTTCGTCATCCAGGAGCAAGCTGAAGCTGTTGCGGGTGTAGGGGATCACTTCTTTGACATGCTGGAGGTTGACCAGGTAACCACGGTGGGCGCGAAAAAAGCCGCTGCGCGCCAGGCGCTCCTCCAGTTCGGACAGGGTGAATTGGGTCATCAACCGCTCCTGCCGGGTTTGTAGCGACGCGCGGCCCTCCTCGGCGGTGGCATATAGGATGTCTCCGGGGTTGATCAGCGCCACCCGGGCTTCGAGTTTGACCGGGATCTTGAAGGGGAGTTGCGCCCGCTGCGCATCGTGCGGATGATACGACTCGACAATGCGGCCCTGGGCGAGGAGATGGACCCTATCACACAGGGAAGCCAGGTTGGCATCATCCTCGGCGAGAATGAGTAGGGCCACTCCGGCATCAGCCTGTTGGCGCATGAGGCCCCGCAGCAGCGAGATTGTCGCCTCATCGCAGCGGGCAAAGGGCTCGATCAGCAGTAGCACCGCTGGCTCGTGGAGGAGGGCACAGCCCAAGGCCAGCCGTCGCGCCAGGCCCGAGGGCAGCTTTTCGACCCGCACGTCGGCACAGTCCCCCAGGCCGACCTGGGCCAGGACCTCGTCGGCCCTCGACCGCGCCAGGCCACGCAGCCGGCAGTGGAAGCGCAGGTTGGCCCGGGGAGACTGGCGCCGGTAGAGGCTGTCTTTGGCGAACAGGACGCCTACCTGGCGGCTGAGGCGTGCCCGATCGGCGGCCGGGTCCACCCCGGCCAACAGAACGGTGCCGGCCGTCGGCCGGGTACGGCCCAGGAGGAGATCGATGAGCTCCGCCTGGCCGCTGCCCACGGGGCCGACGACGGCGGCGATCTCGCCGGCTTCTACCGCCAGCCGCTCGATGCCGAGGCGCAGGATCTCATCCACCACTTTTTGCACGTCCCTTAGCTCGATCATGCCCCTTTCCCCCTGTCTGAAGCCACCGCCATGATCCATCACTACGATGATCTTAGCACATCACACGCTGGCAGGCCAATCGGCGCCAGCCTGGCGCCTTTCTAGAGGAGCAGGATTGACCGAATGGCGGGGCAATGGTATACTCATGCCGTGTGAGAGCGACCCGAAAAAAGAGTGCGCTGCGGCACGGCTTGGCCAGCAGGCGTCACGCCTGCCGGCTGATGGAAGGAGAGCGATTTGATCATAGAAACCCTGCCTGTCGGCATCATCCAGACGAATGCATACGTGGTCGGCGACGAGGAGACGAAAGAGGGGGTGGTGATCGACCCCGGCGGAAACCCGGAGCGGATCCTGGCGGCGGTCGAGCAGCACGGGCTGGCGCTCCGCTACATCCTGAACACGCACGCTCACTTTGACCACACGGATGCGAACGGCGCGCTGGTGGAGGCGACAGGTGCACCGCTGGCCCTCCATCCACTCGACAGGCCGCTGCTGGAGGCGGCAGGGGGTGCGGCGTTTTTCGGACTGCGCGCGGTGGCGGGGCCGGCGCCCGCTGTGGCGTTGGCCCACGGCGACGTGCTGGAGGTGGGCCAACTGTGCTTCCAGGTGCTGCACACGCCAGGCCACACGCCGGGCCACGTCTGTTTCTACGAGGAGGGCGAGGGGGCGGTGTTTGACGGCGATCTGCTCTTTTATCGGGGAATCGGGCGCTCTGATCTGCAAGGTGGGAACCCGAGGCAGCTTATGAAGAGCATCAGGGATCTGTTGTTTGTGCTGCCCGATGAGACGGTGGTCTACCCGGGCCATGGGCCGGCGACGACGATCGGCGAGGAAAAGCGGTTCAATCCGTGGCTGTAGCAAGTCAAGATCAGTTAAGGGAGGAATCTGTGAGTGATCGAAGAGAGGCAGTGATCGTAGGGGCGGCGCGCACGCCCATCGGCAAGTTCCTGGGCACCCTGTCCACCATGCCGGTGCCGCAGATCGGCGCGGTGGCGATCCGGGCGGCGGTGGCGCGGGCGGGCATCGACCCGGCGATCGTGGATGAGACGTTCATGGGATGTGTGGTGCCGAACGGCGCGGGCCAGGCGCCCGCACGCCAGGCGGCGATCGCCGCCGGAATCCCGCCGGACATTGGGGCGGTGACGCTGAACAAGGTGTGCGGCTCGGGACTCAAGACGGTGATGCTGGCAGCGGGCCTGATCCGGGTCGGCGATGGCGACGTCTATGTGGCGGGCGGCATGGAAAACATGAGCCTGGCTCCCTACCTGCTGAGGCAGGGGCGCACCGGCTACCGGCTGGGCAATGGCGAGCTGGTGGATTCGGTGGTGCACGACGGGCTGTGGAGCTCGTTTACCGACAAGCACATGGGGTGCTCGGCCGAGTTTATCGCCCGGCAGTTCAACCTGACGCGCGAGGAGCTGGACGAGTATGCGTATCACAGCCAGCGCAAGGCGATCGAGGCGATCGACGCGGGACGGTTTGTCGAAGAGATCGTGCCGGTCGAGATCGCGCAGCGCAAGGGGCCGCCGCTGCTGTTCGATACGGACGAGAATCCACGGCGAGACACGACGCGGGAGGCATTGGCCAAGCTGCGCCCTGCATTCGAGAAGGACGGGATTGTCACGGCCGGCAACTCGCCGGGCATCACCGACGGCGCGTCGGCGGTGGTGGTGATGAGCCGGGAGCGTGCGGAAGCGTTGGGAATCTCCCCCCTGGCGCGTGTGATCGGTTACGATCAGGCGGCCGTCGATCCAGAGTGGCTCTTTATCGCGCCGGCGCACGCCACGCGCCGGCTGCTAAAGCGCACCGGCACCAAGCTGGCAGATTATGACCTGATCGAGCTGAACGAGGCGTTTGCCGCGCAGGTACTGGCCGACGGCCGCGACCTGGAAGCCGAGGGATGGGATTGGGATAAGGTGAACGTGAATGGCGGGGCGATTGCGCTGGGGCATCCGATCGGCTGCTCGGGGGCGCGCGTGCTCGTGACGCTGATCTATGCGCTCAAGCAGCGCGGGCTAGAGCGCGGCATGGCCAGCCTCTGCCTCGGGGGGGGCGAGGCGGTGGCGATGGCGATCGAGCTCGAATAGTCGAATTGTGAAGGGTCGATCGAGCGTGGTCGCTGCTGGCTGCCTAGGCGGCGGCGACCACGTCGAGGATTTCGTCCTGCCGTGCCCACATCTCGGCACGGTCCTCTTCTTCTTCGTGGTCGTAACCGAGCAGGTGAAGCACGCCGTGGACGACCAGGAGCTTGAGCTCACGCTCTACGCTGTGCCCCTGCTCGGCAGCCTGCTCTGAGGCGCGCGGGTAGGAGACGATGACGTCGCCCCAGTAGTCAATGACCTCGGGTGCAGAGACAAATGAGGCGTCGCCTTCGCGCGCGCTAAAAGAGAGCACGTCGGTGGGCCGGTCACGCCCGAGAAAGTCGCGGTTCAACTCCTGGATGCCCTGATCATCAGTGATCACGATGGTGACCTCGCCGCCCAGCCCCTCGAGGCGCAGCGCGTTGGTCGCGGCGGCCTGTATTGTGTCGACTACCACCAACCCGGCGAACTCGGGTGCGATCTGCACTTCGACCTCGATCGCCAAATCGGGCGCGGTCTCGCCTGTCATGGTCACACCTCCACCTCCTTGCCGTCTGGTCCCTTGACCTTTACCGGCTCTGGATATTTGACGCGTGGGTGAAACACGCCCTTGAGCACGTTGAGGAAGGCGGCTCGGATCTCTTTCAGGTCGTGCAGGGTCAGGTCCGCCTCGTCCAACTGTCCCTCGTCGAGCCGAGATTTGATCGTCTCGCCGATGATGCGGTCCATCTCTTCTATGGACTTGGGTTCGGCGCTGCGCACCCGCGCCTCGGAACTATCAGCGAGCATCACGATCGCGGTCTCGCGTGACTGTGGCTTGGGGCCCGGGTAGCGAAAATCGTCCTTGGCGACAATGGCGCCATTGTCGCCAGCCTGGGTGACGGCCATGCGGTAGAAGGCGAGGGCGATGCCTGTGCCGTGGTGCTCGGGGATGAATGCGCGCACGGCTGCGGGCAGCCGGTACTTGTGTGCAAGGTCCAGCCCATCTTGCACATGTCCCAGGATGATTTGCGCGCTCGTCCTCGGGTCGAGTCGCTCGTGCGGGTTGACACCGGCGACGCGGTTCTCGGTGAAAAAGTAGGGCCGCGCCGTCTTGCCAATGTCGTGATAGTAGGTGCCGACCCGTGCCAGGAGGCCGTCGGCGCCAATGCGCTCGGCCGCGGCCTCGGCCATGTTGCTGACCAGGATCGTGTGATGGTAGGTGCCGGGGGCGTTGATGAGCAGTTGGCGAAGGAGGGGATGGGTTGGGCGTGCCAGCTCCATCAACTGGAAGGGGGTCACGATGTCAAGCATGGTGCTCAAGCCCAGAAACGCGGCCAGGGTGAGGCTCGCGGCCAGGCCGCCCATGACGACGCCCACCAGGGCATGGATCGACGTCCACAGCAGGTCCGTCTCGGCTGCCAGCAGATCCGAGATGAAAATGACGGTGGCGTTGGCCAGGGCGACGGCGATCCCAGCCCACAAAAACGCCTTGAGTCGCTCACCTTTACCCAGGGCCAGCGAGCTGATGAGTGTGCCGACGACCAGATAGAGGGTCATCTCCAGGGAGCCGCCGGCGATGTAGGCGCCCAGCAGAGCCACTACCACGCCGACAGCCACCCCAAGCGCAGGTCCAAAGAGAATGGTCAGCAGCATCGACAAGGCAGGGAGCGGGTAGAGATAGGGGATCACCGTGTCGCCGAAAGGCAGCATTAATTTGCCGAGCAGGACAAAGAGGGCAACGAGCAGATAGGTGATGACCGGCGTGCGCCAGCGCGCCCACATGCCCGGGTAGAGGCGGAAAACAAACATCTCCAGTACGATGCTCGCCAGGAATGCCAGGAGGAGGACGCTCAGGATGGACTGCCAGCGCACGGCTTGCTGGCGCAGACCATAGGCGTCGAGCGCTTCGATCTCGGCGGCGGTCACGCGGCTGCCGGCACGGACGATCGCCTCCCCTTTCTGGACAGTGACCCTGATCGGCTCTGTGGCCGCGCGCGCCTGCTGCCGCGCCTCTTCAGTGCGCGCGGCGTTGTAGAAGGTGTTTGCCGTCACCAGTCCGCCGGCAATGGCCTCTACCACGCTGGCTTCACGCTCGGTCACCGTGCGGCTGATGTAGGTGGGGAGCGTGCGGCGCACGCGGGCCTCGTTGCCCTCGCGGATTTCGCCTTGCATCGCCCGCTCCAGAACGCGCAACGTCTCATCCTTGACGGCGAGCCATCCCTCTTCGTCGAGTGTCAGCGCTGTGGTAATCACCACGGGCGACAGGTCGATGTCTGGGATTGCGCCGATCCACGCCAGCTTCTGTGACTCGCTGGCATAGGGGTCCCCGCGCACCGTATCGAGATAGTCGAGTATCAGCCTGGCACGGCGCTCTTGCTCACGAACGACAAGCACGTCGGGATCGTCGTAAATCTCTTGCACGGAAGCGGCCCGTGCATCCTGGGCCTGGTTGGTGCGGATCTCGCTCTCGTAGGTCAGCTCGTACGGAGCGAGGATGGCCGTCGGGCTGATCTCGCCTGCCTCCAGAAAGATTTGGTTCGAGGGCAAAAAGTCGATCAACAGCACGGCGCCGATGGCCATGGCCAGGAGCAGGCCCAGGACGATGGCGCGCAAGACGCCCCAACGTCCAACCCCGCCCCTGTCTGTGCGCCGCCGGTGCTGAGTGTCGTTCAACATGATCGGGATGGCTTCTTTCCCTGGCCCTTGCCCGCAACGCCGCTGGGAGGTGCAATCATTTTGGGATGCCCGCCAGCATCTCGCGCACGACCACATTCACCAACTGGCCGTCGGCACGCCCACGCAGCCGATTCATCAGCGGGCGCATCACCTTGCCCATATCGTGTGGCCCTGTGGCGCCTATCTCCTGGATGGTGCGCTGCACCTCCGCCTCGATCTCCTGGCGGGTGAGCTGGGTAGGGAGGTATTGCTCCAGGATGGCCAGCTCGGCTTCTTCGGCCGCCACCAGGTCCTGCCTTCCCCCCTTCTGGTACTCGAGGATCGATTCCTGGCGCTGCTTGGCCTGCCTGGCGATGATGGCCAGCACGCCGGACTCGTCCACCTTGACCCGCTCACCCCGGCTGTCGAGCTCTGTTTCGGCCTGCTTGATGGCGGCGATCACCGACCGGATCGTGCGCTTGCGCACCTCATCCTGCTGGCGCATCGCCTCCTTTAGGTCCGTAGACAACTTTTCTCGCAAGTCCATTGACGCCTCCCAAAGCAGTCGAGCCTGCACCCCTGCGGGGCGCAAGCAGCTATGCCGCCTGCCTTTGATTATAGTCGACAAGCCGGGGGAAGTCAAATGACCTGCATTCGCCAATATCCAGACATCCAGCATCAACCGCCCAATCCCCAATCCCTGTACCGCCTTTGACATATTCTTCGATCTCGCGTACAATTCACCTTTGAAACGATACAAGCCAGACCTGTTACCAATGATGGAGGAAGTGGATGACGATCTACAAGAGTGACCGATTGCGCAACGTGGTTTTGCTTGGCCACGGTGGCGCTGGCAAGACATCTCTGGCCGACGCGATGTTGTTCGATTGCGGCGTGGTGACGCGGCTCGGTCGAGTCGATGAAGGGACCTCAGTGTCAGACTATGACGAGGAGGAGCGCCGCCGCCGGATGTCGATCAATACCTCGTTGATCCCATGCGAGTGGAAGGAACACAAGCTGAACGTGCTCGATACTCCCGGGTATATGGACTTTGTCGGCGAGGTGGTGAGTGCGATCCGGGTGGCAGATAGCGCGATCGTGGTGGTGGATGCCGCGGGAGGGGTGCAGGTGGGGACCGAGCAGGTATGGTATTATGCCGACAAGCACGATCTGCCCCGCCTGGTGTTTGTCAACAAGATGGAGCGCGAGAACATCAACCTGGGTGCCGTTCTCGACCAGGTGCAGGCCAGGTTCGACGTCGTCGCAGTGCCCCTTACGCTGCCCATCGGCACCCAGGCAGATTTTTCGGGGGTGGTCGATCTGCTGGCAGAAAAGGCATACATGGGCGACAAGGGGACAGAGGCCCCGATTCCCGCTCACATGGCGGACGCGGCTGAGGAAGCGCGCATGACCCTGGTGGAAGCTGCCGCCGAGGGCGAGGATGCGCTGATGGAAAAGTATTTCGAAGAGCTGTCGCTGACCAATGAAGAAATTCTGCGCGGCTTGAAGGCGCGTATTCGAGCGAGGACGTTGGTGCCTGTGCTGGTCGGATCGGCAGGGATGAATGTCGGTATCCAGGCATTGATGCGCCACATCGTCCAGCTTTTGCCCTCGCCGGTGGAAGCGGCACCATACGAGGCGATCAACCCGGCGACGAATACGGCCATGTCGCTGCAGGCCGATTCCGGCGGTACGCTCGCGGCCCTGGTGTTCAAGACGGTCGCCGATCCCTACGTGGGCAAACTCTCCTATTTTCGCGTCTTTTCCGGTACAATCGAGTCGGACTCGCGTGCCTACAATCCGCGATTGCGCGAAGAGGAGCGGCTGGGGCAGATCTATACGATGCGCGGCAAGGAGCAGATGCCTGTGGCGCGCGTGCCTGCCGGCGACATAGGGGCTGTAGCGCGCCTGGGCGAGACACTGACAGGCGACACCCTGTGTGACCGGGGTGCGCCGGTGATCCTGCCGCCGTCCGAGTATCCCAACCCACTCTACTCTGTGGCGGTCACGCCCAAGACGAAGGCCGATGCGGCCAAGATCAGCCCGACGCTCACCCGCCTGAGTGAGCAGGATCCGACGCTTTCGTGGCGACAGGATACGAGCACGCGCGAGACGATCTTGTCGGGCATGGGCGACACGCACATAAACATTGCCATTCGGCGCATGGAGGACACGTTCGGGCTAGGCCTTGAGACGGCCGTGCCGCGCGTGCCCTACATGGAAACGGTGACGCGGCCAGCGAGTGCTCAGTACCGGCACAAGAAGCAGACAGGGGGTGCCGGCCAGTTCGCCGAGGTGCACATGCGCATCGAGCCGCTGGAGCGCGATGCGGGGTTCGAGTTTGCCTGGGAAGTGGTCGGGATGAACGTGTCCAAGACATTTGGCCCGTCGATCGAAAAGGGGGTCAAGGCCGTGATGGAGCAGGGTGTTATCGCTGGCTACCCGGTGGTTGACGTGAAGGCCGCCGTGTACGATGGCAAAGAGCACCCTGTCGACTCGAAGGATATTGCCTTCCAGATCGCCGGCCGAGAGGTATTCAAGTTGGCCGTGCGCGACGCGGGGCCGGTGCTGCTCGAGCCGATCTACAGGTACACGATCACCGTGCCTGAGGAGTATATGGGCGATGTGCTCAGCGACCTGAACACGCGCCGTGCGCAGGTGCTGGGGATGGACCAGGTGAGTGACAACAGCGTCGTCACCGCTATGGTGCCGCTGGCCGAGATGCAGCGCTACGTGAGCGATCTGCGGTCAATCACGCAGGGGCGCGGTGTTTTTTCGACCGAGTTTATCCGTTACGAGCAAGTGCCCAGCCATCTGACAGAGCAGATCGTCGCCAAGGCCCAGCGCGAGGCAGAAGAAAAGTAGGCGAGAGGCGACGACAAAACAAACCACCTGGCACACGTGCCAGGTGGTTTGTTTTGTCGTCGCATAGATGCGTTAGTCGTCGTCCTCGTCGTCGTCCTCGTCGTCGTCCCAATCGTCATCCTCATCCCAATCGTCGTCGTCATCCTCGTCGGGCGCGTCACCAGAGCCTGTCAAGCGACCCAACAGGCGGAATAGCTGGCGTGCCATCTTTTGTGGGGCGCCGAGTTCTTCTTCGCCGGCCAACTCGGTGCCATAGTCACCGAGTGCTTCTTCAACACGGCCGTGCTTCAGCTTGAGCTTGCTCAAGCGGCGTGCCACCGCTTTTTCGTTGCCCTTTTCGCCCATCTCGCGAAATAGAGCGACCGACTGCTCGTACGCGTCGATCGCTGCGGCATAGTCGCCCACGCGCTCGTACATCGTCCCCAGGTTACCTTGGGTGATGGCCTCGCCTGCGTGGTTGCCCTGGGCCTGTCGGATGGCGAGCGCTGCAAGCAGGCACTCCCGTGCGCGATCCCACTCCTCTATCTGGATACATACCACGCCCGCGTCGTTGAGCGCCTCTGCCTCGCCTGCCTGGGCACCCGCGCGGTTGTAGAGATCCCGCGCCCGGGTCAAGACATCCAGTGCCTCTTCATACTCGCCGGCACGGTAGGCGTCGATGCCACTGTCATACAATCTCTTGGCTTCGTCACTTGTCATCTAGTCCTCCTGCTTGGTTCTGGCTTCTGTCGTTTTCAGCCGCGCGAGCGGCACACTCAAAATCACCGACGTGCCGGTGTGCGGCGGGGTGGAAGACGATTCGATACTGAGTTGGCCGTCGATCAGGTCGGCACGCTCGCGCATGGTCAACAAGCCGATGCTGCCGGTTCGATCGTAGGCGGCTTCTACCGCGCCGGGGTCAAATCCACAGCCATTGTCTTCGATCACCACGCGTAGGTAGCCGTCATCCTGAGAGATGCGCAGCCACACGTCGCGCGCGTCCGCGTGCTTTTTCGCATTGTTCACGGCTTCCTGGATAATGACAAACACGATAATGGCCGTCGAGTTGTTCAGTTCCGGCAGTCCTGGCGTTGCTTCCAGGTGTATGCCAAATGACTCACCCCCCTGCAACTGCTGCACGTACGTCTCGAGAGCCGGGATCAGGCCTTGCGTCTCGAGGATCAGGGGCCTGAGCTCAAAGAGGGCCAGGCGCGCTTGCTGGGTTGCCTGCCTGGTCAGGTCGCGCAGTGCCTGCAACTCTTCTCTGGCGGCATCTGGCTTGAGCTCGATCAAGCGTTCGAGGTGGTCGATGCCCATGGATATGGCCGACAGAAACTGCACGGTGCCGTCGTGCAGGTTTCGTGCCACCTGACGGCGCACGTTTTCCTGGGCCTGGATGATCCGATCTCGCTCGTCGCGCAGGCTCTGGTAGAGCTGGGCATTCTCGATGGCAATCGCCGCCTGATTGGCCGTGGTCGTCATCAGGCTCAGATCCTCGGAATCAAATCCGCCCTCGCTTCGTTTGTTCAATGCTTCGAGCACGCCGATGGTGTTACCGCGGATCTGGATGGGCGCGGCTACGATAGAGTTGGTGAGAAACCCGGTACGCGCATCTACCTTGGGGCTGAAACGCGCGTCGGCACGGGCATTGTTCACCACGACGGGCACGCCGTGCGATGCCACCCAACCGGCAATGCCCTCTGTCAGGCCTGTGCGTTGCTTACGGAGCAGTTCGCCCATCTCGCCGTGCGTATACTCGAACACCAGCTCCTTCGAGCTCTGGTCGATAAGCACCAGAGCGGAAGTGCTGGCGTCGAGAACGGCCGTTGCGAGCTGCATCGTGTCGTTGAGCACCTTGCCAAGATCAAAGGTCGAGGCCATCGACTGTGCTACCTGGTAAAAGAGGGTCAGTTGCCCCAGGCGCTCCTTGGTGAGCGACAGAGCGCCAGTCATGTTGATGGCCCGTCCCACTGCCATCAGAAACTGCGCCAGCATCGCACGCGGATTGCCCTCCGGCACGCGCTCAGCCTTGTAGGCGAGAGAGATCGTACCCACGACCCTGCCATCGTCGACAATGAGTGAATGAAGCGCAACTTCATCTGTGCCTGGCACCGCCTGGTGTGCCAGGTTGGCGGCTTTTTCCTCAGAGACCTTCCATGAGGCGGTGGTGATCCGCTGCTCAACGCTCGACTCCCAGCGGTCAAAATGAGCCGTCACTGCCGCAGAGAGCTTGCCCCGGCGTACATTTAGCGAGGGGCGGGCCAGGTAGCAGATAGATCCGGCCCGGGCGCCCAGATCGTTGATGGCGATAGACAATGCTTCTGAGGCGAGGCCAATAGGCTCTTGGTGAACCAGGAGCGCAGATAATCTTTCGACGGCGACTCGCGCGCCCACGCCAGTGGGCAATGTCTCTTCTTTGCTCACTTTTGTTCCGTTTCCTCGGCCAGGATCGGCAATTGACCTACGCCCTGGTGTGCCAGGCGCTGCTCGCCGGCTAGTAGGTGATGTCGAGCAGCGTCTCTGCGATCTGCCGGAGGCTGTCGGCTTTCATCGCGCTCAGGAGCATCGCAATGCGCAGGTAGAGTGCGTTGGTGGGCCTGAGGACAAAGTCGCGCACATCGGCGGGCAGCTCTTCGAGACGCGCCAAGATCTCGCGTTCCTGCTGTGCCTTGCTCAGGAGCGGCGTCTCCTCGTCCACCAGGTCACCCAGCGCTTTGCCGCACCACCCGGCTGCAATTTCGAGCGCGGCGAGGGGGATGTCGGCCTTGCCGCTCTCGAACTCGGGGATCGTCTCGGGTGTGCACGCCAACAAGCTGGCCGCTTCGGCGGTGGTGAGTCCTGAAGACGCCCGGCACTTGCGAAACTCAATTGCCACCATCTTGCGGCGAAGTGCCATGATCTGACCCATGGGCACCGCTTCTTGCCTTCCTGGTGCAGTTGAGCCATGCTCGTCGTCCCACAGGCTTGCCGGTGGCACGCCGAGCAGGTATGCAAGCGCCTCGATTTGTGGCAGCGAGAGGCCCAGCTCTCCCTGCTCGTACTGCGCGAACGCTTCCGGACTGCAACCGAGCAACTCTGCACATTCCCGCCGGCTGATGCCCGACCGGGTGCGTACTTGCTTGACCAGGATGCCAACGATCTTGTTGCGAATGGCGATCTGCTGTGACGCTGCCATTAGCCTTTGCCTCCGAAAAAAACAAGAAAAACGGAACAGGATACAAGATAGAACACGTGCCATTATAACACAAACGGCGCAACTAGACAACCCGGCGAGGGGTTGCATCCAGGCGTACCGAGTCACTGAAACGCTGGCCGGCACCGGGCGCACTGCCCAGTGCGCTCCGTGCCGGTCGGTGTCCTGGCGACTCAACGCAGTGATAACAGGGGGCTAGGGTTCTATCGTCGCCGTCGGCGTGATTTCGGGGGTCCAGGTGGGGGTGGGTGGCTCCGCAGTCGGGGTCCAGGTAGGAGTGGGTGGCTCCGCAGTCGGGGTCCAGGTAGGGGTGGGTGGCTCCGCAGTCGGGGTCCAGGTGGGGGTGGGTGGCTCCGCAGTCGGGATCCAGGTAGGGGTGGCGCTCGGCAGTGGCGTGATCGTGGGTGCGGCGGTCGGAGTCCAGGTCGGTGTGAGCGTCGAGGTGGGCAGTGCATTCTGTACAATCACCCACGTGCGCGCCTCGACGGCGTTCCCCGCCTGGTCGAACACCAGCACGCGCAGCGTATAGTCTCGGTTGTCGAGCGGCAAGACATTCCACACCGCGAGCAGCCCGCCATCTACCGCCGCGTACACCGGCCCGGAGACGTGGCCCCAACCAATAGGGTCGCGGCCCTCTCCGTACTCGACGACATAGTAGTCAAAACCCGGCACGTTTGTGCGGCCCGAGATATACACCTCGCCGCCTACCGTCTCGCCAGGTAGTGGCTGCAAGATGGCGACGTCGGAGGGTCCGGTATGCACCGGGCAGGGCTCGGTGGGTGGCTGTGGGATGTTGTGTTGCTGTGCCCAGCGCTGACCTTCTTCGCCTGGCAGCACGTAAAAATAGCGTCGCTCCACGACGTGCTCAGGGCAGTACTCTGTGGCCAGTGCGCCGGTGCTGATGTCGATCGGTACGAATTGGTAAAAGTCAAACTCGGGGCCGAGCGGTGGCTGGCCGGCGGCAAAGATCTCGACGCGCTGCCTATCGGATGGCGTCGCCTCGCTTGGCTGTGCCCCAGAGTCGACGCTGATGACGTACTCCTCGATGCCGTCGGGCCGGGCGAATTGCTCGGCGGGCCTGCCGGCAAGTGCGCGCTCCATCACGTTGTGCCAGATGGGCCCGGCGCCACGGGCGCCCGAGACATTCTGCATCGGCGTGTTGTCGGCGTTGCCCACCCACACGCCTGTGACGAGGCCCGGCGTGTAGCCGATGGTCCACGCATCGCGATAGTCGTCGGTGGTGCCGGTCTTGGCGGCTGCCGGGCGCGACAGGCGGAGGACATTGTTCTCGCCGAACGACGGCGCGCGCGCTGCATTGTCGGCGAGAATGTCGGTGATCAGGTATGCATGCTGAGGGCTGACCACTTGCTGGCCAGGTGGCGGCTGGTATTCTTCAATGATGCGGCCCGACGAATCCTCGACGCGCAAGATGGCAACAGCAGGCACGCGCCTGCCGCCGTTCGCCAATGTGGCATAGGCGCCAGTCATTTCGAGGAGTGTTACCTCTCCACCGCCGAGGGTAAGGCTCAGGCCATAGTCGGGCCGGTTGAGCGAGTCGATGCCCAGGCGGCGGGCTGTGTCGAGCATGGCCGGCAGGCCGACAAAATCGAGGGTCTTGACCGCCGGGATGTTGAGGGAGCGCGCGAGGGCCTCGCGCACCCGCACGGGGCCGTGCTCTGTGTCGTCATAGTTCTTGGGCACGTAGGGCCGGCCGAGATCATCTTGGAACTCGGTACGCACGTCCCAGATCAGGGTCGCCGGCGTCCATCCCTTTTCGAACGCGGTGATATAGGTCACCGGCTTGATCGACGAGCCTGGCTGGCGCGGCCGGAGCGCGACATTCACCTGCCCGTCGATGGACACGTCGTTAAAGTCGGCGCTGCCGAGCATAACGAGGATCTCGCCGGTTCCGGGGCGCATGGCGACGACGGCGGTGTTGGTAGCATGGCGATCGGCCAGAGTTTGCAGGTGGGCACGAACTTCTTCCTCAGCGATATTCTGGAGGTCGGCGTCGAGGGTTGTGTACACGCGCAGGCCACTGCGATAGATGACGTCGGCGCCATACTTTTGCTCCAGGAGTTGCTGGACCCAGGTGACAAAGTGGGGTGCGTCGGTGCGCACCCGGCGCGGCTCGAGCACCAGCTCTGCGACCAACGCGGCGTCGGCCTCCGCCTGTGTGATATACCCCGCCTCAACCATCAGGCGCAGCACAACACCCTGGCGGCGCTTGGCCCCTTCAAAGTTGCTGTAGGGGTCCCAGTAGGCGGGCGCTTGCGGCAGGCCGG
The DNA here is from genome assembly GCA_016929795.1 of Anaerolineae bacterium. Next base: position 35,253 of record JAFGIA010000191.1, read on the forward strand.
CCAGGAAGGATGCCTGTGCCAGCGACAGGTCGCTGGCCGTGGTATTGAAATAGGTCTCGGCTGCCGCTTCGATGCCGTAAGCCAGGTTGCCATAGTTAATCTCGTTAAGATAGATCTCGAGGATGTCGCGCTTGGAATAGCGGCGTGTCACCTCGGAGGCAAGCACGGCCTCGCGCACCTTGCGCTGGAGCGATTGTTCGGTGCGCTCTTCGGGCGACAGGAGGACGAGGCGCACCAACTGCTGCGGGATGGTGCTGGCGCCCGACACCACGCCGCCTGCCTCCACGTTCTGCAGGATGGCGCGTGCGATGCCGATCGGATCGACGCCCGGGTGCTGCCAGAAGCGCGGGTCCTCGGTGGCGACGGTGGCATTGACCAGGTAGGGAGAGATCTCCTGGTAGGGGATGAGGATGCGCCGCCCGCCGGTTGGATCGAGGATCTCGTGGAGCAGGTGCCCGTTGCGGTCAAAGATCTGGGTGCTGACAAAGGGCGCAGAGCGCCCGCGCAGTGCCTCGGCCGGGGGGAGATCGGAGGCAATGACCGCGTAGGCTCCGACAAAGAGGCAGGCCAGGATCATAAAGATGAACAGCACAGACAGCGACGAGATGACAACAACCTTGCCGGTGCCGGGGCCCTCTTTGGGGGCGGGAAGAGGGGGGGGGGGGACGCGTGGC